>NZ_CP070491.1:3670000-3970000 GCF_016925495.1 Methylococcus sp. EFPC2 | reverse complement strand
CGAAAAAGGCGGCGACGAGCCCCAGCCAGCTTATCCAGTAGAGTTCCGAGCGCCAGGGGCTAAGCATCTAAACCCGGTCTTGAAGGGAGAAGCGATAACCGAAGCCGCGCACGGTTTGTATGAGATCTTCGCAACTATACTCCCCCAGAATCTTGCGCAGACGGCGGATATGCACGTCCACCGTGCGTTCCTCGATATAGGCGCTGCGCCCCCACACCTGGTCGAGTAACTGGGTGCGGCTGTAGACCTTGCCCGGATGGGTGAGGAAGAACTCCAGGAGGCGGTGTTCGGTCGGACTGAGCATGACAGGCTGATCGTCGATACTCAGGCGATGCTCGTCGGCATCCAGGACGATGGGCCCCAATTGCAGCTTGCCGGTCTGGCCGAAACGGCCCGCGCGCCGCAGCACGGCGCGGATGCGAGCCACGAGTTCGCGCGGCGAAAAGGGCTTCGTGACATAGTCGTCGGCACCGACTTCGAGTCCGCGCACCTTGTCCTCTTCCTCGCCGCGGGCCGTCAGCAGGATGACCGGAATATCGCCGTGATCCTTGTCCTTCTTCAGCCGCTTGGCCCACTCGACTCCGCTCATGCCCGGCAGCATCCAGTCCAGCAGTATCAAATCGGGCACGAAGTCGTTCAACAAATCGGTCGCCTGCTGGGTATCCGCAGCGGAGCGAACGGAAAAGTCCGCCTGTTCCAGAGCCATGATCAGCATTTCGCGTATCGCGTCTTCGTCCTCGACCACCAGTACCGGGATTGCAGCCATGTCAGGAATCTCGTGTCAGCCAAAAGGGCCATCTTAGGTGGGCATTGTTACGAATGCGTTAAACGCTAATCTGCACATCGAGGCTGCTGCCCGTTCCCGGCGAGGTGACTATCTACTTTTTGATGTAAAGGTCGGTGATCGAGCCTTCTATCATCTCGGCGGCGAAGGCGAAAGTCTCCGACAGGGTCGGATGAGGATGCACGCTCAACGCAATGTCCTCGACGTCGGCCCCCATCTCCAGCGCCAGCACCGCTTCGGCGACCAACTCACCGGCGTGCGGACCAACCAGGCCGGTACCGAGGATGCGCTTGCTCTCCTTGTCGACCACGATCTTGGTCAACCCCTCGCGTCGCCCTATCCCCAGGGCCCGGCCGCTGGCCGCCCAGGGGAAGGTCGCGGTTTCGTAGGCGATGCCCTGGGCCTTGGCCTGAGTTTCGGTCAGGCCCATCCAGGCGATTTCCGGGTCGGTATAAGCCACCGAAGGAATGGTGAGCGCCTGGAAGGCGGACGGATGGCCGGCGATGACTTCGGCAGCCACCTTGGCTTCGTGAGTGGCCTTGTGCGCCAGCATGGGATTGCCGACGATGTCGCCGATCGCATAAATATGCGGCACGTTGGTGCGCTGTCTGTCGTCCACGGGTATGAACCCGGCGCCGTCCACGGTCACGCCGGCCGCCTCGGCACCGATCAACGAGCCATTGGGCCGGCGCCCGACCGCGACCAGCACCCGGTCGTAGATTTCCGATTCGGGAGCGCCCTCGCCTTCGAAGTAAACCCGGAGTCCTTCCGGTGCGGATTCGATCCGACTGACCTTGGTCTTGAGCCAGATCTTTTCGTACTGCTTCTGGATGCGTTGATGCAGAGGCTTGACCAAATCCGGATCGGCGCCCGGAATCAACTGATCCAGCAATTCCACGACACTGATTTTCGAGCCCAGCGCGTGATAGACGTTGGCCATTTCCAGACCGATGATGCCGCCGCCCACCACCAGCAGTCGGCCGGGTATGTCTTCCAACGCCAATGCGCCGGTGGAATCGATCAAGCGCGGGTCGTCATAGGGGAAACCGGGAATCTGGGTGGCGCGGGAGCCGGCGGCGATGATGGCGTTGTCGAAGCGCACGCTCTGTTCGCCATCGGCGCTCGTCACCTTCAGGGTGTTGGGCGAGGTAAATTGGCCTAGGCCAGTGAGCACCGTCACCTGACGCTGCTTGGCCAAGCCTGACAGGCCGGTGTTGAGGGTCTTCACCACCCGGCTCTTCCAATCGCGGATTTTATCGAGATCCAGTTGCGGCTTACCGAAGCTGACGCCGTGGCTCGCCACATCCTCCGCCTCGTGGATGATCTGGGCCAGATGCAGCAGGGCCTTGGACGGGATGCAGCCGACGTTGAGACAAACGCCGCCCAACACCGGAAAACGTTCCACCAGCACCACTTTCTTGCCCAGATCCGCCGCGCGGAAAGCGGCCGTATAACCGCCGGGGCCGCCACCCAATACGAGGACTTCGGCATTCAATTCGGCGGGGTTGGCAGGACTATTACTCATGAGTCGACCTTAGTAATGTTGAAAAAGTAATCAGTGGGTCTGCGGCGGCCATTGCTCACGCCCGGCCTCCACATCTTCGAACACGGCTTCCAGCTCGGCCCGCAAGCCAACGCTGGCGAACTCCACGCGAGTACATCCCTCACTGGGATAAAGCACCCAATGCCCCGATTCGTCCTTGCGGAACACATCGACGCTGCGGCTGGCCGTATCGATCAACACATATTCCTTGAGCGTCGCTATCAATCGATAGGCGGCGAACTTACTGCCGCGATCGTAGGCCGCCGTGGAAGGCGAGAGCACTTCGACGATCAGGGCCGGGAACGCTTTCTCGTATTCGACCGGCTTGTCGCGCGGGTCGCAGGTCACGAACACGTCGGGATAGAACACCGCGTTGGCCGCATCAACCTTGAGCCTCATGTCGGCGATATAGGTGCGGCAGGGCGTGCCGCGCAAATGCGACCTCAGCAGGCTGAACACGTTGCCGGCGACGGTGACGTGCGCGTCGCGGGCACCGGTCATGGCGTACACCTCGTACACCAGCCCGTTGTAGAACTCGTGCTTGGTTTCCTGGCGGGATTCCCAGTCCAGGTATTCCTCCAGGCTCATGACCTTCAGTTCGGCGACGCTCATACAGCCTCCCTTACGCGGATTTGAGCAAACGGACCGCTTCGGCCTGCATCTTGCGGCGATGCAGCAGGAACTTCCAGCGGCTGCCGCCGCACTGCCGCCACAATACGGCAGCGCGGATGCCGGCCAGCAGCAGGGCGCGGATGCGGTTGGCATTGGCCGTATTGTTCAAGTGCAAAGGTTCGCCCACCACCATGACGCGCGGCCTGAGCTGGCTGATGGTTTCCTGGTAGATGTCGGCGAGCCCCGCGATCACGTTCTCGTGTGCCAGGCCGAAATGGGCGGTCTGTGCGGTCGCGCGCTCCACGCCGGCACGGATTTTTTCCAGCATGGCGGGATTCTGCTGGAGCTTGCGTTCGAGGAAGATCAGCGAGGCGGCGTAGCGGGCAAGTTCGGTGTCCACGCGGTCGGGCGCGCCCAGTTGTTTTTCCAACACGCGCAGGCCGGTCCTGAGCTTGTCCAGGCCGTCGTAGACGCCGAGCACATCGTCGGGATTCAGTTTCAGCACGCTGGCCAGCGACGCTTCCAGCTCCTCGGCGTCGGCCGAACCGGTGCGCGCGATGCGCTGCACCAGATAAACCGCCTGAGTCAGGCCGGCCAAAGCGATGGTCTGGTTTTCGAGGGTTTTTATCATGGCGCGTTCGGCGGGTCCTGGGGGCGGCGATTGTATTTGACGGCGTTGCCCCGGGCCAGGGCGACGGGGTATTTCTCGGCGTTCCGGCGCATCTTGTCGACCACCGCGCGGTTCAGATCGACATTCAGCTGATCGGCCAGACGCAGCAGATAAATCAGCACATCGGCCATTTCTTCCCGCACCGACGCCAGCTCCTCGGGACGCTCGGTCAGCCGCCGCGACTCATCTTCGGTGAGCCATTGGAAAGGTTCCAGCAATTCCGCGGCCTCCACGCTGAGGGCTGCGGCCAGATTCTTCGGGCTGTGGAACCGATCCCAGTCGCGCTCGGCGGCAAACTCCCGCAAGCTTTGTTGTATCGCTGCTATATCCACGCTGGGCTCCGCTGAGCGCTGTGTTTTCGACCCTCGCTTGGGTCACAATAAGCCGTCCCTGAGGACGTGCCGCCTATTATCCAATAAATGACCGCAGCCGAGGATGAGCCCGGTGGGAAACCTGCCGCAAGACCAGCCACTCGCCACGACCGATAATCGCCACGCCTGCCCCTGCGGCTCCGGCGCCGATTTCTCCGACTGTTGCGGCCCCTATCTGCAAGGGCTGAGCCCCGCGCCCACCGCCGCGGCCCTGATGCGTTCGCGCTACACGGCCTATACACTGCGCGACGCGGCCTACGTGCTGCGCACATGGCACCCGTCCAGCCGTCCACCGGTTCTGGATTTGGCGAACGACGACAGCGACTGGCTGGGCCTGGCCCTCCTGAACCGTGAGCGCGGCCAACCCGACGACACCGAGGGCGTGGTGGAATTCATCGCTCGTTACCGGCAGGGCGGCTCGGATCGTCAGTTGCACGAGATCAGCCGCTTCGTGCGGGAAGACGGCTGCTGGCTCTATCTCGACGGTAGCGCCGGCACCCGGAAGACCCGACCCGGCCGCAACGATCCCTGCTCGTGCGGCAGCGGGAAAAAGTTCAAGAAGTGCTGCGGCGCTTAGGATTAAGGTTTCCACCGGCAAACTCCGCCTGCCGATCATCGGCCCAAGATCTATTTCTACAATCAATCGCACCTTATCGCCACGGACACCGATATGAGCAATGTACCCGTCACCCTCCCCCGACCGCTAATCAATCAGCTCCTGCACTACGCCCAGCTCACGCCCGAAGCGGAGATTTGCGGGCTGATCGGCGCCGGCCCGAACGGGGCTTATCGTTGTTACCCGGTGCCCAACGCGGCTGCCGACCCCGCGCGCCGGTTCGAACTGGACCCTGCCGGACAAATCGAAGCCATACGTTTGATGCGCGAGCGCGGCGAATCGCTGTTCGCCATCTTTCACTCGCACCCCAGCGCCCCGGCCGAACCGTCCCCGGCCGATTTTGCCGAAGCGAGCCATCCCGAGGCGCTGTATCTGATCATCTCGCTGAATACCAAGGGTGTGCTGGAGATGCGAGGATTCCGCCTGGACGACGACAAGCGTTTCGCAGAGATCGCGCTGAGTCTGTCGTCGACCTAGGCGAAATCGGTCGAGCCCGCGAAGAAAATTCGGCATCAGCAAGCCGCGAACACCTCTACTATCTTGCGGTGGCCGCCAGTTTTGCGTAGCATGGCGCGTTTGTTTCTATCGCTTTTCCTATCCTGAGGCCTTCCATGAAGCCGGACATTCATCCCAATTACAAGACCATCACCGTCAACTGCAGCTGCGGCGCGACTTTCGAGACCAAGTCGACCATAGGCAAGGATCTGAACGTCGAAGTCTGCTCGTCCTGCCACCCCTTCTACACGGGCAAGCAGAGAGTGGTCGACACGGCAGGCCGGGTGGACAAATTCCGCCGCAAGTACGGCCGCGCCTGATCCGCTAGACGGCCGTCCTCTGACGGCCTTCTTCTACCGAGGAGCACCCCGTGCCGGGAGATACGATTACCGTCAAGGACAATCGTAGCGGGAAGACTGCGGAACTCCCGTTGCTCGACGGCACGGCGGGCGCCGCCACCGTGGACATCGGGCCGCTGGCGGCGCAGCTCGGCTATTTGAGTCTCGATCCCGGCTTCGTCTCCACGGCCAGTTGCAAGAGCGCCATCACCTATATCGACGGCGACGCCGGAATATTGCTGCATCGAGGCTACCCGATCGAGCAACTGGCGGAACACAGCACCTTCCCGGAGGTCGCCTATTTGCTGATGCACGGCGAGCTTCCGACGTCGCATCAGCTCTATAGCTTCAACGCCGATATCCAGCGCCACTGGATGATACACGAGGCGCTCCGCTCGTTCTTCAGCGGCTTCCACTACGACGCCCATCCCATGGCCATGATGGTCGGGGTCGTCGGCTCCCTGTCCGCTTTCTATCACAGCGAACTCAACATTGCACTCGAAGACCACCGGCGCAAGTCGGCGGTACAGTTGCTGGCCAAGATGCCGACGATCGCCGCCGCCTGTTACCGGCATTCGGTCGGCATGCCCTTCGTCTACCCCAGAACCGACCTGAACTATTGCGAGAACTTCCTCAACATGATGTTCTCGATACCGGGCCAGCCGTATTACGTGGATCCGGTGTTCGTGCGGGCGCTCAACCTATTGTTCATCCTGCACGCCGACCACGAACAGAACGCCAGCACGTCCACCGTGCGCGTGGCCAGCAGCACCGGCGCCAATCCTTACGCCTGCATCGCGGCCGGCATCGCCGCGCTATGGGGACCGGCACACGGCGGGGCCAACGAAGCGGTGCTGGCCATGCTGGCGGAGATCGGCGACATCAAGCGCATCCCGGAATATCTGGATCGGGCCAAGGACAAGAACGACCCTTTCCGCTTGATGGGCTTTGGCCACCGGGTCTACAAGAATTTCGATCCCCGCGCCACCCTCATCCGCAAGGCCTGCCATCAGGTGCTGGAGAAACTGGCGCACCCCGATCCCTTGTTCGAACTGGCGCTGGCGCTGGAGGAGATCGCCCTCAAGGACGATTACTTCATCGAACGGAAGCTGTACCCGAACGTAGATTTTTATTCGGGCATCATTTACCGCGCGCTCAGCATCCCCACCAACATGTTCACGGTGATGTTCGCCATCGCCCGCACCGCCGGCTGGGTGTCTCACTGGCTGGAAATGAAGGCCGATCCGGCGCAGAAGATCGCGCGGCCGAGACAGCTCTACGTCGGCTCCCCGCCGCGCGATTACGTGCCGCTGAAACAGCGCTGACCGCCGGCGCGAGGCCGGCAGCCGGAAGCGAGACTAGCCGAAACGCCCGGTGATGTAGTCTTCGGTGAGCTGATGGCGCGGGTTGGTGAATATCTGCGCGGTGTCGCCCACCTCGATCAGCTTGCCCATGTGGAAATAGGCTGTGCGTTGCGAAACTCGCGCGGCCTGCTGCATGGAGTGCGTGACGATAGCGATGGTGTAATCGTCGCGCAACTCGTCGATCAATTGCTCGATGCGCGCGGTGGCGATCGGATCCAGGGCCGAGCAGGGTTCGTCCATCAGGATGACTTCCGGGCTGACCGCGATGGTTCGCGCGATGCACAAGCGCTGCTGCTGGCCGCCGGAAAGACCGGTGCCGGGATGATGCAGATTGTCCTTCACCTCGTCCCACAAGCCGGCCCGGCGCAGGGACGTCTCGACGATCTCTTCCAGCTCCACCTTGGAATTGGCCAGGCCGTGTATCCGGGGTCCGTAGGCGACGTTTTCGAAGATGGACTTGGGAAAGGGATTCGGCTTCTGGAACACCATGCCGACCTGCGCGCGCAGCGGCACCACATCCATATCCTCGTCGTAGATATCGTTGCCGTCCACCAGGATTTCCCCGCTCACCCGGCAACCCACGATGGTGTCGTTCATCCGGTTCATGCAGCGCAGGAAGGTCGATTTGCCGCATCCCGAGGGCCCGATCAGGGCGATGACTTCGTTACGGCCGATTTCCAGACTGATGTCCTGAATACCCTGCTTCTCACCGTAGAACACATTGACATTGCGGCACTGGATGCGCGGATTCTGGGCGTGAATATCGCCCACCGTCCTGCCGTGCTCACGATCGAACGACGCGGTGGAAGAGGTTTTGTCCGGATTTCTCATCCTGAAGTTCTCGTTAATGCTTGAATTGGGGGCTATGGCGATGGTCACGGGGGCACCTCAGTTTACCAACGGCGTTCGAAGCGCTTGCGCAAATAGACCGCGGCGCCGTTCATGACGATCAGGAAGGCCAGCAAGACCATGATCGCCGCGGAAGTGCGTTCGACGAAGCCACGTTCCGGGCTGTCCGCCCAGAGGTAGATCTGTACCGGCAGGACCGTGGAGGGGTCCATCGTCCCTTTCGGGACGTCGACGATGAAGGCCACCATGCCTATCATCAGCAGCGGCGCACTCTCGCCGAGGGCGCGCGCCATGCCGATGATGGCGCCGGTCAGCATGCCCGGCATGGCCAGCGGCAGCACATGATGCAAAACCGTCTGCATGTGCGAGGCGCCGATGCCGAGCGCGGCCTCGCGGATCGAGGGCGGCACCGATTTCAGCGCGGAACGACCGGCGATGATGATGACGGGCAGGGTCATCAAGGTCAGCACCAGCCCGCCCACCAGCGGCGAAGAACGCGGCAGGCCGAAGAAATTGATGAAGACCGCCAGGCCCAACAGGCCGAACACGATGGACGGTACCGCCGCGAGGTTGTTGATGTTGACCTCGATCAGATCGGTCCAGCGATTGCGCGGGGCGAATTCCTCCAGGTAGATCGCGCTGGCCATCCCCAGGGGCAGGGACAGGCCCAGGGTCACCATGAGGGTGAGCGCGCTGCCGGCCACCGCCCCCCAGATGCCGGCCAGTTCCGGTTCGCGCGAATCGCCGGCGCTGAAAAACTGGGCGTTGAAGCGCGTTTCCAACCGGCCCTCGGCCGACAAGCGGTCTATCCAGGCGATCTGATAATCCTTGAAGTGGCGCTCATCCTCCGGCAGCGAGCGGTCGACCTGGCCCTTGGCGAACAAGTCCAGCTCGTCGTCCGCAGGCACCCAGACGCGCCGGGTCTGACCGATCAGGCCGGGCTCGGCTTCCACCATGCGCCGCAAATCATAACTCGCACCCGAGCTCACCAACGCGCCGAGCGCCCTTTTTTTCTGCCGCTCCGTCACTTCGGGAAACAAGGCCCCAAGGCTTTGCCTGAGCAAGGCGGAATAATCGGCGGCGGCCAGCGTTTCGGCATCGCGCCTGCCTTCCGGTGCGATGACCGTCTCATCAAAATTCACATCCAGGGCGAGATAGGTCTGCCGGAAGGCGCTATAGCCGTTGCTGATGATGCTGCCGAACAGAATGACCAGGAACAGCAGGCCGACGGCGATGGAAACCAAACCATAAAGACGGAAACGCAATTCCGCGCGACGGCGGCGCGCCAGGCCGGCCTTCACGGTGGCTCTGGCCTTTTCTCCACGCGACGGTTCGGTATTATTCATATTGCTCCCGATATTTGCGGACGATATACAGGGCCAGGACATTCAGCGCCAGGGTCACGATGAAGAGCACCAGCCCCAGGGCGAAAGCCGCCAGGGTCTTGGGGCTGTCGAACTCCTGGTCGCCCACCAGCAGGGTGACGATCTGGGTGGTCACCGTGGTGACCGCCTGCAGGGGGTTGGCGGTGAGGTTGGCGGAAAGTCCCGCGGCCATCACCACGATCATGGTTTCACCGATGGCGCGCGAAACCGCCAGCAGGATGCCGCCGACGATGCCCGGCAAGGCCGCCGGTATCACCACCTTGCGTATGGTTTCGGAGCGGGTGGCGCCGAGGGCGTAGGCGCCATCGCGCAGCGACTGCGGAACGGCGTTGATGAAGTCGTCGGACAGGGAAGATACGAAGGGGATGATCATGATGCCCATCACCAGTCCCGCCCCCAGAGCGCTCTCCGACGAAACCGTCAGCCCCAGTTGCGCACCGATATCGCGGATGAAGGGCGCCACCGTCAAGGCCGCGAAAAACCCGTAAACCACGGTGGGGATGCCGGCCAGAATCTCCAGCAGCGGTTTGATCACCGCGCGCACTCGCTTGGTGGCGTATTCCGCCAGGTAAATCGCAGACAACAAACCGATAGGCACGGCGACGGCCATGGCGATGGACGAAATCAACAGGGTGCCGGCGAACAAGGGCACCGCCCCGAAAGCGCCGGAAGAGCCAACCTGATCGGCGCGGATGGCGATCTGCGGGCTCCAGCTCAAACCGAACAGGAATTCGGTCAGGGATATCCGCTCAAAAAACCGTATGGATTCGAACAGCACGGAGAGCACGATGCCCACGGTGGTCAGCACCGCGACCAGCGAACTGCCGACCAACATAATCATCACGGCCTTTTCGACAGAATTCCGCGCCCGTTGCGCGCGCTGGATCTTCTGCCTGGCATAGGCCGCACCGGCCAGGGCGACGCTCACGCCCAGGATGCCCAGCAGCGTGTTGCTCCATTCCCGCAACCGCCGATAGTGGTCGGCCGCGGCGCGTATCTCTGCCGTCGCCTCCCCTTCTCCGCCGGCGATGTTGCGAATTTCGTTGAGCAGCAGCCCCTGGCGGTCCGCTGGCAGGCCCTGCAGTTCGGGCGGCAGATCGGCCAGCACCAGTTGGCTGATGACCGTCGACTCCAGCCCCAGCCAGAACAACAGAATCACCAGGGCCGGTATGCCGCACCACAGGGCGGTGAAATAGCCGTAGTAGCTGGGCAGGGAGTGCAGATTCGCGATCCGCCCCCCGGCGATCTTGTAAGAGCGCTGCCGCCCCAGATGGAAAGCCAGGGCGCTGAGAAACAGCAATAGGAACAAGAGCGTCGATTTTTGCATGTACATACCGGCTAAAAAACGGGCGGCCGATGTCGGATGACATCGGCCGCGCGGCAACTCGTGGTCACCTGATTGTTACAAAGCAAGGTTCTTCAGCTTCTTGGCGTCTTCGACCACGGCTTTGCGTTCCTTATCGGGCAAGGGGATCAAGCCCTTGTCGGTCAGATAGCCTTCCGGACCGGTCGCCTTGTCGCTCACGAACTCGGCGATAAAACCCTCGATCCCGAAAATCTTGCCGACGTGAGCCTTCTTCACGTAGAAGTACAGCGGACGGGAGATCGAATATTCGCCGCCGGAGATGGTGTCGTAGCTGGGCTCGACGCCGTCGACCGTCGCCGCGGCGACCTTGTCGGCGTTCTGATCGAGGAAGCTGAAACCGAAGATGCCCAAGGCATTGGGATTGGCGCCCAGCTTCTGGACGATCAGGTTGTCGTTTTCGCCGGCTTCGATATAAGCGCCGTCCTCGCGCACGGTCTGGCAGATATTCTTGTATTCCGCCTCGTCCTTGTCCTTCCTGGCCTTGATCCCGGGAAACGCCTGGCAACCGCCCTCCAAGGCCAGTTCGGCGAAAGCATCGCGGGTGCCGGAAGTCGGCGGCGGGCCCAGCACCTCGATCTTGCTGTTGGGCAGGGCGGGGTTGATCTGATTCCAGGTCTTGTAGGGATTGGCAACCAGGGTGTCGCAATCCTTGCACTTTGGATCCGGGACGCGTTTGGCCAGGGCGAGGTAAATCTCCTTGCGGGTCAACGCGATGCGCTTCGCCTTCTTCGCCTGTGCCAGCACGATGCCATCGAAACCGATCTTGACCTCGACGATGTCTTTCACGCCCGATTTCTGGCAGGCCTCAAACTCGGATTTCTTGATGCGGCGGGACGCATTGGCGATATCCGGAAATTCGACGCCCACGCCGCTGCAGAATAGCTTGATGCCGCCGCCCGTGCCGGTGGATTCGACCTTGGGGGTCTTAACCTTGCCGGTCTTGCCGAACTGCTCGGCCACCACGGTAGCGAAGGGATAAACCGTCGACGAGCCGACGATGCTGATGGTGTCGCGACCGCCCTCGGCGTGTGCCGCCCCCGCGAATCCGAATACCGCTACGGAAAGGGCCGCGCCCAGCGCCAAAAACTTGCTACTCATGCATACATCCCCTACTGAGGTGGATTAGGAAATTTTTTCGAGACTCGCCCCGGAAACGGCCGGGCAGGCCTCAAGCGCCCGCTTTATAACACCCTAATATGACAAGCCCGTGTCATTGTCATAATTCTACCGCGTCTTATCCACGCGCCGAAGCCCCCACCCCTGCCATTCACAGGGACCGAGCCAGGGCCACCCGATCCGCGATCGATTCCGGTATGGCATTCAGCCCCTCCAGATAACGCAGGCGGGGCAGCAGGCCCCGCCGGTTAGCGATCTGTATGCTCAAGCCCGGTCGGGCGTTCATTTCCAGCATCAACGGGCCCAGCGTCCTGTCCAGCACGATGTCGACGCCGATATAACCCAGCCCGGTCAGATCGTCACAGAGCGCCGTGAGCGCCAAAATGTCCTCCCAGTGGGGAATCCTGATGCCGGCGATGGTCCCTCCGGTATCCGGATGATGGTCCACCGGCATTTCCCGCCAAACCCCCGAAAACGTGACGCCGGTAGCCAGGTCTATGCCGACGCCCACCGCACCCTGGTGCAAATTCGCCTTGCCGTCGGACACGCGGGTCGGCAGGCGTATCATGGCCATCACCGGCACTCCCCGGAACACCACCGTGCGGATGTCCGGCACGCCCTGAAAACTGACGTCGTCGAACAGGGGATCGAAATCGACCCGGTATTCGATCAGCGCGCAGTCCGGCAGACCGCCCAGGCTGTATAGGCCGCTCAGGATATTGGAGATGTGGTGGGCCAGCTCGTCTTCCGTCAGCGCCAGGCCGCTGCTGAGCCGGTACCGCCCGTTGCTGCGCCCGGTGACCACCAGTATGCCTTCCCCACCGCTGCCGTGGGCGGGCTTGACCACGAAATCCTCGTAGTCCGCGAGGATCCGCCTCAGGTTTTCGAGCTGATGCTCGATCTCGATCACCGCGTACAACGCGGGCACCGCGATGCCGGCGTCCAGGGCCAGTTGCTTGGTGATGCGCTTGTCGTCCACCAGGGGATAATAACTGCGCGGGTTGTAGCGCAAGGTAAAACCCGCGTTGCGTTCATTCATGCCCATGATGCCTTGCTCGCGCAGCTTGCGCCACGGCATCAGCCGGTCGACCCAGGACACGCGGCTATTCCCTCAGCGCCGAGCGGAAGCGCCACAGTTCGGTCAGCCGGTAGCCGGTATAGCGCCCCAGCAACAGGGTCGCGGCCAGCACCACCAGCAGCAGTTCGGGAAATACGAAAACCAGGTGGCCGAGCAGGCTGCTGCTCATCACCAGGTAACCCAGGGACGCGACCAGCAGACTACCCACCCCTTGCTGCAAGGCCTCCCAGGGCCCCGACTCTTCCCACACCAGCGACATGCGCTCGACCGTCATGGCGAGGATGACCATAGGGAACAAGGCCACCGACACGCCGCGGTCCACGCCCAGCTTGTGGCTCAGCAGGCTGACCGTAGCCATCAGCATGATGACGATGATCAACACCGCCGCCAGACGCGGCACCAGCAGCAGCTTGAGGTATTCCAGGTAGAAGCGGATCATCAAGCCCAGCGCCACCACCAGACTGAATAAGGCCAGCCCCCACCAGATCTTGGTCTCGCGGAAGGCCAGTGCGATCAGTATGGGCATGAAGGTGCCGAAACTCTTGAATCCGACCACGTTGCGCAGCAGCACGATCAGGAAAGCGCCGAGAGGCACCAGCAACAGCACGCGATAGACATTCTGCGTCTGCACCGGCAGGCCGAACAGAGAAAACTCCATCAGCCGGGAGCCCATCTGGCGCGCGCGCTGTTCGGCGACCGAGGTCATCTCCTGGGCGTGCCGGGTGACCGAATACTCGGCGTTGCCGAACCGCCCCCCCGATACGCTCAGCACCGGCCCGGTGCCCACGTGCCAAACCACCGCGTCATGGGGCAGGCCCAGCTCGGCGGTCTGCGGATTCACCGCCTGCCAGGCATGGCCGTCATGGATCTCCAGCCAGGGCGTGAGCTCGCCGTGTTTCACCCCGTCGCGCAACTGCAGGACGTGGAGCAGGCGGGCCGGGATGTTCGCGCCAGCCAGGACGTAAATCTGCCGTTTGGCCCACTCGGAAGGCGATTGTATGTCTTGCCGCAACAGGCTGACATTGGCGTCGGCGACCCCGGAATTCAAGCGCAGCAGGATCTCGCGCCCGAACGAGAGCGGGTCGGCGGACTTGCTGCGCGCCTCCTCGATCACGGCAGTGACCGCCGGACGCAGCAATTCGGGATAATCCGGCGTTTCCAGCTTGATCGGATAGGCCTCGGCCGGCGGAGGCGGGGTCGACGGATCCTTGGCGAGATGCAGGCGGTAATAAAGCACCTGGTAGCCGTTGGCGGATCGCGCGGCCCACTGCGCCGAGCGCCTTACGCCGTCGTCCTCGGTGGTCAGGCCGTAGCTGCTGGATACGAAGTTCTCGTCCACCACCGTGTAGCCGGCGGGTTGTCTGGGGATGAAGAACTGGACTTTGACCGGTACGTCCTTGCGCGCCTTGAATTCGATCCTCGCCTCCAAGGTCCATACATCCGCCTGTTCGGTCGGCAGCAGGGGCAAACCGAGGCGTGTCACCTTGTAATAACACAAGCCCACGCCGATCAATACCAGCAGCAGGGCGAGTATCTTCAGATGCAGATTTTTCAAGCCGATGCCCCGCGCTGTCTGCGGCGATACTTGGCGATCAAGGCTTGGCCGCCCCGGCCCGATTCACGCAGGGGTCGTCTTCGCCGCGGAACAGAAAGGTCGACGAGGCATCGACCAGCGCCACGTCTTTGAGGAAGCTGCGCCCCAGCAACACGGGATAATTGAATTTGCTGCGATCGACCAGATTGAACTCGGACGTGTAGTCCCTGCCGTTCTTGCAAACGGTCAGGGTCACGACGTCGCGCTTGGACACTTCGCGCTGGTGACTCTTGATGTAGGCGGTACGGACCAAGGGGCGCTCGATGACGATGGGTTTTTCGTGATCGTCGTCCAGATCCCTCACGGTAAAACGCACCCAAGGCTCGCCCTCCCGGCTGAAACGTTCGATCCGGTCCGAATGCAGCGACGAAGTCTGCGCTCCCGTGTCGAGCTTGGCGGTCAGACGCGTGTTCCAGGGTTTGAGGTAAACGGATTCCAGCCAGCCCATGACGACTTTCTCCCGCAACCGGTTACCCGCTTCTTCGCCGGCCCAGGATCGGCTGACCAGAAAAAATGCGGAACAGAGCAGGATGGCGATGCGCGGCATAGGTGGAGCGAGGGATTTGAAAAAACGGCGTGCATTCTATCAGGAAACCGTCCGAACGCCCCAGGTCTCGGGATCACCCCCCACGACATCAAAGGAAACGCGACCCCAGCACGCTCACCCATACGATGGCCGCCAGCACCAGCGAGGTCAATACCGCCGCCGAACCGATATCCTTGGCCCGGCCGGACAGTTCGTGGCGATCGAAGCTGATGCGGTCGACCACCACCTCGATGCCGGTATTGAGCAACTCGACGATCAGGACCAGCAGCACGCTGCCCAGCAGCAGCGCCTTCTCGATGCCGCTGCCCCCCAGCCATAAGGCCAAAGGCGCTGCGACGATCAACAGATAGACCTCCTGCCGGAACGCTTCCTCGTTTTCCCAAGTGGCGCGAAAGCCCTTGATGGAGTTGAAAAACGCTGCGTTGATGCGGGCCCAGCCCGTCAAATTCTGACCTGCCATAAATTCCGTCGATAAAGGGGTTAAACGGTGTGACGCGTCGCCCGGGACCAAACCTCGTCGATCCAGGACTGGTCGATGCGCAGATCACCGGCACTCAGCCAATCTACCACAGCCTGCGCCACGTCGGGGTAGTCCACCCGGATGGCCTGGCTCTGCTCCAGCCAGGTCGTGATCGTGGCCGCGTCCAGCGACTGCATCACCTGGCCGAGTTGCAACACGTCTAGGGCCAGCGCATTGGAAAGCTGCTCCATCTGTCCCCTGAGCGGCTTGACCAGCAGTTTCTTACCTGCGAGCAAGGCCTCGCTGGGAAGCTCGAAACCCGCATTGCAGATGACACCCGCGGCCTCGGCGAAATCCTGGAAGAATCCCGCCCTGGATAACTGCCGCACATGGATATGGTCCGCTTTTTCGTGCCGCGCGTGCGGCAGGTGCGGGCTGTAGACATAGAAGCGGTAATGGCGGTAACGCTTCAACAGGTGTATGACCTGGTTCACGTCTTCGAAAGGCAGATACACGACGATCTTGTCCCGCTGCACGGGGGTCGCGGCCGGCGACTCGATCAGCGGCGGCAGGATGGCACGATGAAAATGGTGCCAGTGCAGCCCCAAGCCCACCGATACCGGCGCGAACCAGCGCAGCACCTGCTCGCCGAAGAAATCGGCCCCGGCCTTGGGGATGTCGTAATCGAACGCGTACTGGTGGCCGATGCCCACGCAGGGGATGCCTTGCAGGCGGGCGGCCCAAGCGGTGACGGGCTCGAAATCGCTGACCACCACGTCGTAACCGCCCAAGTCCAAGGCGCGGACATCGCGTACGAAAGTACCGAGGCGGTTGTTGCGTGCGGTTTTCAGATATTGAATGCGTCCCGCCCGTGTGGCGAAAGTCAAACCCGCCCGCCACTCGAAATCGCCGAACGCCTCCATCTCGAACAGATGTTCCCAGGGGCGTCCCGTGAACATCCAGGTAATCTCCGCGCCCGCCGCCTTGAACTTGGGCGCCAGCGCCCGGGCGCGGGTGATGTGACCGTTGCCGGTCGCCTGCACCCCGAAAAAGACTCTCACGCGATCAATATCTCCAGGCTCAACATCGCCACGGCCGCCCCCATCAAGGCGCCGATCAGGGTATCGGTGGGAAAATGCACGCCCAAGACCACGCGGGCCATGCCGATCAGCCCCGCCCATACGAGTAGCGGCGGCAGCAAAACAGGATGGAAATAACCCAGCAGGGTGGCAACCAGAAAAGCCGCCGAGGTATGCCCGGAGGGAAAGCTGAATCGGTCGGAAGGCGTGACAAAGCTCTTGATGTTCAGCGCCGCCGGTGGCCGGTCCCGCTTGAATCCGTTCTTGATGACGAAATAAAGCGGGCGCTCCAAAGCAAAACCCAACACGAGGCAAGCCAACAAGGCATAGTCGTCGGGCCGCCCGGCCCACGCGAGCAGCAGTGCCAGCGTCAAATACAAATAGCCATCGCCCGACCGTGACACCCAGCGCGCGCAGCGAACCTGGAGTTTCTGCGTCTTGCGCCGCATGACCCAGCTGAACAGGGTCACATCGTAGCCGTGTATCGTCTGCATCAATTTCATGGCACACCTCCACCGCAAGCGTTACGATGCCTACGGTAGTTGCGGCGGATGACGAAGCGATGAAAGTTACATGACGAAGCGATGACAGGCACGAATGGCCTGCGGTCCTGATGCTGTTACCGTAACGAGGTGCGCACGTCGGAGCACCCGCCGCCCCAGATTTTCAACCGACTGCCGACGAGCGCGAAATCCGGCTCCAGAAGCGCTGGGCAATATTTCACCGTTGGTCAGTAAACGACCGTATAGACGCGAGTCCATGGAGGGACTAAAAGAATCCCATGCAATGCCTGCCGGTCGAAGTCAGTCCGGCTCCTATCAGTAGGAGCACCCAAGATGAAACGCGTCGACTCTAGCTTGAAGCCGAGTCTGGATGACTCCTCTGCAGTAACCGGCACCGAACCGGCAAGGCCCGCGCCTCATAGCCCGGCGACGCCCGCCGGGGACGACCGCTACCTTGTGCGAAGGTGGAAAACCCGCATCTACCGCTGGCTCTCGGTTTTCGCTCCGCACCGACGGGAAGCCATCGCCGAGCGCTACTTCCGCCGCAAAGATGCCCCCGGCCCTGCGGCCGAGCATGTCTACCAATACCTGATCGGCTCGACCAAACCGGGAAACCGGAAACGCCAGGAAGCCGCCGACGCCATCGGCGCCGATCATTTTTACCGCAGGCAATACCGGCAATATCTGAACACCGCCATGGGCGCATACGCCATGACGGCCACCCAGGTCATCATCGGTAGCGGTGGGGAAGCGCAAGGACATGGACGACAGCGTCACCGACGCACCTTTGCCGCGGTGGTGGAGCAGACCGGCAGTGCCAAGCCCATCGCAGTCATCGATGCCGCGACGGTCGTCGTTCCGCTCTTCCTGCCCTACCCCAAGCGGGCCGGCGAGTTGACCGCGGTACAACGCTGGCTGAATAGAAAAGGGGCAATGCCGGACTATTACCGCGGCCTGAGCGAAGGTGAGCCGGTGTCCTGCCGCTATCCGGCAGTCGACGCCCGCCGTCGGGGCGCCGCCGGTGCCCTGATCGAAACGGTGGAAGCCGCGTTGCACAACGACAGGCTGGCCCTGCTCGCACTCCACCCCATGGACCCGGACGCCATGGGCTTGCATATCACCCTGTTCGGCGTCGTCCCGCTGGAAGCGAGTCAAATCGAGCGAGAATACGGCCTGCCGCCTTCGGTATTACAGGCACACCGCAATGCCGCGCGGGACACGGGAAGCTTGCTGCGGTTTTTCGTAGGCGGCACGGAAGAAACCTACACGCAATGCTCGCAAAATCTGTTCGTCAAGCGTCCGGGAGGGACGTCCGACGAAAGGCCCTCCCCTTCTGACGCATGGAATCCGATGATGCCGCTGGAACAGCTATTGGCGGATCAGTTCGAATCCTTCCAGGTAACGGTGTCCGCCACCGGCCTGCCGGGAACCTCACCGCGCAACGGCGATCGGGGCAAAATCGCTTTCGTCGAACGACGCGGCAAAACCGTGTTCGTACTCGTCCCATACCATCCCGGCAACATGGTCCATGCGCACACGGCCAAACTCTGGAGTAACCCCTATGCCAGCCTGGTCGTCTCCGACGATCACCATGCGCTCAGCCGGGTAACGCTGTCCGGCCCCTGCAGCGCCTGGAGCCACCCCACGGTCCAGCGCAAATTCCCAGCCACCGCGGCGCGGACCGCAGATCGGACCGGAGCGAAAGGCAAGTCGTCACACGAGCCCGCGTACTGGTTCGTGCTCGAACTGGCGCGCTTGATCCAGCAGACGGAACCCATCAGAGCGCACCGCCTCTACGAAGCGCGCCCGCCCGACAGCATCAGTGCGGGCGGTCGAGCTCAGCACGGCAAAAAACCGGACTATTTCGGCGCAGAGTCCGTGCCTCCTTACGACCAGGCACTGCAGCATCGCCGGGTGGCGGGCGGGCGCCCCCTCGATCCGACAGGGCTTTCGCACCGCCGCTGGATAGAAGCCGTGGAGGCCGATCTGGCCCGGCGGCAGAAGCACCTGAGCGAGATTGTTGCGGAGGAGACGGCGCCGCTCGAACCGAACCTGGACCCGGGTCGGCTCAGCGATTTCGCTTGATCCGCAGAGACTCGATCCCCAGAACCGCCAGCAGCGCGAAGAAAAAAATCCGGCTCAACTGAGACGAAATGGACGTGCCGGCGAACCGTCCTGCTTTCCCTTCCGTCGCATCCGGCCACCCAAAAGACAGGGCCTCAAGGGACAGCGCCGTGCCGAGGCCACCCGACACCCCGGAGCGTTCCGCCAGAGGAGAAGCGCCAGCACCCGAACAGGACATCGAAGCCGCTTCGTGCGACCCGGCGGCGTAGTGGAAAAATGCCGGCGATGACACCGCTTCGAAAGGTGGCGCATCGGCGCTTTTCGACTGACCCATTGCCGGGGTATCCCGGGCGTGCAGAAACTCTATATTGGGACTATTCAGGATATTCCGTGGCAGATCGCCCATTCCCACTTCGTAAGCGTATTCGCAGCCCCCTACGGCAGGGCCTGCTGGCCACAATCCGCCCCCGGCATCGGCCATCAGCTTCGCTTCCGCATGGAGTTCTCCAGACTCCCGCGCGGCGGGCATTGCCACCGTGACATTGCAAAGCAGCATCCATACAACCGCCACCGCACCCATGTGTTCCTTCAGCGCCTCGGTTCCATGCCGGCGGATGACGCCCGGCGCACGTCGCCGACGGTCGCCGTTCATGTCCTGTCTTGCCCGGCATCGATTTTGACGGCAGCCGAAGACCCGCCGTGCTTCACCAGTGTTTCGGGCACTCGAATTTCATACTTGTCCAATAGTCTGTACAGCGTCGCTCTCGAAATACCCAAGTTACGCGCGGCCTGAGACATCGACTTCGATTTTCCACCGAGCATTTCCACAATCGCCTGCTTTTCCGCTGTAGCCTTCGCGGCGGCAAGTTCCGAAGGGCAGCCATTGCCATACGCGCTGCACTTCTCAAGACGCAAATCCTCAGCACTGATCAGAGCGTTTTCCGACATGACCAGCGCCTGCCTGACCCGGTTGATCAGTTCCCTAACGTTCCCCGGCCAATGGTGCCGATATAAGGCGTCTATAGCCTCGCGCGAAAATCCGCGTACGCGCGCACTTCTCTCATCCGCATACCGCTCGAAAAAAGCGCGTGCGAGCCCTTCTATATCCTCACCCCGCTCTCGCAAAGCCGGCACCGAAATATGAATGACATTCAAGCGGTGGTAGAGGTCTTCCCTGAATCGGCCTTCCGAAACCGCCTTTTCCAGATCCACATGGGTCGCGGCGATCACCCTGACGTCGCAAGTGATGGATTTACTGCCTCCCACTCTTTCTATGGTTTTTTCCTGCAGAAAACGCAGAAGATTAATCTGCGCCTCCAAGGGCAAATCGCCGATCTCATCCAGGAATATCGTGCCGCCGCTCGCCTGCTCTATCTTCCCTATCCTACATTTGAACGCTCCAGTAAAGGCGCCCTTTTCATAGCCGAACAATTCCGACTGTATGAGATTGGCAGGTATCGCTCCGCAATTAACTGCGACGAAATTACCCGCTTTGCGGCGCGATTGCCGATGTATCGACTGCGCCACGAGCTCCTTCCCTGTTCCGCTTTCCCCACCGATAAGAATGGGGGCTTCCACCGCCTTGATTTTGTATAAGTCCTTGAACAGCTTTTGCATCACGGGACTACTGCCGATAATCCCGTCCACCTTGTTGCATCCATAACCGTTCTCGGCGGCGGTCTGACGAAGAAATGCCATACCCGAAGCATGCCCGAGCGTATTTGCCAAAATGGACGAATCGATGGGGCGGGTTTGGAAATCATAGAAATACTCCACTATCAGATGACGAATGCTCGGATCCGTCACCGCCGCCGGTGCCACTGAAGCAATCCATTCGCAGTAGGGGAAACGACCTCGAAGCAGTTCCCACTGCGCCCTAACCTCGCTATCGAGGAGAATTTCTATATCGAGCAAGCCGACAGAGAAATTCTGCTCCTGCATAGCTTCGCCCGCTTCAAGAATAGTTTCGCAGCACGTCCCAAGCCATCCTTGTGAATCAAGCTCCTGACGTAGGAAAGAGCAATCTACTAACGCGGAATGAAGATAGATGAGCGCCCTTTTTTTCGGTACTTCACACTTTTCCGCAGCCAATACCTCAACAGGAACCTTAGCGCCGGACTTTATACTACTTTGGCACTCAACTAATAAATCGCTTGAACTTGCTTGCTTTAGCGCCATCATCTCACAGCCCCCTCCTCACAAACCCAATTAGTATCCTCCATTCCATTTATGCAAACCGCGAACACTCATGCGCAGCAGCTTACAAACCGCTTCCTAGGAAAAGAAACAACCTACCGCCGAAACACGGCTCCAAAAAATGAACGAGTAACCTCGGAATATTCCGGCTTTTTCGGCACAACTCAAGTTTGCCGAAATAAAGAGCCGACGGTCACATAACTTGATTTTGAAATGGAAACGACTCTATCCGCCCGCCTTGGCAAACTACCGGCCTTTGCGGAAAAAACAAAAGAACACCGTCATGATGTTTCAACGGCATCGCTACTTTTCACATAAATCCGTCATGCGATCCGCAAGCGAACAACCAAGCAAGCAGGAATACCAAGAGCAATGAACGTGCCCATCGATGTAAGAATTTTTTTTTCAGAAAATTCAATACATTGAAATTTCGACCCAGTTTTTCCCATGGCGCCTGTAAAAAAAACCGACACACGAATTTCTCACATTGGTTCGTTAAGAGCCCCTTTGTTGATTATTATGAAATGATGCGCCGTCAATGCAATTACTTACACCATACACCGATAGACAAATCAATATTAAATAACCCTCTAATACTATAATATTACCCAACTCTTATTATTAATGGCTGCGTTTTTTAAAAGCCAGCCTGAACGCTCACAACGAGCCGTTACACAATGTAAAAAAAGCTGACACCCCGGATCGGCCTATCAATGTGTTGACAGCCGATTGGACACGAAGAATGAATCAAAGACCGCCGACCACACAAAGCCAGCGCCTAAAGAAGTAGGGGACGCGAGAGGGATTGTTACTGATTTTGACCAGGAAAAACGACGCCTTCGATCCGGCCATTGAATAGCATACACACCGCTGGAGCATCTATGCCGTCGATGAGCGCGTTTTTGTATGGAAAATAGCGGCCGGAAATGGCACTGAAAATAGGTGGGTATGGACCGCAGGACTAGCACGCGGACCGGGAATCGAGAAAACTATAGAGCACCGCGTCAAACATGCATGACCATCGGACTCCAACGATCCTGAAAACGTCAAAACAATCAATAACCAGCGCCACGTCACGCGGATTTCATATCCTGCGCGGTTTTTAAACAAACTCCCATGCCCCGCAGGACATTCGACGCATTATTTCGATATACTTACTTGCGTTGCCAGGTCGTTTCCCGGAACATAGGTATAATCGTCGCGACTAACATCAACGACCGTGAACGTGAGAGTTCCCCCACCCTCACCCAAGGGCGGCGACAAAATCGCCGCAAGCCCCGATGCATTGGTTACTACGGAGCCTTCTCCTTCGACTATGCCACTCCATTTTCCCTTGACTGTCGCGTTGCTGATAATTTGCCTATTTCCATTAACTACGCCTACGATGACCCAAACCCTGTCGGCGCTTCCTAAAGGGCTTAGCGCTAATTGGCCAATTTGCAGAGTCATTGCCGGATCTCCGGCCACAACATTGATCTTTACCGATTTCGTTCCCGTAAGACCGGATTTGCCAGTTACTTTAAGGTTAGCCTCATAGGTGCCTGCGTTTTTATAGGTATGAACCGGATTACGGATATCCGACGCCATTGTTCCATCACCGAAATCCCAGAAATAACTCACTATATCTGGGGCATCCACAGAACCATCACTCGAAAAACTGACGGCTAGAGGGGCCACTCCCGCTTGTGGATTGCCCGTAGCCCGCGCGACCGGTGGAACTTCGGTGTAACGAATGTAGCTTCCGCCGAGTCTATATTGCCCGATACTTCCGTAATACGGATAGCCCGGGTCAGATCCGCTCGCCTGCTTGCCGACACCCGTTACTTTAAGATAGTAGGTTCCCGATGGTAATAATTCCGAAATGTGCGCATCGAGGGATCCTGCTGGGTTTGAGGACACCAAAAGCTCCCCCGATGAATTATAGAGTTCAGCCAGTATATCCAGGTTGGGACCGTGACGCGCAGGAGAGATGTGAAGCTCAACCGATCCTGCCGATGACGCAAACACAAAATAATCGACGTCGCCACGCCGTTCGATTACTCCGGCTTGCTCCACCGCGACCTGCCCGGCACTATCAGCCTGCCCCGTTAGAAGGCTGGCTTTTTCCACAGTATCTCCGATATCATCAGGTCGTAATTTCGCACCGTGGCTCTGAATTATACTGATGTCATCTTCTTTATTATTGGCATCCGGATACTCTCCACGACTCCATTGTACGAGGTTCTTGAAATATCCGACGCCCATGATAGAAGCCCATCCCGTCGCACCGCCCCCGTGTCCTCGGTAGTACTGGGAAGTCGACGTGCCGTCATGGGATAGACCGAGACTATGTCCGATTTCATGGGAAACCGAATCGGCCACGAACTTTTCGTTACCGGTACCCAGTCGGTCGTAAAAAATCCAGGATGGCTTATATTTGGGATTTAGCAGATCGAAGACACCCAGGAAGGATACGCCACCACATACACAATTTAAGACATCTTTCGTGATCAATGCGCGCGTACCATAAGCCTGATCTTCCGCATCTACTCGCAGCAGATTGGCCTCCGCCGGTTCTTCGGTGGTGATGTCGACATCGAAAGACGAATAGTCTTCCGCCACTCGCTGCCAGACGCGCTGTATCCATTCCTGCTCCTTTTCGTCGAATACGGTCGGATCGCCGTTCAAGTCGAACGGAGGTGCGTCGATTGCCGCTTTTCCATAAGCGGTGTTCCAAGCGGTTCCAATAACCAAATGGCCTGTAAAATCCAGGTAAACGAGCTTTTTCGAGCCGGGTCGGCTATGTAAATGAAAAGTCTTCGATAAATCGAATACAACGGGATTATCAACAGGAAACGGTCCGGCCTGCTCGCTCGACGCATAACTGATAGCGGGAGGCGTTTCCGCAAAGAATAATCGGCCGCTGGCGTCAAGCCATGCCGTGACGTCGGTCTCCAATATATTCCTAAATCGTTCGGGCGCCATGCCATGAACCGCAGCGATTCGGGGCAACAAACCACCCAAAATCCGAACAGCTTGCTTTCCCCGGACTTTCCCCTTGATATTTAGCGACGGCCACGTAGCTTGGACCGTTTGAGCGTCAAGACCAGACGCGGCACCCGCCATCAATGGCGAAAATAAGGGGTTAAGCCCCTTGCCGGACCCGTTTTTTCCAGAAACGTATACTGATTCGATGTCATGGTTGCGGCCAATTTTCATGACATAGTTATATCCGCGGAGTTCCCGAAGCAAATCGTCGTCTCCGGCCGGCTGATAGGCGCCGGCCCGAGCCGGCGTTATAGAGTGCCAACCAAGGCTTATTTCTTGAACTCCGTCACCGGCGTCCGCCTGTGCGCTTTGCCATATTATATTCCCCAGGAAAAGGCCCCACATAAAACGCCTGCCGCTGGCCGCAGGATGTATTAAGGCAAATGGCGTTTTCATCTTTTTCCTGCTTTATTTATTTTAATGAACGCAGAATAACGATCATATGAACCGACCGCTGCATTTTGACACGCGCCGATACCAGGACCGGCTTAAACGGAACTTCTCCACACCAATATGCTAATATGCACGCCCCAACCTTGGGGGCAGATTTAAGATCAATTACGGTATTTTTTTTAAAGTTCAGAAATCGAATTGATACCCAGGGTATGGCGTATCTGTTGATATCGTCAGCGTTCCGCTCTGGTAAAAGTAGTCAGGATTATTATAATCATGAGTATCGATAACGATACGACACGACGTTGGCCCAACAAGACGATCTTTGACAAATACGGTTCGCCCCTGAACCGAGTTATCGCGCACGCTTTTTGATCTTTGCCAATATTTTTGTACCGGATAACCTATCTTCGAGAAAGACTGCAAGCCCCAGTCGATGACATAGGGCAACCCGCTTATTTCGTCCACGGCCTGGTAATAGTCCTCAATAAGCTTTCCCGAATAAGCATTGGGCAGGCCGCTTGCGTTTATTACGCTCACGGAAGTATCCATGGCCATGATCGTTCCTTGTGAGTTGAACGATACCTTGGCCGTGTAACTTGAAAACACTACCTTCTTGAACGATCCTGATCCGCTTTGATTTACCGCAATTCGCTGCCCCCTAAACGTGTTTGGTGGATCGAGATCGGCCATGAGGGTAAATGTCGAGGCGGGAGAGTCCACGACCACAAAGCTATAATCCGGTTTGTGGACGGAACCGTCGCTAAAAACAAATACGTCATAGACACCCACAGAAAGCGAACAGCTCGTTTCCATGATGCGAGCCGCCGCTATCTGCATAGCAGCTTCAAGCAATGCGTAGGCTGCGCGTTCGGCTGTATAGAGATTGGTAACTACGAACGGAGCAGCGGGACCAGCAGAATAAATATCCGGCGGGCCCGGGGGCTCGGCTGCTAAAGCTGAGCCGAGTAAACCGCTAAGCACGTATGTAGCGACAAATTTGGCATTCATATTCATCCCATCTCATGCCTAGTTTATGATCTACAAGCTCCACCTGTTGCTCGGGTTATTTCAAAGTTACCAAGTCGACCTACCCGATACCCTTATTGGCCCGCCATTAATTGGCGAATAATAAACAGCCCCCGAGCCGCGGCTGAAGCTTATAGCCTCCTTAATAAGCAAACATCCATGAGTTATAGCCGGCCACTCCCCACGACTACTTGATAGTGTATTATCATGGTAACCCTGTCCATGCGGTAAAAATGCGCGCCTAGCGATAAACCAGGCGCGCTCATTTACTCGCATTAGACGTAACTATGCGGTATTTTCGGTTGCCTCAATCGTCCAACGGATTCCAATCTACAGGCGCCGCAGGAGCGACTCTTTGAACCACCAGGTAGCCGGATTGCGAGAAATAGTCCGGTTCGTTGAAGCCCGTGGTTCTTACCTGGATGCGGCATGAGGTCGCACCAACTAGCCGGTCTTTGACGAAGATCGTGAAGCCGTCCACGCCATTCCAGCGTTGGCTAATAGACCGCTGCCAGTACTTGTTGACCGGATATCCCAATTTCGAGAGAGACTGCAAGCCCCAATCGTAGATGTGGTAGTCACTCGGCCAAGAAGCGTCTCGGTAGAAGTCCTTGATTACCTTGCCTGAATAGGCATCCAAAATACCATTGATGCTTTGCTGCTGCAGGCTGGCCGTGCCATCCAAAATGGTATTGATACTGTTATAAGCGAGATCGGCATGATAACTGGCCACGGCTTTCCCTTTCAGGGTACCCGCGCCGACCTGATTGACAGCGATCTTTTCGCCCCGGAAGTTCACATAACCACCCGGATTCGCTTGTACGGTGAAGGAACCTATCCCTCCGGGAGACTCCACCGTAACCGTATTGGAAGCCGGGCTGCCCTTTTGACCATTGGCGAAAATGGTTAGCGGAAAAGAGCCCGCGCTGTCATCGCAACCCAGAGCATGAATCCGGGCTTCTGCTATCTGCTGAACGGCCTCCAGCAGACTATATGCCGACCGTTCCGACGCCGTTAGGTCGGTTACGGCTACCTGGGGCGAGGTGGGGCCTCCCGCATACAATCCCGGCGCATCGGGAGGCACGGCACTCACCGCGGCAGTCGCGAACCCGGCCAGTAGCGTCGTTGTTACGCTGGTCACCGTTAATTTAGCGCTCATAGTAATACTCCTTAACATTTGGGTTTTATGAATCACTCAATGCCCTTTATATAGAATTGCACTGAGTATTGAGCGTTCCGCTCAATTCGTTCTTCGGCATTCCGGGTGGCACAGAACAATACCTAAATTCCTGGAAGCCAATAACTCGATAGCCTTTATTGGTAACTAAGCTTTTGCCCTGCCCCTAGCGACAAACAATGCCGCTAGCCCCGATCCAAGCAGCCACACTGCCGCAGGTATGGGAACCGGCGCTTCTAGCGTTGGCGTTCCTTCTATGCGCAACATTAATGGCGAAGGACTGCTAGTGACGTCGAAATTGGTCAAATGAACGGCAATTTCACCTTCGAGAACGCCACTTGTTCTTCCGAACCATTCCAGGTATCCGGCTGAGGGCGACAACTTGGCCCAGTAAGTCGTGGCGGGGGCAAGGAATATATCGGCGGCCGGCGCAAATGTGTTGTGTCCGTTTTGGAGGGCCGCGAGGGGAGACAGCGTTCCGACCAATGTTGATCCGAGCTGTCCCGGATTTCCGTTATATATGGCCAGGGTTGCAATGGCCCCGCCATTAGGAAGATTCAGATTGAGTGTTATATCCCCCAAATCCCATCCATGGTTGCCGGTATTGAAGCCGTGTGCCACCCATTCGCTCTTGCCGTCGCCGCCCAACACGCCGACGGCCAAAGCTTCATCCTCTGCGCTGCCTAGGCTGTCATATAATGTATTGGCATCTGACGATACGGAATAAAAAACCGCCAACGCCAATAGCCATGAAAACTTCTTATATATGTTATTCATCTCGACATGCTCCTAATTAGTCATATCTCTAAATACCGGGGCCGGCGGCAGGCTTTTCTGGAATACCCGCGCCGCCATAAAACGCTTTGGATATGCCACCACAAGTACGTTTTCTTCATTGGGCATTCGATTGAATGTCTCGGAGAGACATCGCCCTGAATTACTACGGAAGCGTTTTCTGTTCGCCGATACCGACGCAATGCGTATGCCATACACCTATGGTCATGATATGAAAGGGAAAAAATTAGCGTACCTTGCAGCGCCGCAAAACAAGGTGTTCCAGAAGTGAGACAGGTATATCTTGCTGGGCAAGAAAAACCCGATATAACAATTAGTTGTGGACGATTTTCGGGTTGTAACAGATATGCGACAGCCGCGAGGCTTATTCCTTACCCACGGTTGTCATATCGGTGCGTGGTGCTGGCGCACCTTCAAGAGACCGGGCAACGGCCATAGCAGATTGGTGCAAAGCGCCCAGCCGTTGCCTGCCGCGTTTGGCTAGATTTTGGAGTGACGACGACAGCATCCGGGCGGAAACACCTGGCCATGACGCCTGGGGCCTTTTGTGAGGGGGAGGTCAAAGCAGAAGGTTCGTTGCTACATCGTAATTCGACCCGCCGGCTTGGAGATCGCCTCAGCCGGCCGCCAACTTAGGCTCTGTCGCGCCGGAGGCGGCTTGGGAGAGGGCGAAGCGGATCAATTAGACGGGGGAGTGCTGGCCGATTCGTCCACGGCGGCCATTGCGGCCGTATATTCGCGCGGCGTAAATCAGAAACGAACCGGAGCCGCCGTAGCCGCGACGTAACCGGCATTTACGGATATCGACGGGATGTTGCTCGGCGGCGCATGCCGGTTCGCAACGGAGAGGCGCGGTGATGATATTCGCGATGTGTTAGCCCCCCGCCACGCAGGACAAGCCCGCCCCTCAGGACGAACGCGGATAGCGGTCAAGGCACATGCCACCGTCTCGAAAGCGAAAAGCACGGCGGCCTCAGGTCGAAGACCGGCCGCCCGAATGACGCTGCCACCAGGCGGTGGGTCGAATGACGGTTCGGGAGATAGGCGCCAGATGGCTTTCGAACTGGCCAGCGCAGTTTTCCCAGGAATAGTTCATGGCGTAGGCGCGGCAATCTTCCGGCCTCAGATCCAGCGCGGCCAGGGCGGCTTTGCACAGGTCGTCGTGAAGGCGACCCACCTTGTCGCTGAGTATCACATCGACCGGCCCCTGCACCGGCAGCGCGGCCACCGGGACGCCGCAAGCCAGGGCCTCCAGCATCACCAGGCCGAAAGTGTCGGTCTTGCTGGGGAAAACGAAAACATCGGCCGCCGCGATTTCTTCCGCCAACTCCTGGCCGAATCGGTAACCGACGAAACGAACGGCCGGGTATTTGGATTCCAGTTCCGCCCGCTGCGGGCCATCGCCGACCACGACCTTGCGGCCCGGTAGATCCAGGGACAGGAAAGCGTCGATATTTTTTTCAATGGCGACGCGACCGGCGTAAAGAAAAACCGGCTCCTGCCTGTCCGGTTTGGCCAGCGGCTTGAACAAGGCCGTATCGACCCCCCGCGACCACAGGACCGGGTTCTTGAAGCCCCGCCCTTTCAGCTCTTCGATCAAGGCCGGGGTCGCGGTCATCGTGCGCTCGGCACCGTTGTGGAACCAACGCAAAAGCCGGTAAATCCAGCCCACCGGTATGCCGCTACGCACGTTGACGTATTCGGCGAAGCGCGTATGGAACGACGTCGTAAAGGGAAAGCCGCGCGAGCGGCAATAGCCGCGCGCCGCAAGCCCCAAAGGCCCCTCGGTGGCGATGTGGACGGCATCCGGCTGGAATTCGTCGAGCATACGGTGCAGCTTGCGCCCGCAGCCCAACGCGAGGCGAATCTCCTGGTAACCGGGGCATGGCCAGTTGCGGAAGCGGTCTGGCGTGAACAGCTCGACGATATGTCCGCGCGCTTTTAGCTGCTCGCAGTTCCGCGTCAGCGTGGTGACGACACCGTTAACTTGTGGGCGCCAGGCGTCCGTTATCAGGGCAATTTTCAAGCGTGTGTTCCTCCAGTAATCGAGCGCTTTCTTCCACCCAACGGATGACAGTCAGCTCGCCGGCGGAGCTCTCGGCGAGCGCCGTGCAGCTTTCCACCCAATCGCCGGTGTTGCAGTAAGTGATGCCGTTGTCCAGGGTATGCATGGCGGCGTGATGGATGTGGCCGCAGACCACCCCGTCCAGTTTCTCTTCCTCGGCGGCGTGCATGAGCGCCTTTTCGAAATCGAAGATGAAGCTGACGGCGTTTTTGACCTTGTGTTTGATGTAGGCCGACATGGACCAATAGGGGAATCCGAGCAGACGGCGGCCATGGTTGAACCAGCGATTGACCACCAGCAGCAGGTCATATGCCTCGCTGCCCAGGACCGCCAGCCAGCGGCTAGAGCACACCACCCCGTCGAATTCGTCGCCGTGCAATACGAGGAGGTGGCGCCCGTCGGCGGTTCGATGGATTGCACGCTCGCGGATTTCGACGCCGTTGAAGGTGGTGCCGATATAACCGCGGAAGATCTCGTCGTGATTGCCGGGGATGTAGATGACCTCGGTGCCGCGCGCAGCCTTTTCGAGGACCGCACGTACGATCTCGTTGTGCCGGGCGGGCCAGTAAAACCCGTTCTTCAGCTTCCAGAAATCGACGATGTCGCCGACCAGGTAGAGCCGCTCGCAGTCGTTGTGGCGCAGGAAGTCGAGCAGATATTCATCCTTACAGCCGCGCGTGCCGAGATGCACGTCGGAGATCCAGAGGGTCCGGTGATGGAGTGTCATGGGGCTACCCCGGGCACAAGCTAATACCGCGGGTTAGCGTAAGCAGGCTTTGTTACAGTCGGGTAACGCGGGGGTAACGATTGCATGACACGACCCCTTCCCTATAGCGCCCGCCGCTTGGAGCGCTTGCGCGCTCGGGATCCTGGGAAATTTGGCGCGGCTTATGGAGGGACGAGACGGGCCGCGCAGAACCGGCTACCATAAAGCCGCACGTAGTAAGCTGATTTTAAAACGACTTTTCGCTTCATCCATCTACTACGCGCGCCCCCCACTCCATTGGCCTGTCCATCAGTGTCTCTTTGAAATATGGCATCGTTCCCAACCCTGAGCCCCGCCTCATGAAAGCATGGTCATGGCTTTCGAGTTCGCTCAGGCGCAATTTGTGGGGCCTTGCCTTGGGCCTGACGACGGCGTTGCTGGGGCTGACCCCTCACGCCATCCTGCTGGAAGAGTCGCTGGGACTGGATCTGCTATTCGCTTTGCGAGGTGCGAGAACGCCCCCGGAACAGGTTGCGACCCTGGCGATCGACCGGGCATCCGCTTTGGACTTGCAGGCACCCGACGATCCCGGCCAGTGGCCCCGCGAGCTCCATGCGGAAGCGTTGCGGCGGCTAAAAGCGGCGGGTGCGGAAATCGCCGTGTTCGATATCGTCTTCGGTGAGCCGCGCGATGCCCAGGACGCCGTGCTGGCCCGGGCGATGAACGAGACCGGTATCTCCGTGCTGGCCACCTTGCTCAAGCTCAAGCATGTGCAGGGGGACGCTTATGCGGAAATTCAGGAGTCCCCGGCCCCGACACTGGGCGCAGCCGCTCTGGGTACGGGGCCCTTCCTGCTGGCTCAGGGCCCCGAAACGATCCGCTTCCTGCCCTGGCACGGGGAGCGCGAAGATCAGCCCACGTTGCCCCTGTTGGCCGTGCAGCATTACCTGCGGCACGCCGAAACGGGCTCGGCGCGGAGTGCGGCCCAAGAGGGTTGGAGTGACGTCCTTTCCAACCGGGGACCTCGCTTTTTCGATCACTACGGCCCCGCCGGCTCCATCCGGCGGCTGTCCTATTCGCGCCTGCTGAGAGCCGAAGCCGGCGAATTGCCCGATTTGCGCGGCAAGGTGGTGGTGGTGGGTTATGCGGAGGATTTTCAGCCCGAAACCAGCCTGCAGTTTTCGCCCTTTTCATGGGTCAGTTCATTGGAACTGACCGCAACGGCGATCGCGAACCTGCTGGAGAATCGCGCCCCGCGCCCCTTGCTGGGCACCGGCGGTCAGGCCGCTTTTCTGTTCGTCCTGGGCGTTGCGCTGGGAGTTTTGGCGCGGCGCGCGCGCATGTCGCGCTGCGTTCTGGTCGTCACCCTGTCCGTCGCGGCGTACACCGGCCTCGCGGGCGTGCTTTTCGGACTTGAAGGGCTGATCCTTCCGCTGATATTGCCGCTACTCTGGCTTACGCCGCTGACGCTGCTCGGCGGCCTGATCGGCAATTACCGGCGCCGAACCCGCGAGCATCGTCAAATCCATGCCGCCATACGCCGATTCATTCCCGTGGAAGTGGCGAGCCGCCTGATCCATCCGGAAGGCCGGCAGGACTGGGACGGACGGCTTTGTTACGGAATCTGTCTGGCCAGCGACGCCGGCCAATATACCGCGCTGGCGGAGAGGACCGAACCCATGGCGCTGGGCCAGCTGATGAACGCCTATTACGCCCGCTTGTTTCCGCTGGTCACAGCCCACGGCGGCCGCGTTTCCGACGTGCAGGGCGATGCCATGATGGCGCTCTGGATCGGCGCGGAAGACGATGTCGAATTGCACCGCAGCGCTCTCAGCGCGGCCCTGGCGATGCAGAACGTCATCGAAGATTTCGAACGGGAGCACGGCATTCATCTTCCGCTGCGCATAGGATTGAACTGCGGACCGATGCGGGTCGGGTTTGTCGGCGCACACGAACACGGGGAATACCGGGCCGTGGGCGATACGGTCAATACGGCCGCCCGCCTGGAGGCCTTGAACAAAGTGCTCGGTACTCGCGTGCTGGCCTCCGACTGGTTGTTGTATGCCTGTGGGGACCATCCGTCCCGATCCCTGGGACGATTTCTTCTGGCCGGCAAGACGCAACCGGTGGCGGTTCGCGAGGTGCTGCCGTCTGCCGTGGAACTGGGCACCCTGGACAACGGCCCGGAATTTGCCCAGGCCTTGACGCTATTCCAGGACGAACTCTGGGAGGAAGCCTGGACCGCCTTCGACGCGCTCGCGGACCGCTTCCCCGCGGACGGGCCGGTGCGATTTTTTCGCGATGCGGCCCGTGCGCGCGTTCTCAATCCCCAAGCCGAATCCATCGTCCGCATCGACAAGCCGTTGATACTGCAGCACAAGTCGATTTGAGCGATTGTCTCCGCAATACCCGCGACCCTAAAATGGCCACTCTCGCCCGGGAGCATCCGATGCGCTGGAAACAGCAACAAAGTCCTGCCACCAAACCGCGCCGCTTGATAAGCCCATATTTATCACTCGTTTCCCTGCTGGTTCCCGCCTTTGCGCTATCGGCGCCTTGCGAACACCCGGTCGCCCGCTTGGTGGCCTTTCAGGGCGAGGCAGAGGAACAAGCCGTGGGTACCGACCGCTGGACCAAATCCGCGCCGGAGCGATCTTTTTGCGCCGGCGACCGCATCCGCACCGGCGAACACAGCCGCGCCACCCTGGAGCTCGCCAACAAGACCTACCTCTCGCTGGAACAGCGGACCACCATCGTATTTTCCGGCCTCAAGCCGCACGAACCGTCCTGGCTCGATCTGGTGAAAGGCGCCATCTATCTGCGCAGCCGTACCCCCAGCAGCCTGGATATCCGCACGCCTTTCATCAACGCCGCGATCAAGGGAACCGAATTCCTGGTGGAAAGCGATGACCAGCAGGGCCAAGTCAGCGTGCTCGAAGGCCGCATCGAGGCCTCCAACCCGCGGGGCAGCGTGCTATTGACAGCCGGGCAGAGCGCCATCGGCCGCATCGGTGCGGCACCGCAGCGCAAGATACTGCTGACCCCACGCGACGCCGTACACTGGGCCTTGTATTACCCGCCCGTATTGGATACGGCCGAACTGCGCCGTCTCTCACCCGCCGCCGCCCATTTTTACGAGGACGGAGACACCGCCGCCGCGCTGGCCGCACTGGGTGCATCCGACGCATCGACAATCGCCAGATCCGCCCTGTTGCTGGAAGTCGGCCGGGCCGACGAGGCGAGCGCGCTGCTCGATACCTTGCCCATGGGGAGTCCGCACCGCGACGCGGCGCTGCCTCTGCAATCGGTCATCGCGCTGGCCCGCAACGACAAAACCCATGCGCGCACCCTGGCCGAGCAGGCCACGGTCCGCCTCCCACGCTCACCGGCCGCCTGGACCGCCTTGTCCTACGTGGAACAGTCCGAATTCCGCCTCGAACAAGCGCTGGATAGCGCCCACAAGGCCAGCGAACTGACGCCCGAAAACGCCCGTGCGTTGGCCCGGCAGGCCGAATTGACGGCCGCCTTGGGCCGGGCCTCCGAGGCTAGGCAGTTGACCGAACGGGCGGTGAGCTTCAACCCGCACCTGGCCCGCGCCTGGGTGCTGCGCGGATTGGCGCAATTGAACGAAGGCGACATCGCTCAGGCCGAAGCCACCCTCCAGGAAGCCGCGCGCCTGGACTCGGCCGATCCACTCGCTCATTTCGGGCTGGGGTTGGCGAAAATACGCCGGGGCCGACTCGATGACGGTACGGCGGAGTTGGAAATCGCCGCCAGCCTCGATCCGAACGACGCGCTCAGCCGCAGCTATCTGGGCAAGGCCTATTTCGAACAGAAAAACGCCAAGGTCGCCGCGACGGAACTCGAAATCGCCAAACAACTGGATCCGCTCGATCCGACCCCCTGGTTCTACGACGCCATCCGCAAGCAGACCGTGAACCGGCCGGTGGAAGCCTTGCAGGACATGCAGCAGGCGACCCGACTCAACGGCAATCGCGCCGTCTATCGTTCCAAACAACTGCTGGACAGCGATCTCGCCGCCCGCAGCGCGGCACAAGGCCGCATCTACAACGACCTGGGCTTCGGCCAGCGCGCCCTGGTGGAAGGCTGGAAATCGGTGAACGCCGATCCCGGCGACTATTCCGCACACCGCCTGCTGGCGGACAATTACGCCAACCTGCCCAACCACGAACTGGCCCGGGTCAGCGAACTGCTGCAGTCCCAGTTGCTGCAGCCTCTCAACGTGACGCCCTTACAACCCCATCTGGCGGAACGCAATCTGGCGATTGCTCCGGGTTCCGGTCCTTCGCAGAGCAGCTTCAACGAATTCAATCCGATGTTTCTGCGCAACGGCTTCAATCTGCAAACGTCCGGCGTGGTGGGCAGCAACGACACTTACGGCGACGAAGTGGTGCATTCCGGGTTGTGGAACAACTTCTCCTACAGCCTGGGCCAGTTCCACCACGAGACCGACGGCTTCCGCCCAAACAACCGGGTCAGCCAGGACATCTACAATGCCTTCTTTCAGGGGAACCTGACGCCTGATTTGAACGTCCAGGCCGAATACCGCCACCGTGGCATCAGCCACGGCGACCTGCTTTACAAGTTCGACTTGTTCGACTCGGCCAACAACAGGCTCGATCCTTTGTATAGCCGCAAGCTGGAAAGCGATACTTACCGTGTCGGAGCGCGTTACACGCTTACGCCGCAGTCGCAATTCATCGCTTCCGGCATCTATCGTTCGGAGAACGAAGCCTTGGAGGCATCCTCTTACTTACCGCCCCCCACGGCTCCGACAGTTCAGTTCAATTCGCCGAACCGCGGCTACATGGTCGAAGGCCAGTATCTCTTCAGTAGCCATTATCTCGATTTGAATGTCGGCGGCGGCTATCACGAAAACCGGACGCATAGCGATGCCACGCCGCTGGACTTCTTCGGTTTTCCCATCGATCTTTCCCGCCCGGCGGCGACGGTCAGCCAGGGAACCGCTTACGTTTATTCCCATATTCATGCGCCGCAGCAAGTAACCTGGACCCTGGGCGGCAGCCTCAACACCTACGACGACAAGCAGTTCGCCCAGCGGTTCAATCTGCTCAACCCGAAAGTCGGCGTGAGCTGGGACATCACCCCCTCGACCACCCTGAGGGCCGCGGCCTTCCGCACCCTCAAGCGTTCCCTGCTAACCGACCAGACCATAGAACCCACCCAGATCGCCGGGTTCAACCAGTTGTTCGACGACCTGAGCGGCACCAAGGCCTGGCGTTACGGGGTGGGACTGGACCAGAAATTCGGCGCCGGCCTGTTCGGCGGCGTGGAAGTGTCCCGCAGGGACAGAGCGGCGCTGCTGAACAATCCCGACGACCCCGGCTACCGCTACGTGCCGGACCGGGAAACCCTCTACCGAGCCTATGCGAGCTGGGCGCCCTCGGCGGAACTGGCCCTGAACCTGGCCTACCGGCTCGAGGTCTTCGACCGGCACAACATGAGCTTTCCTAACGAACCCGACACTCGCACCCACTCCGCGCCCCTGACAGTCAACTATTTCCACCCCGCCGGCTGGCTGGCCCATCTGACCACGACTTACGTCAACCAGACCGCCCGGGTGAACGGGACCTTCCTCGTCCCGGCGGTAGACGGCAAACCCGAACTTCACGACGAATTCGTGCTGCTGGATGCGGGGCTGGGCTACCGCCTGCCCGGACGCCACGGTATGCTCCGGTTCGACGTGAACAACCTGCTCGGCCAGAAATTCTCTTATTTCGGCCCAGCCTACCGCACGGGCCACGAAGAAAGGCCTCTTTTCTATCCGGAAAGAACCTTCACGGCCCGCTTCACCCTCGCGTTTTAACCACAACCTCTGGAGAGAGAGCATGACCCCAAGAACCAAGTCCCCACGCGCCACCCTGTTCGGCGGCCTGCTGTTCGGCACCTTGTTGGCCCTGGGCGGCTGCGCTGCCACCCCCGAAGCGCCCGCCCCCACGGTGCAGGCCCCCAAAGCGGCCTCGGCGCTCTCCTGCCCGTCGAACCAGTGCTTGCACGGCGTCAAGGTGAACAACCAGTGTACCTACTACTGCGGCACCTGCCCGGCGACTCCCTGCAATTAACATCCCCGTAGTTGAAGAATTGAGAGCAGCCTACAGCCCGATCCAACCCCGAAAATCGATAGAGTTTCAAGCCAACCGAAACAAGCGGCGGGCAGGCTGGGCCGCTGCAACCGGCGACCGCCCTTTCCTGCCCCGTAGGCCAATGCTCTCACGGCGTCAAGGTGAACGGCCAATGCTCCTACTATTGCAGCCCCAGTTGCCCGTCAACCTCTTGTTAGGATTTCCCATGCCGGACGGTGTGCTTAGCGTCCGGCATAGCCAACCTCCCCGCCCATGATATCGCCGTTTAAGAGGCCGCCCCGGAACGCGACAGCCCTTGTTGAAGGGCGCTTCCCCGCTTCATACCTCCACGTACTGCTCCCCCTGCGCCAGCCAGCGGCGCAACAGCAATTGGACGCGCTCCGGATTTTCATCGAGCAGGGTTTCCGCCGAGGATTTGACCCGCTCCAGCATCGCGCCGTCGCGCAGCAGGTCGGCAACACGAAACTGCACCTGGCCGGTCTGCCGCACGCCCATCAATTCGCCGGGACCGCGCAGTTCGAGATCGCGTTCGGCGATCACGAAACCGTCGCCGGTTTCCCGCAAGGTGGCCAGGCGCGACTGGGCCGAGGCCGATAGCGGCGGCTGATACATCAGCACGCAATGACTGTCGCCCGGCCCGCGCCCCACGCGGCCGCGCAACTGATGCAACTGGGCCAGACCCAGGCGTTCGGGATTTTCGATCACCATCAGGCCGGCGTTGGGCACATCGACGCCGACTTCGATCACCGTGGTCGCCACCAGCAGATCGGATTCGCCCGCCTTGAATGCACTCATCACCGCGTCTTTTTCCGCGGGCTTCATACGCCCGTGTATCAAAGCGCAGCGTACGTTCGGCAAAGCCTCGGCCAGAGCCACGGCGGCCTTTTCCGCGGCTTCGCACTGCAGCAGCTCGGATTCCTCGATCAGCGTGCACACCCAGTAGACCTGCCGGCCGCTGCGCACCCAATCGGCGATGCGCGCGATGATGTCCGGTCTGCGCGTGGCGGGCAGCACCGTGGTCTTGACCGGGGTGCGGCCGGGCGGCAGTTCGTCGATGACGGAAACGTCCAGGTCGGCATAACCCAGCATGGCCAGGGTGCGCGGGATGGGGGTGGCGGTCATGATGAGCTGGTGGGGATAACGACCATCGCGCGCGCCCTTCTCGCGCAAGGCCAAGCGTTGATGCACTCCGAAGCGATGCTGCTCGTCGATCACGATCAGTCCCAGCCGGCGAAACTCCACTGTTTCCTGAAACAAGGCGTGGGTACCGACGATCACGCCGGCACTGCCATGCGCGATCTCTTCCAGCACGCCGCGCCGCACCGCACCCTTGTGCTTGCCCGCCAGAAAGGCAACCTCGACGCCCAGCGGATTGAGCCACTGCGAAAAACTGCGGTGATGCTGTTCGGCCAGGAGTTCGGTCGGCGCCATGACGGCGACCTGACAGCCGGAGGCCAGGGCGGCCAGGGCGGCATGCGCGGCGACCACGGTCTTGCCGGAGCCCACATCGCCCTGCACCAGCCGCATCATGGGATGTTCGGTGGCGAGATCGGCCAGGATCTCGGCAATGACCCGCGTTTGCGCCGCGGTCAACGGAAACGGTAGGCTCGCGCGAAACCGTTGCGCCTCGCGTGCCGGCAAATCCAGGGCGGGCGCCCGGCGCAAGCGTGCACGGGACCGCAAGCGGCTGAGGCTGAGGTGATGCGCCAGCAGTTCCTCGAAAGCCAGACGCTGCTGCGCGGTTTTCAAGCTAGCCAGAGTGGCCCGCGCCGGTGGGCGGTGCAACTGGCGCAAGGCTTCCGGTAATGACGGCAGCCCCTGCTGGGCCAGCAATTCCGGCGGAAGCAAGTCGACCAGCCCGCTGGAGTTCAGCGCGAGATCGAGCGCCTGCTCGATCAGTCGGCGCAGACTCTTCTGGTGCAAGCCCTCGGTAAGCGGATAGATGGGCGTCAGCGTATGGCCGAGCGGATGATCCTCGCCTTCGGCCAGGACTTGCCAATCGGGGTGCACCATCTCCAGGCCGTAATAACCCTCGCGCGGCTCACCGTAACAGCGCACACGCGCGCCGCGCGACAACTTGCCCATCTGGGCGGCGGTGAAATGGAAAAAGCGCAGGTTGAGCAGACCGCTGCCGTCGGCGACGCGGCAGACCAAGGCGCGGCGCCCCTTGGCCGTCACCTCGCTCAACTCGACGCGGCCTTCGACCTGAGCATGCACGCCGGTCTGCAATCCGCCTATCGGCGTGAGGTAGCTGCGGTCTTCGTAACGCAGCGGCAGGTGGAACAATAGATCCTGGACGGAGTGCAGATGCAGCTTGTCCAATAGCTGCCGCACCCGCTCCCCCACGCCCTTGAGGGCCGTGACCGGCAGGCCGTCCAAAGCCTTGGGCGCGGCCACGGAACGATGAGGTTTTAGTCCGCCAGAACCAGAACGCCATCCATTTCCACGCCCGCGCCACGCGGCAGGGACGCCACGCCGATGGCCGCGCGCGCCGGATAGGGCTGGGCGAAATAGCCGGCCATGATCTCGTTGACCCGGGGGAAATGGGCCAGGTCCGTAAGGAAGATGTTGAGTTTGACGATATCGTCGAGCGAACCGCCGGCCGCTTCGGCCACCGCCCGCAGGTTGTCGAACACGCGGCGGATCTGCGCGTCGATGTCGCCTTCGACCAGCGTCATGGTGGCCGGATCGAGAGGGATCTGCCCCGAAAGGTAAACGGTGTCGCCCACCCGTACGGCTTGCGAATAAGTGCCTATCGCCTGCGGCGCCCGGTCAGTCTGTATGATGTGTCTTGTCATTTTTCTTGCGTCTTAGCTCGGATTTATTGCGGGAAATTTTTACCACCACCGACAATTTTCTCAGTTCCCGCATGACGTTGGCCAGATGCACCCGGTCCTTGACGCGCAGGGTGATGATGTCGGTGGACAACTCACTGTCCTGGTTGGTGATCTGCACGTTCTCGATGTTGGCGCGCATGGTGGAAATCACCGACGCCACCTTGGCCAGGGTGCCGACCCGGTTGAGCAATTCCAGCCTGACCTCGACCGGAAAATCGCCGCTGGCTTGCTTGTCCCATTCCACGTCCAGCCAGTTCACCTGGCGCTTGCGCAGGTCCGCAACGTTGTTGCAGTCGCTCAGATGCACCACGATGCCCTTGCCGGGATTGAAGAAGCCCACAATGGGGTCGCCGGGTATCGGCCGGCAGCAGCGGGCCAGATTGACCACCATGCCTTCGGTGCCCTTGATGACCAGCGAGGTCGGCGCCGGAACCGGCTTGTCGCACGCGGTAGCCGGCAGTTCAATCTCTTGCTGCCCCAGCAGACGCGCCACCAGAAAGGGTAAGCGATTGCCGAGGCCGATGTCTTCGAGCAGGCCGTCCAGGGAGGATGCCTCCACCGTCTTGATCAACCCCTCCACGCACGCCGGGGCCAGCTCGTCCAGATGCAGACCTTGCGCCGCCAACTCCTTGTCCAGCAGCCGGCGCCCCAGGGCGATCGCTTCCTGCTTCTTGAAATTGCGCAGATAGCCGCGGATCGCCGAGCGCGCCTTGGCCGTCACCACGTAGTTGAGCCACAAGGGGTTGGGCCTGGCCCAGGCGGCGGTGACGATCTCCACCGTCTGGCCGTTTTGCAGGACGCTGTGCAACGGAGCCAGCACCCGGTCGACGCGGGCCGAAACACAGGCGTTGCCGACATCGGTATGCACCGCGTAGGCGAAATCGACGATGGTCGCACCGCGCGGCAGCTTGACGATTTTGCCCTTGGGCGTGAGGACGTAGACCTCGTGCTGGAACAGATCGACCTTGAGATTTTCCAGGAACTCCATCGAATCGCCGGCATCCTTCTGGATTTCCAGCAGATCGCGGAGCCATTCGTGGGCGCGGGCCTGGGAATTGATGGCCTGATCGCTCTCCGACTTGTAAAGCCAGTGGGCCGCAATGCCGCATTCCGCCATCTGGTGCATGGCGCGGGTGCGGATCTGGATTTCCACCGGCAGGCCATAAGGACCGACCAGCACGGTGTGCAGGGACTGATAGCCGTTGGCCTTGGGCACCGCGATGTAATCCTTGAAGCGCCCCGGAACCGGTTTGTAGAGATTGTGGGCGATGCCCAACGAGCGATAACACTCGTCGACGCCGGTCGTGACGATGCGAAAGGCGTAAACGTCGTAGACCTGGCTGAAGGAGAGCCGCTTGCCGCGCATCTTCTGGTAGATGCTGTAAAGGTGTTTTTCCCGTCCGATGACCTCGCAGCGATCCAGCCCGCCCTCGGCCACGCGCTTGACGATGCTGGCCTCGATATTGGCGACCACTTCCTTTCGGTTGCCGCGCGCCTTGCGCACGGCCTGCTCGAGCACGCGGTAGCGGTTCGGATAGAGGGCTGAGAAGCCCAGATCCTCCAGTTCCAGCCGCAGTTCGTTCATGCCCAGCCGGTTGGCGATGGGGGCGTAGATGTCCAGGGTTTCACGGGCGATGCGGCGGCGGCGCTCCGCCGCCATGGCGCCCAATGTCCGCATGTTGTGCAGGCGGTCGGCCAGTTTGACCATGATGACGCGCAAGTCCTTGACCATGGCCATGACCATCTTGCGCACATTCTGCGCCTGGGCCTCGGCGCGCGATTTGGAATCCAGTTGCGACAGCTTGCTGACGCCGTCGACCAGATCGGCGACTTCCTGGCCGAAGGACTCCGCCAATTGGGCCTTGCTGACGGCCGTGTCTTCGATGACGTCATGCAGGATGGCCGCCATGACGCCGCGCATGTCCATGCGCATGCCCGCCAGGATGATGGCCACGGACAAGGGATGGCAGATGTAGGGTTCGCCGCTGACCCGGAACTGGCCTTCGTGCGCTTCGGCACCGACACGGTAGGCGCGGCGGACTTCTTCGATCTGCGACGGATCGAGATACGCCGCCAGTATGACGCAAAGACGCCGCAGAAGTTTCTCCTGCGGCGACTCGGTGGGATCGGAAAGAGGCAGGTCGTGCACGGGCAACCGCCCGGCGTCTACAGCCGGGGCGGCACTATGATCGAGCAACTCGGCGGCGAGGCGGTCTCCGGTCACGAAAGATCCCCATCGGGGTTTATTCCAGATCCTCGTCTTCCAGATCGGGCGTGTGCAGCCGGAAGGCCGGCCGCTCGATCGGATAACGGTCGTGCGAGGGAGCTTCCTTCAGATACTCGCGGGTGATCTTGCCCTCCGCGATTTCCCGCAAAGCCAGCACGGTCGACTTGTCATTTCCCCATTCCAGATGGGCATCGTCCGGGCGGCGGCTCAGATGGCGCGCCCGCTTCGATGCCAGCAATACCAGCTGGAAGCGGTTGTCGACCTTGTCCAGGCAATCTTCGATAGTCACTCTCGCCATTCGGCATAACCTCTATATGTGTAAATAAAAACGCATCCGCCGGCGCGGGGTTTCTTTGTATCCCAACGCGCCGCGGCTGTACAGTCCAAACGCGGTCTTAGCCTCGCGCCCGCTCCTCCAGTATCGCCACGGCCGGCAACACCTTGCCTTCCAGATATTCCAAAAAGGCGCCGCCGGCCGTCGAGATGTATGACACCTTGTCGTAGATGCCGTATTTCTGGATCGCCGCGATGGTGTCGCCGCCGCCGGCCAGGGTGAAGGCCTGGGTTTCCGCGATCGCCTTGGCGATGGTCTTGGTGCCCTCGCCGAACTGGTCGAACTCGAACACGCCGACCGGGCCGTTCCACACCACGGTGCCCGCCTTCAGGATGATGTCGGCCAGCTCCTGCGCCGATTGGGGACCGATGTCGAAGATCAGATCATCTTCGGCCACATCATCGGCGCTCTTCAACACGGCCGGCTCGTCTTCGGCAAACCGCTTGCCCACCACGACGTCCGTCGCGATGGGGATGCTGGCGCCACGGGCGGCCAGCTTTTGGGTTAAGGCCTGGGCCGTCGGCACCAGGTCTTCTTCATGGAGCGAATTACCGACCGGCTTGCCGGCCGCCTTGAGGAAGGTGTTGGCGATACCGCCACCGACTACCAGTTGGTCCACTTTTTCGGCCAAAGATTCCAACACCGTGAGCTTGGTCGAAACCTTGCTGCCGCCGACGATGGCGACCAGCGGACGGGCCGGATTGGCCAGCGCCTTGCCCAGCGCCTCCAGTTCCTGTGCGACCAGGATGCCGGCGGCGGCTACGGGGGCGTATTTGGCGATGCCGTGGGTGGAAGCCTCGGCTCTATGCGCGGTGCCGAAGGCATCCATGACGAAGATATCGCACAGGGCGGCGTATTTTTTCGCCGTCTCATCGACGTTCTTCTTCTCGCCCTTGTTGATGCGGACGTTTTCCAGCACCACCAGCTCCCCCTCGGCCACTTCGAAGCCGCCGTCCACCCAATCCTTGATCAGGCGCACGGGCTTGCCCAGGCGCGCAGCGATGTTGTCGGCCACCGGTTTGAGCGAACTTTCCTCGCTCCACACGCCTTCTTCCGGCCGACCGAGATGCGAGGTCACCATGACGCGCGCGCCGGCCTTCAGCGCATGCTCGATGCTGGCCATGGACGCGGTGATGCGGGCATCGGAAGTCACCTTGCCGTCCTTCACCGGCACGTTCAGGTCGGCGCGGATGAATACGCGTTTGCCCGCGAGATCGAGATCGGTCAAGCGTTTGAATGTCATGGCATGCTCCTTTTGTTGGATGGATTATTCGTGACGCCATTTGATCGAGCAGCCCATGCTGGGTATCTGCTCGCGCGGACCCGAACCCGTTTGGGCGACCTGCTTCATGGCTTCGAAAAGATCGCGCCGGGCGTTCGCCACGGCTTCCTTGCGGCTCTCGTCCAGCCGTCCCCGATACTGTAATTCCAGCTTGCCGTTGTAGCCGAAGAAATCGGGCGTGCAGACCGCCCCGTAGGCTAACGCGACTTCCTGGCTTTCGTCGTACAGATAAGGGAACGGAAAATCGAACTGCTCCGCCACAGCCTTCATCTGATCGAAGCCGTCCTCCGGGTGGTCCGCAGGATCGTTGGACATGATCGCCACGGAATTCACGCCGTAAGTCAGCAGCTCTCGGGCATCGCGCACGATGCGTTCGCGTACCGCCTTGACGTAGGGGCAGTGATTGCAGATGAACATCACCAGCAAGCCATGCTCGCCGCGGCTCTGTTCAAGCGTCCAGATGCGCCCGTCGACGCCAGGCAAGGCGAAATCGACGGCCGGCCGGCCAAAATCGCAGACTGGGGTTTCGGTACGCACCATGCTCGCTGACTCCCGATTCGGGCCGAAAAAGGCCGGTTATCATATCAGAGAAGCCGGTGCCGGCGGAGCCACTATAAATCGGCTCAGGCACGCGAGACCGTTCGAATCGCATCCGTCGACCATTCCCACCCCAAATTGGATGAGCCCTTGAACATCAACCGAGAAAAAATCGCGATTTTTCTGCGCTACGGGGGCGACAGCGACGGCTGGGCGCGCATGGGCACGGCCGAAGAAAAGGCCGTCATGTCCGACGGTGATTGGTACGGGCTCTCGAATCTGATCCAGGACTACACCCTGGTCAAGAACGGACGGGCGTCCGCAAACTTCAAGGCACGACTGGAGGAACGCATCGAGACATCAACCCGTGACCCGGCATCGCTCGAAGCCCTGAAACGGCTCATCGAACAAATGGCCTGAGCCCGTGTATCGCGGGCTTACGGCGACCGCCGTTCGCCCAGCTCGAGATAGGCTCAAACAACCTGAGCACACCCTAAGGAATACACCTAGAAGCGTGAACTGCCTCACTTTTTTTTTAACCACTTGTAGTCTAGGCTTTCGTCCGACGGCTTAATCGCTCGACCCACCCCACAAAGAACACGAAGGAGTTGAACACCATGAACAACTTGCCCAACAGAAGACAGCAAGGTTTTACCTTGATCGAATTGATGATCGTCGTGGCGATCATCGGCATATTGGCGGCGATCGCACTGCCGGCCTATCAGGATTACACTGTGCGCGCCAAAATATCCGAAGTACTGGCCAAGGGCGCAGAAGCGAAGACCTCCATCGCCGAGTTTCTTACGGCAACTGGCCACTTGCCTCAAACATTGACGTCTGCTGGAGTCGCAGCCACGGGTTATGGTCTAACGGGAGGTCCGGCTTGGACCGTGTCCGGCACTTCTGGGTACTTGACCTTGAAAACGACATCCAACACCACACAATTTCCGGCAGCTGCGGCAGGGAAGACTTTCCTACTGTCGATCCAATCCACGACGGGAGGCGTCATCGTGTGGAAGTGCAAGGTTGGAAGTGGAACTATGCCGCAGAAATATCTGCCGGGTAACTGCCGCTAATTTTCCGGGATTTTCCACCTGTTAGAAGAGCCCCTCAACCGAGGGGCTTTTTGCTTGCTGGCTCTGGGAGGCAGATCCCTCGTTGCACCGTGCCGCCCGGCTCATGCGCAACTCGCCGTCGAGCCCCGCCGTAGCAAGCTTTTTTCCATCTCGAATTTTGAGTCACTTTTGCGTTCCGCAACCGATGCAGCGCTTATCCCCATTCTTCCTGTATTTCACCATCCTGCTATTGCCTCTAGCTGGTTTTCAAGCTTATCGATCCGGGCTCACCGCCGGGTTCTTTTTCGACGATTTCCCCAATCTAAGCGGATTGGCCGTGGTTTCCGACCTTAACTCGGCACTCGCATTCGCCCTAGAACCCAGAGGAGGGCCGCTCGGCCGGCCCCTGGCGCTGTTCAGCTTTCTCCTGAATGTCTCGTCATGGGATGTCGCACCGGAAGATTTTCTCTTTACGAATATCTGCATTCATCTGCTGAATGCCATGTTGCTGATGTGGTGCTGTTTGCGAGCGGCAAGAATGGTTGGCGACGATCACGCACAGGCGGGGTGGTTTGCGCTCTCCGTGGCGGCGCTGTGGATGGTACAGCCGCTCATCGTTTCCGCCAGCCTAATGATCGTCCAGCGCATGACAACGCTGGCGGTCACGTTCGGGTTGATCGGAAGTCTGCTTTTCTTGCGCGGTCTGGAGTTGCTCAAACAGTCCTCGCGCTCGGGCTATTGGGTAATGTCGCTCGGTGTTGTACTTGGTACTTTTTTTGGCGTGCTCACGAAGGAAAACGGCGCTCTCTTACCGATGCTGGTGTTGATTCTCCAGGGAACGGTATTAGGAAGGTACGTTCAGGACCTCGGGCCAGGCTACCGGTTATGGAGACTGGTGTTTTTGGTGTTTCCTTCACTTCTCATAGGTACTTATCTGCTGTACCTGCTGCCGACTCTGCCAGCAGCCTATGAGTTCCGCGACTTCTCTTTCGAGCAACGCGTTCTGACCGAAGCCCGCCTTGTCTTGCGCTACCTTGGCCTTATCCTGTTCCCGAGGCGGGCGGACATCGGCCCGTTTCAGGATGATTACCCACTATCGAATGGGTTGCTCGATCCACCCATTACCCTGCTCTGTTACTTGACGATAGCCTCGCTCCTCGCACTGGCAGTCGCGTTACGCAATAAAATCGCCGTATTCTCGTTCGCCGTATTCTGGTTCTTCGCCGGCCATCTCCTGGAATCCACGATCATTCCATTAGAAATCTATTTCGAGCATCGCAACTACTTTCCGTCGGTGGGGCCGACCGTAGCTATCGTCTATCTGGCTCTTCACCGCTGGCCCAACCGATGGGTCGGGCCGGTCACACTGGCGGCATATGTATCCCTAGTTACTTGGGTGTGTTTTTCGGTTGCCTCCGTCATCGGCGACAAGAGACAATCGGCAATTCTATGGGCTCAAGAACATCCCGATTCGATTCGCGCCGTTCAGAATCTGACTTTGGTCCACTCGCTTAACCGTGACTATGCGGCAAGCGCAGCGGTTATACAGGCTTATTCAGATCGCCACCCTCAGGATGTGGGAGCGGCCATGCAATCTGTCCAACTCGCGTGCCTTACTGGAACGGCCTCATCGAGGCTAGCGCACCTGAGGCAACGGCAGGGCTTCTTTGAGCGAGGTAAACTCAACGGGGTTATCTGCGGCGCAATGGAAAAGATTGCAACGCTGGTTATCGAAGACGCCTGCCCTGGGTTTTCCTCGCAAGATGTTTTCTCGGTTTCCCGGCAGATACTCGCCAGCCATAATATCGATCGCGCGCGAGAGGTCAGCTATTGTCTCCATGATGCGCAAGCCATGCTTTATTTCAACGAGCGGGATTTCAGTGCCACCATGGAACACCTCGAAGCGGCCTTTTCGTTTCGTACTTATTTAGATGTCGCCGAGCGTCTGATCGAAATCCCCATCAGCGCCGGCCGCTACGATTTGGCGCGGGAGAGTATCGCCAAAGTGCGGGCGAGAAAGCCTAAGAATATATTCCAGGCCAAAATGTGGGAAGACAAGATAACTAAGTTAGAAGTTTTGATTGATGGGATAGAAAAACGAGATGGGCACGTACTCAAATAGCAGTTTCATATTTCCGGGAGAGCCAAGCTTCTCCATCGTAATTCCAGCAAAAAACGAGTCTGCGTCTATCGGGAGCTTGGTTCGACAGATCAAGGGTAACTACCCATCGGCCCAAGTCCTGGTTATCGACGACGGCTCGACCGATAATACATTCGCCGAAGCGCAGGGTTCCGGCGCCGAGGTCGTCCGCCACCCACGGTCTCTAGGGAACGGGGCGGCCATAAAGACCGGCGCACGCAAGGCAAAAGGTGAAGTAATCGTTTTCATGGACGCGGACGGGCAGCATGACCCTGCAGATATACCCAAGCTGTTAGAGAAAATTTCCGAGGGATATTACATGGTCGTTGGCGCACGGTCTTCGCGGTCACAAGCATCGTTTGGCCGCCGAATTGCCAACGGGTTTTATAACCGTCTTGCGAGCGTCATGACTGGCTATCGCATTCTCGATTTGACGTCAGGGTTTCGAGCAGTGAAGGCCCGGCGCTTCCGAAAGTTTCTATACCTGTTGCCGAACGGCTTTTCTTATCCTACGACCAGCACCATGGCTTTTTTTCGCGCAGGTTTTCCCGTGGCTTACGTACCCATACAGGCCGGCAAACGTCAGGGCAAGAGCAAAATCCGCCTCCTGCACGATGGGGCGCGTTTTTTCCTTATTATCTTGAAAATTGGCGCTTTGTTTTCGCCCATGCGCTTTTTTCTTCCTATTAGCCTATTTCTATTCAGTTCCGGCACGGGCCTTTATGCTTATAACTACGTCACTCAAGGGCGTTTCACCAACATGAGCCTGCTCTTGTTCATGTCGGCCTTATTTACATTTCTGATCGGTATTTTGTCAGAGCAAATCTCGTCTCTGCATTATCGCGGCATAGAAGGTTCGCCGGGTGAACCGGGCTGAAGCAGCATAAAGATGAGCGAGCTACTGGGACCCGGCAAAGTTTTGCTGATTACGCGCAATTTTCCTCCGCTTTGGGGCGGAATGGAGCGGCTTAACTGGCATATCGCTGACGAGTTGGCCAATCGGTGTGCCGTGCGCGTGATTGCACCGAAAGGGGCGGCCCTGTCGGGATTACCTGACGCGATACGTGTCGAAGAGGTCGCGCTTTCCCCCTTATCAAAATTTCTCTTCTCGACGTTAATCCGGACACTAAAGGTTGCTCGCCAATGGCACCCTGACTTGGTTCTTGCCGGCAGCGGCCTCACCGCGCCTATCGCCTGGCTGGCGTCTCGCATCTGCGGCGCCCGAGCCTATGCCTATCTCCACGGATTAGACATCACCGTGCCGAACCCGGTCTATCGCACACTTTGGCTGCCTTTCCTGCGACGTTTGGATGGCGTCATCGCCAACAGCAACGCGACAGCGAAACTAGCCGAGCAGGCAGGCATAGCCGCCGGGAGGATAACGATCGTCCATCCCGGTGTGCACATACCGCGGCTCGATCCGGCTGCGCGGGCGCGTTTTCGCGCCGCCCATGGTCTGGGTGATCGCCCTCTGCTGTTGTCTGTCGGGCGTTTGACCCAACGTAAGGGGCTGTTGGAGTTCATTAGGGTGTCACTCCCGACAATCGTCAAGGCCCGCTCGGATTGCTTGCTGCTGATCGTCGGGGAAACGCCGAAGCATGCCCTCCATGCCGGGCGCGTAACACCCGAACTCATTCGAGCCACTGCCGATGAAATGGGTATGTCTGCCTATTTACGCTTTTTAGGGACTCTGTCCGATGATGAACTGTCGGAGATCTATCAGGCTGCCGACGTGCACGTTTTTCCGGTACGCGATCTTCCCAATGACCCCGAAGGCTTCGGCATGGTGGCCGTTGAAGCTGCGGCGCACGGATTGCCCACAGTGGCCTTTGCTACCGGCGGCGTGGTAGATGCAGTTGCCAACGGCGTATCCGGCCGGCTGGTCGGACCGAATGACAGCGAGATCTTTACCAGGGCGGTACTGGCACTTCTCGAATCTCCCTTACCAAAAAGCGAAATCATACGATTTGCTGAGAATTTCACCTGGGAGCGGTTTGGCAAGCGGTTTTTTCAACACCTTGCATAGACGGAGTTGCACTCGTGACGGCTATAAATTTTCTCCCTGATACTCAGGGCTTACGCGCGCTTACCGTATCACTCGTGATTTTGTCGTACTTGGGCTATCGGCGGTTTCATACTTCCGCATAGGTTCTACGATTGCTTCGCCAAGTCAACTTCGTAATCCTTATAGGCCATTTCGCAATATACCTTCCAAGATATTTAGCGAACTTACCCATCCCCCAGTTTTAGGGTACGAGACAGGGCTAAGACTCAGAATATCTGTGGCAGTAGCTACGAAATCTTCTACTTCAGCGGTGCGGACTAACAGCCTAGGGTGGTCACGCAGCACCCAAGATGTCCCGGCCACATCCGTGGCTACAACCGGTACATTGCAGGCCATGGCCTCATAAATTTTCACTGGATAACTGTAGTCGCCAAAATCGCCAGGCTTGTTAACGACAATTAGGAGATCAAGGCTGTTCAATATTAGCGGCACTTCTTCGGGAGGCCGGTAACCCAGCCAATGCGTCCCGGCAGGTACGCTCGTTCTACTTGCCACACGTCCGGACAAGACCAATTCTATGCGGGGCTCGCTGGACCGCAATGCCTCGAAAACCGAGAAGAGCAATTCGATATCCCGGCTCGGGTACAACGAGCCGGTGTAACCGATCAGGATTCGGTCTCGGGGTAACCCCAAGCGTGTTCTACATGTCGCCTTTTCCATGGGGAAAAAATTGGGGTCAGCCGCCATCGGCACGATCCGTACTGGCCTGCCGCCAGCGGATACACTCATCAGCTCGGCCAACTGAGGTCCGGCGGCCGTTACTGCGTCGGCTCTCTTCAGGGCTTGCCGCCAAGCCCAATGCAATGGCTTGGCCCATGGAATATAGCTTTCGTAGTTGTCGTAAGCATCTATCAGCGTGTGCGCACCGACTGACCGCGCAATGTGGCAGGCCATGATACCGTACCAAGTATCTGAAAAGCCTATTACCCAGTCCGGTTTCGTTTCGAGTGCAAGCTGCTTGGCCTTACTTAAAAACGGACAAGGTCCCCATGGAATCGCGGAAACGGAATGCCAATGAAGATTGGCTTTCTTCTGATATTGCGGAGGGTCACATTTATAGCTCAACAGCACTAAGTGGACTTCGTGACCGCTTTCCGCTAGCAGTCGCGGAAGATGGTAGAAACGCCCGTAGGGCTGTGCAAAAAGATCACGCCCTTGAGGGCGGCGTTTACAAAGGCAGAGGAGTTTCACTTGCCGACTATGGACTCGACGATCGTTTGAAACCGCTTGTTGAATTGTACTTGCCCCCATCGCAGGGACTTGGCTTTTCCTGCTTCGGCCAATCTTACGCAAAGCTCGTCACTTCCGGCAAGTTGGAGCAACGCCTGTGCAATTTCCTCAACTGATTCGGGATCGAATAATAACGCGGCATTCCCAACTTGCGCCGGCATAGCGTAAATATTGGAGACAGCCAACGGGCAGCCAGCGGCTATTGCCTCTAAGGGGGGGATATTAGTCGGGCCGAAAAAGGTTGGCATCACCAATGCTCGGGCGCGCCGGTAAAATACGGGTACATCGTCATCGGGTATATACCCCAATATCTGCACCCGATCTTCCAATCCTAACCGCTGAATTTCCTCCAGCACACGTGGGTAGGCATTTTTTTTGGAGCCAGCCAGTATGAGATGAAGATCGGGCGCCTTGGGCCGAATAGCTGCTAATGCCCTTAGCAGCCGGCAATGATTCTTGTGCTCCCAAAACTGAGCCGGATAAAACAAAAACTTAGGCGGCAGGTGGTATCTCTTATCAAAGTCGTCGGGTACATATTCACTACGCATATACGCCGGAGCCACATAGGGAAGCACATGTATGTGTTCCGCCCTTATGTCATATGATTCCAACACCTGTTGCTTTCCGACCTCAGAATCCACCAAGACCCCTTTTGCATGGCGGCATAGTCGCCGATAGTGGCGCTCTCTTCTGTGAAAGAGGCCGAACGCCGAAACTTCAGGGAAACGCCTTTCGTACCGATGCATCAGGTCGTGAATGACGCCGAGTGTGGGCGAGGGAATAGCATAGGTCCACACGTCTTGCGCAGGGAAAAGCCACAGATCACAGCCTTGATCCATCAACTGCCGCGTGAAGGGGTGCACATATTTAGCAATGTTTCGCCAAATCGAAAGTGGTAGACCGAAGCGCAAAGCCGTGCGGACAAGAGTTTCCAGTTTGCCTTCATGAGTCGCTATTTTTAGTACCCTGGAGTCAAGCTTTTGCAGTTTTGGCGACCAGGCGGTGTGGGAGTACGCTACCAAGATTTCATAGCGACTCGGAGGGAGATTCAGCAAGGCATCGAGGACCGATTGAGCGTACTGAAAAGCCCCGCCTCCCTCTGGAGGAAAACCTAGATATAGGCCTATCCGCTTCACCGCACCGCCACAAAACAAGCGTTCCAAGTGGCCACATCAGGCTCACTTTCGTCCAGCCACTTTAGCAAACGTAATGGGCTTAGCCCAGCTGCCTGCAAAAACACACCTACCTCGGGGGCAAATAAATAGCGCATGGCATGAATTTCGGTGATGCGGCTCAATCCACGTTCGCCCTCGACGAGCACCTCATAGTGGACATCCACGCGGTTATCGTTGGGGTAAACAACCGGTTCAGCGATACGAGTGACTGTCACTCCATCACCTTCCAAACGCCTTACGCGAGTCACCGGCGGGTCAGTTAAAACTCCGGGACCATACCAGCAATCAAAGATAAACACCCCACCAGGATGCAAATGTTCTGCTGCCGTGGTCATGGCAGCCAAAAGGTCGTCATTACTGGTTTGATAACTTATCACATGGAATAAGGCCAAGACGACGTCGAATTGGGTATCCGTCCTAAAATCGCGCAGATCACCAATAACAAAATCGATATCGGCTAACAAAGGAGTGTCAGACGCCCGTTTCCGAGCCCTTTGTATCATCGATGGGCTACGATCAAGCCCTGTGATCCGATAGCCCAACTTTGCTAGCTCTCGCGCGTGACCGCCTGTACCGCAGCCCAACTCGAGGATACGTTTAGCGTTTGGCAAATGCTGTTGTATGAGTCCAGACACATAGCCCGCTTCGCCAGAATAGTCCTTATCTCTGTAAAGCAGGTCGTAGTAAACCGAATAGGCGTCAAAGACGCTCCCAGTAGTGGTTTCAGTCACGCATGATCTCCCATAACGCCTCACAAACCCGGTCCTGGTCATCCGACGTCAAACCAAGGCCGCTAGGAATATAAAATCCACGCCTAGCTAGGTGTTCCGCAATCGGATATCTTTCGCCTTGAAAAAGACCCATTCTTTGCAGGACGGGTTGCTCGTGCATGGGCCAAAAAAAAGGACGGCAACCTATCCCCTTTACGCCAAGTCGTTTCATGGCCTCCTCGGCATCGAATTCCACTTCGTCCTTCAAAACCAAACCATATACCCAGTAGATATTTTCAGCGTAATCCGTGTGTGGTTGCGGGAATTGTATTCCGGGAATACCCGAAAGTTGTGCGTTATATCGAGCTCCCATGCGTCGCTTGCGTTGGACAAACTCATCCAGCCGTTCGAGTTGCGCCAATCCCAGGGCGGCCTGTAAATTGGTCAGGCGCAGGTTCCAGCCCAAACGTTCGTGTACAAATCGTTTGCCTGGCTGGAAGCAAAGGTTACGCAGACTGCGACCATCCTCTGCAACTTGCTTGTCGTTCGTAACGATCATGCCGCCTTCGCCGGTCGTAATATGCTTATTCGGATAGAAACTGAACGTGCTGACATCACCGAAACTGCCGCAGGGCCGCCCTTTATAGGTTTGACCGTGCATTTCCGCTGCGTCCTCAATGACTTTGAGCCCATATTTCTGGGCGATATTCAATACTGGGTCGAGATCAACAGGAAGCCCATAAATGTGGACGACCATAATAGCCTTAGTACGAGGATTAATTTTATCCTCGATTTGGGCGATGTCCATATTCCATGTCAGGGCATCACTATCAACCAACACCGGTTTTGCCCCGGATCGGATGATTTGCCCAATACAAGAAATTATCGTAAAAGTTGGCAATATAACTTCATCTCCAGAACCGATATCTAGTGCTTCAATGGCAACATCAATGGCCGCTGTCCCGTTGCTTACCGCTATTCCGTAGCTACGCTCTACGCGCGTAGAAAATTGCTCTTCAAATTGCTTAACGAAGGGGCCTTCGGATGAAATCCAGCCGGTATCGATACATTTCTGCAGATACTTTTTTTCGTTACCATCAAGAAGAGGCTCATTGACTGGTATCATCTTTCTCACCGCAAAATCATAAGCTGCCCATGCTCCACGGAGTCGAAGCGGGTTTTGTCCTGATCGCCAGCATAGGGCCCTTGTTTCACTTCTATGATTTCTGTAGGTTCAAGCATTTCGAAGCCATGGCCACCCAGTGCAAGCAGAATAACATCCCCGGCCTCCAATATAGTGCTTTCAAGGTACTCACGTTCGGCTGAGTAAAAGTCTACTCTGAGTCGGCCAGACTTTATGAATAGAACCTCGTTTGTATAATGAACTTCACGTACCACAGGATTATGCACATGCGGCGGTATCACATAGCCAGTCGGGCGATTCATGTAGCCAAGCTGCTGGGAGTAAGCACCTGGAGTCAAAAACTCGATACCGTTTGCCCGAAAGGTATGACGTAAAATAATAGCTAATTCCTTGCTGCCATGAGTTATTCGGTTGATCATGTGATTCCCTCAGGTTTATCTACAAATTAGAAGGGTAACTGTTCTGTTGGTAGTTTATGGGCGAGACGCAAAGTGTCTATATATATTAGAGCCCGTTTGAGCTACCTTTGAGTGAAACTCTTAGACTGGAATGGCCACTCAAATCAGATGCGAGCCTAGTCGTTACGGAGAATATCGGCACTTTGTGAGCAATAGTGCGGCTGTTGGTTGCCGTCGAAGTAAGCGTCGAAAATTCTTAGTGCGTCTTCCACCGATAAGCCGTGACTGCGGACGGCAGGCCATTGGCTGACTTGGGACCGAGAAACGGTTCGGAAAGGGGAGAACTGCACTACAACCCGCGTTGCTCCCATGATACTGAGACTACTGATCCTGTGATTACCATCTGCCACAATATACGCGTTTCGGCTCTCGCCGCGGAGCTCAAAAACACGAATGTAGCTGTAAGTCTCAGGATGGTAGCCATTATCCTTGATATTCGCCCAGGCGCTCTCAAGCCAACGATATTCTTGCCGTACAACGACGTCTGGAACGCCTAGGTCTGAGAAGTGCGTGAGGATATCTGGTATAGAATGTGGGTTATCACACCAGCCTACCGGGTTCTTGGTTTGATGACGCCAAGGTAGTTGCCATAGTGATGGCGGATGTTTTAGCGAAATGGATAGCGCCTCCGCTAGATTCCGTGGCCGAAAGTGCAGTATAAAGCTTAAGAATTCATCTCTTAGTATCTTGCTCGATACGCCTTGCGATAAGCCTCTTATGTATTGTTCGTATGGATTAAATTCATTACGCCCGTAGCGGAACCCGCAATAATGCACGCAGTCTTCTATCTCAACCTCCTTGGTTCGGAAAAATAATAAGCGCGCGATCGTTTCAGACAGCTCTGTTCTGCTGCTCCAATACATAAACGTGGACCTCGTGACCAAAGTAGTATCCTAGTCTGGTGCTTTCCTGAACGTCAAGGCCCGCCTCGGCAAACGCGCGTTCTATTTGGGGACGGGAATGAATGTAGGTTGTTATCCGCTCGGTTGGCCTAACGGCATCTATAACTCTTAATGCTCGTCCTACACCTCGCGCAATTCGAGATAAAAGTCTTTTCAAGCGTGGTCCTTGAAGATACGTCTGAACTATTATTCTCCCACTGCAAACTCTTTTAAGTTCAGTCATTAGTGGCACTAGGTTGGCTTCAGGAAGAAGGTGTAATAGGCGCCAGCAAATTACAGTGTCGAAAAATTTATCCCCATAGATCAAATTAAATATGTCGCCTTGCGTAAGTTCCACGCGTTCACGATTTAGGGCGGCTACTTTCTTAAGTGCTTGCTTAAGCATGTGCTCCGATATATCGAGCCCGATAATGTGTGCTTCCATAGGATAATAGGAAAGAAATCTGCCGGTACCTACCGGAGCATCGAGAACCCTAGCGGCGGTTTGCAAGGAGAAATATTTTTTAATGAAACTATTTTCCAGACACCATACCACCTCGCTGTCACGTTGTTGCTCGTAATGCGCCGACTCTAGGACGCCATATTTTGAATATCCATCGTAGCTTTCCGGTACGCTTGTAGTCTGTGTCGGTTGATGAGAAGGGTTATTCATAGCGAATTTTCTCTGGATTGAGTGTTGCTCATGTAATATCTTGACTAATGAAAGTAGTAGCTGTATTAGCCCGCCCTTTTATATCAGGCCTGCTATTTGCGTGAGCTAATTCATACTGCATCAAGACAGATTGGCTGGCTATTTTGTGAGGGCATAAAATGTCTGATAACAATCTTATCGCAACCCAATCAGCGCCCGGACTTGGATACGTGCAAGACGCCTTGTCACTGGAACTGCGAGACCGAAGCCTATGGCGGAAACAGCGTAAGATATCACCGTCGCTATCGCCGCACCTTTTCCGTTAAAGTTAGGAATTAATGTCAAGTTTAGGATCAGATTCACAGCAGCAGCGGTAGCTGTTTTGGCGAGATATAACTTTCTCAAATCCCGGTTGATGTACCAGGAGTCGCTGGCGACGCTTATGAATACCATCCAGGTTGACCAAATATGTATTTGCAAGATTTCTACGGTTTGCGCATAGGTGTCTCCAAATATTATAGGGACCGCGACAGGTGAGAGAAGCGTCGTCAGTAATGCGATGGCTAATCCGGTCCAGGATAATATCCAAAGAAAACCGGATAAGGCTTTATCAAATTGGTCGGGGCTACTTACAAATATTGAAGCCAGTCGCGGGGCTGCAGCGGCCATCAAGGATGCAGGAATGATATAAAAGCCCTCTGAGAGTAAGCTTGCTGCGGTGTAATGCCCGGCGGCTGATACGCCTGAAACATAACCAAGCATGAGGACATCAAACCGTGAGTAGATAGCAGTTGTAAATGCGGCAAAGACCATAGGTGTTATTAGCGCCGCCATCTTTTTTAATGATCCCAAGGAAGGGCGCTGTAATTGTCGCAAGTGGAGTCCTAGGCATTTGCGAGCCGCATGCCACATCCCAATTAAGCATAAGGTGGACTCCAGTACATTAACTGCAGCAAGCCATATTAGTGGATGAGGAAGTGACAGCACAGTTACCCGCAAAGTCGCGCTGAGAACATAGGCGGTAATTTTTACTGATGCTACGGCTCGGAAGCAATGGTTCGCCTGTAACCAGATCTCTATCACCCATCCAGCTTGTATTAGGCCTGATATAGAAAGTATTAGAACTAAGGGGACGACATTACCCGTATCATCGTTTAAAACAATAACAGTGAGCGCTAATGATGAGGCTGCGGCAATTAAGGCTCCAGAAACTCGAAGAGCAAGGCCCGTAGCTAAAATAGCCGGAGCAGCTTGGCGGTTTTGGATCAGTTCCCTCAATAGCAGGGATTCAAGTCCCGCTTGGCCGAGAAACCCAAATAGAGCAACGTAGGATAATGCGTAGCTATAGGTACCGAAGGTCTCTGGTCCTAGGAGCCTTGCAATGAGAATGTTTAATAGAAATGCAAATACAATCCGAACAACTCGTTCGGTGATTTGCCAGCCGACATCGCCATGGATTCCTTTCCAATGAATAGATGCGATCAGGCTAGAGAAGAATGAGGTTCTGGGAGATCGCGTGCCCATTTATTGCGGGCCATAAGGTGCAAAGATCCTATATGTAGATCATCACGCTAAAAAATGCGAATTTTTCTCCGATGGGCTATGCAAAACATGCAGCCACTCTTAACCCACATTGCCTTGATCAGGCGAGTCGGCGCCTGACCAACATCACCGAGCAATGAATGGGATCCGATATCCTTTGGAATCGGAGAGTGTCGTCCTGCATTTCGCCAACCAGCACCATTGGCGGGCGACATCTTGCGGCATTTTGACCGATTCTGATCGGCCTTTGTGCGGATCCCATTTAGCCAAGTCTAGTGTCAGTGCCTGAAATGCCGCATCCCCGTGAACACCATGGCTAGGCCGTGCTCGTCGGCGGCGGCGATGACTTCCGGGTCGCGTACCGAACCGCCGGGTTGGATCACGGCGGTGACGCCGACGGCGGCGGCGGAGTCCAGGCCGTCGCGGAAGGGGAAGAAGGCGTCGGAGGCAACCACCGAGCCCTTGATCTGCAGACCCTCGTCGGCGGCCTTGATGGCGGCGATGCGGGCGGAATAGACGCGGCTCATCTGGCCGGCGCCGATGCCGACGGTCTGCCGGTTCTTGGCATAGACCATGGCGTTGGATTTGACGAACTTGACCGCCTTCCAGGCGAACAGCAGGTCGGCGATCTCATCGTCGGTGGGCGCCCGCTTCGTGACGATCTTCAGATCGGCGCGGGCGATGCGGCCTTCGTCCCTGTCCTGCACCAGCAGTCCGCCGTTCACCCGCTTGAAGTCCCAGGCCCCCTTTGGCGCTGCGGGCCAGGCGCCGGTGTCCAACACCCGCACGTTGGCCTTGGCGGCCAGTATGGGCAGGGCATCGGCGGCATATCCCGGCGCGATAATGACTTCCACGAACTGCCGGTCGACGATGGTTTTAGCCGTCGCCGCGTCCAGCGGCTGGTTGAAGGCGATGATGCCGCCGAAAGCCGAGGTGGGATCGGTCGCGTAGGCGCGGTCGTAGGCTTCCAGCAGGTTCGCGCCCTGGGCGATACCGCAGGGGTTGGCGTGTTTGACGATCACGCAGGCCGGCGCGTCGTCGAAACTCTTCACGCATTCCAGGGCGGCGTCGGCGTCGGCGATGTTGTTGTAGGACAGTTCCTTGCCCTGTAGCTGGCGGGCAGCGGCGATGCTGCCGGCTGGCGCCTGACTCTCGACATAAAAGGCCGCCGACTGGTGCGGGTTTTCGCCGTAGCGCAAGGCTTGAGCTTGCTCGAAGCGCAGATTCAAATGGGCGGGAAAGACGGGCGCGTTTTCCACTCGGGCGCCGAGATAGTCGGCTACCGCGGCGTCATAGCGGGAGGTATGGGCGTAAGCCTTGGCCGCGAGGCGGAAACGGGTCGTCAGCCCCAATGAGCCCTTACCGGCCTGCAATTCCTCTAACAGCGCGGTGTAGTCGGCTGGATCGACCACCACCGCCACGGCGTCGTGGTTCTTGGCCGCGGCGCGTATCAGGGCGGGACCGCCGATGTCGATGTTCTCGATCGCATCATTCAGGCTGCAATCGGGCCGCGCGACGGTCGCTTCGAACGGGTATAGATTGACCACCACCAGGTCGATAGGCCGGATGCCGTGCTCGGCCATGACGCCTTCGTCCACCCCGCGCCGGCCCAGGATGCCGCCGTGGATCTTGGGGTGCAAGGTCTTGACCCGGCCGTCCATCATCTCCGGGAAGCCGGTGTAGTCGGACACTTCGGTCGCGTCTATGCCTTCGGCCTTGAGCAGCTTGGCGGTGCCGCCAGAGGACAGAATATCTACGCCCTGGGCACTCAGGATACGGGCGAGTTCGACGATGCCGGTCTTATCGGAGACGCTGAGTAGGGCTCGGGTGATTTTACGTTGCATGGGCGATTTCCGCTGTTTGGCGACTATGGAATGCGTATTTTCAATGTAGTGTTCGCTTCGCGACTTGCATGGCCATCCGGCCCAAATAGGTCAGGGTGGGAGTGGCTTTCAGGTCGCGATCTTCGCGGGTTGAAGCCCGCTCCCGCAGAAACTGACCGGGGATCTCGGGCCACCTTAGAAGCCACACGAGCCGCTCTGTCGGCTCCCCGTCCATGTAAGTCCGGGCTCCGGTCATCCCTGCCGGAGTGACGACGTTAGGTAGTTGGCTGACGTAGTCTTACAAATCAGGACAGTTTTTGAGGCGGCGAACTTTAGCCCTCGACGATCACGCTCGGCTCTCTCCGTCGGGAAAACGGGCGTGCTTTACGTTTACCGAGGGTCATTCCAGCCCGTATTGTCCGATCTTCTTGCGCAATGTGCTGCGGCTCAGGCCCAATACCTGGGCGGCCTTGCTCTGGTTGTAGCCACAATGTTCCAACACGGTGAGGATGAGGGGGCGCTCGATTTCGGCCAGGACCAAGGCATAAAGCCCGCTGACGTCGTTATTGCCGAGCCGGTCGAAATATTCCTGCAAGGCGAGCCTGACCTGTTCGCTCAGCAGCAGGTTTTGGGCAGGCTGATGACAACCGGATGTTTCGATCAGAACGGTGTCCAAAGTTTCCATTTTCATGCGGCGAGTTCCCGGAGTGTTAGTTCGGACAGGTCGGCGAGCCGGCTCAACTGCAACCCGGCGCTCTCTGCGGCATAAACCGCCTTGAGCGCTTGCGGGTTCATGCCCCCCAGCCGGCTGACATACCAACCGATGTGTTTGCGCGCGATGCGCACGCCCGCGTATTCGCCGTAAAAGCCGTGCATCTCCCGTATGTGCTGATGCATCACCCGGCAAATTTCCTCGCGATCAGGTGGCGGCGGGATGACGCCGCGCTCCAGATAGGCCGCCGCGTGGCCGAACAACCAGGGGTTGCCGAGGGCGGCGCGGCCTATCATCACGGCATCGGCGCCCGTTTCATCAAGCACGAAGCGCGCCCGCTCGGGCGAATCTATGTCGCCGTTGGCGACCACAGGAATGCCGACCTCGGCCTTGACCGCACGAATTGTAGTGTACTCGGCCCGGCCGGAGAATCCGCAGGCGCGTGTACGGCCATGCACCGTCAGGGCTTGTATGCCGCAGCTTTCGGCCAGTTTGGCGATGCTCACGGCGTTCCGGTTGGCGGGATCCCAGCCGGTGCGGATCTTCAGCGTAACCGGCACGTCCACCGCTCGGACCACAGCGTCCAATATACGCCCGACCAGGGCTTCATCGCGCAGCAACGCGGAACCGGCCGCCACGTTACACACTTTTTTGGCGGGACAGCCCATGTTGACGTCGATGATCTGCGCGCCGCGCTCGACATTCAACCGGGCGGCGTCGGCCATGGCCAACGGATCGGCACCGAGTATCTGGATGACGCGGGGCTCCGGCTCGCCGGTATGGTCGCAACGCAATCGGGTCTTGCGGTCGTGCTGCAATTGCGGGAGCGAGGTGACCATCTCCGACACCGCCAGCGCGGCGCCGTGACGTCGACACAGTATACGGAACGGCCGGTCGGTGACGCCGGCCATGGGTGCCAGTATCAACCGTCCGTTCAGCGAATAAGGACCTATGCGCATACGGGAAGAAGCAAAAAGGGCCGCAGAGTCTAGCCGCAAAGCGGCGGGATGCAAAGCCGCGAAATAAAAAAAATCGATACGCGGCGAGCCGCGGATTTCTTCTCAGATCAGACGGGCGATCTTAAGCAATACGGCGGTCAGCGCGGTGGTCTGCAAAACGCCCACGGCCACGACCCACCGGATCAAGTCGGCGCGGGTTTCCGCGACTTTGACTTCGACGTTTTTGATCTCCAGGCTTAGCCGCGACTCGACTTCCTTGATCTCTTTCTGCAGACGCAACTCGGTTTCCCTGACTTGCGGGTCGGTGGCCAAGTCCTGCATGTGGAGGTAGTGCTGTTCCAGTTATTCGAAAGCCTTCGCGATCCGGCGGGCGTGGGTCTTGCCGTCCTGGGCTTCGCTCAGCCGCCCGTAGAGTTTGAGCGCAACGCTCATGGGTCAGATCCCGGTCAACAGCCTTTCGGCTTCGCGATATTTCTCCGCCGTCCTGGCCAGGATCTCGGCCGGCAAATGCGGGCCGGGCGGCGTTTTGTCCCAATCCAGGGTCTCCAGATAATCGCGCACGAACTGCTTGTCGAAACTGGGCGGGCTGATGCCGACCCGATACTGGTCCAGCGGCCAGAAACGCGAGGAGTCGGGCGTCAAGGCTTCGTCTATCCAATACAGTTCGCCGGTATCGTCCAGACCGAACTCGAACTTGGTGTCGGCGATGATGATGCCACGCGATAGCGCATATTCGGCCGCCTCGCTGTACAAGCGGAGGCTGACGTCGCGCACGCGCTCGGCCAGGTCCCGCCCGAGCAGCTCGACCGTGCGGGCGAAGTCGATGTTCTCGTCGTGCGAGCCCAGCTCCGCCTTGGTCGAGGGCGTAAAGATGGGCTGGGGCAGCTTGTCGGCCTGACGCAGACCGGCGGGCAGTTCGATGCCGCAAACGGCGCCGCTGCGCTGATAATCCTTCCAGCCCGAGCCGATCAGATAGCCGCGCACCACCGCCTCCACCGGCAGCGGCTTGAACTTGCGCACCACGAGGGCACGGCCTTCCAGCAGGGCCGCCTCGGCGGGATCGGCGATTACCTCGGACAGGCCCCGTCCGGTCAGTTGATTGGGAATGACGTGGCGCAAACGGCCGAACCAGAACAAGGAAACCGACGTCAGCACCCTGCCCTTCCCCGGCACCGGATCGGGCAGGATGACGTCGAAGGCCGATAGCCGGTCGGTGGTGACGATGACCATGTAGTCCGCATCGACGTCGTAGATGTCGCGCACCTTGCCGCGCGCTTTCAGCGGCAGGCTGTGCAGATCGGTTTGATAGAGAGCTTCCGGGGCGTTCATGCGGGTTCCAGACGGGCTAGGGGAAAAACGATAGATGTTGTAAGTTTGCCAGTTTCGCGGTTAGGGCGGAACCGGCCGCGCGAACCGAATGAGGATAGCCTCCATGCCCAGCTTCGACGTCGTTTCCGAAATCAACCTGCACGAGGTCGCCAACGCGGTCGACCAAGCCAACCGGGAAGTGGACACCCGCTTCGACTTCAAGGGCGCCAAGGCCCGTTTCGAACTGAGCGAATCCGCCATCATGATGACTACCGAAACCGAATTCCAGCTCCAGCAAATGCTGGACATCCTGCATGCCAAGCTGGCCAAACGCGGCGTAGACATCGCCGCCCTCAAGGCGGAGCCGCCGCAGATCGCCGGACGACAGGCCAAGCAGACGATTTCGCTGATTCAGGGCATCGATACCGTCCTGGCCAAGAAGATCGTCAAGCTGATCAAGGACGGCAAGCTCAAGGTTCAGGCCGCCATACAAGGCGACCAGGTGCGGGTGAGCGGCAAGAAGCGGGACGATTTGCAGGACTGCATCGCTTCGCTGCGCGCCGCTCAGTTCGAACAACCGATGCAGTTCACCAATTTCAGGGATTGACGCGGAGATTCGGCGGGGCCACTTTCCGCCAGGCTGCCGCCGCCGCCTCCGCGCCGCATGCTCACCATCTCGGCGACGATGGACAAGGCGATTTCTTCCGGCAGCTTCGCGGCCAGGTTCAAGCCCGCCGGCGCGCGGACGCGCCCCAAGTGGGCTTCGTCGCAACCTTCCTGACGCAAGCGGTCGATCACCAGCTTGGCCCGGGTGCGGCTGGAAACCAGCGCCACATAACCGGCCCCCGAGGCCAGTGCGCGGCTGAGCGAATCGTAATCGCCCTTGTGGTGGCTGGCGATCACCACATAATCGCCCGCCTCGGGCTGCAGTGCGTCGTAGCGGATATGCTCGTTGACGACCCGAGCCGCCGCCGGCAGCCGCTCGGGTGTGGCTTGGTTGTCGATGACGGTGACGTCGAAACCGACCTTGTGGGCGAATTCGCACAGGCTTTCGACGATGCGGCCGTGGCCCATCAGCCAAAGCATGGGCCTGGGCAATACCGGCTCCACGTAAACCCGCATGCTGCCGCCGCAAGGCATGCCCGCGCCGAAAACCTCGTCGTTGAGATCGATGTCGATCACGCAGCTCTCTCCGCTCTGCAGGCATAGCAAGGCCGCCTCGGCGACCATGGTCTGGGCGCATCCACCGCCGATCCAGCCGGCCAGCAAGCGTCCTTCAGCATCAAAGACCGCCTTGGCCGAGGGCTTCGCCGACGAGGAGCCGAGTATCTCCACGACGGTGGCCAGGGCGTGCGGCTGGCGCCGGTCGCGCAGACTCAGTTGTAAGGCGAGCAGATCGGCGCTCATGATTTGCGTGCGACCAGCATGGCTTCGTCGCGAAATCCCTCGGTGATATCTCCCACGCGGCCTTCCTCTCGATAAAACAACAGTTGCAGGGGTTGAAACAGGGCCAGCAGCTCGTTGGGCGCCAGCAAGTAATCGAGGCTGCTGGGTCCCGCGGCCGATAACTTATCCCGAATATAGGTTTGATAAAACAGCAGGCCGCCGGGCCTGAGCGCATCGGTCAGAGCCCGGCCCAGAGGACGGTACAGAAACCGGCTCACCACGATGACGTCGAAAGTCCCGCCGGCCGGCGGCTCGACCTCCACGTCGCGGGGTTCGGCCAGAATGTCGAGTCGCAGACGCTCGGCGCGCCGGTTCACGTTCTCGACAGCCACCGGCGAAATATCCCACGCCCGCGTCCTAAGTCCCTGGCGAGCCAGAAGCAAAGCGTTCCCGCCCAAACCGCAGGCCAAATCCAGCGCGTCCCCGGAGCTAGGCAGAAGATGGCGATTTTCTACCAGCACCCGAGCCGCTTCGGGCTCGGCGATTTTCGCCTCGCGCCAAATCCGGTCCCATTTCTCCCGCACGCCCGATTCCGGGCTCTGAGTCACGAATGCGGCGGCTCGAAGGGCCGCGGGTCATAGCCAAACGCCTGCATCGCGGGCGTGTTGTCGAAACACAGGTCGACCGCCATGCGGCTGGCCATTTCCCCGGAATAGTGCCGGTATTTCGGTAGCAGCGACGCTAATTCCATGGCCGCCTGAAACAAGGGCAGAGGGATGCGCAAAAAATGCGGCCTGATACCTGCGGCCGCAAAAATCCGCTCGACCATGGCGCGATAGCTCAAGGTTTCGCCGCCGCTTAAGTCATAAGCGCGGTTGAAGGCGTCCGGATGATCCAGGATATCCAAACACGCTTTGGCCAGATCGTCGGCATGCACCGGCTGGCGATGCCCCAAGGCGTCCCCGATCACGGGGAAAAAGCGGAAGCGACGGATGAAACGGGTGATCACCGCGACATTCTTGTCCATGCCGCAGCCGTAAATCAGCGTGGGACGGAACACCGTCCAGGCGATGCCGCGAGGCTCGCAATACGCCGCAATGGCCTCTTCCGCCTCGACCAAAGCCCTGGCGAAAGCCTGTTCCTCCGGATCCCCGCTATTCGCCTTGCTGAACCGGCTGGTCGAACCGAAGGCGATGATGCGCTTGAGCCCGCCCTCCGGCAGTTTGGCAAGCAATGGGGGAAGCAGCGGCAAAGGAGCGAGATGGATCAGGGTCTCGGCGTCGGTTGTCGGCAATCCGCCGGAAAGGATGTCGCAGACATGCCAAACCACGCCCGAATCCTTGACCGATGGATGCGGGTTTCTGCTGATGGCATGAATGTCCCGCCCGCTCGCCAATAAACGAGGAATGACGAACCGCCCGATCTGGCTGCTCGCGCCGATCACCAATACCGACTGGGTGCCGGGACGACGCTCCCCGCGGGGAGCGAGGTCGATAACGGGTTTACGGATCAATTCTCGGTAGAGCGCGTAATAGGCGTCGGCCATTCCCCTTGCGATGAAGTTCTGCTCGAAACGCAGCTTGGCCTGCGCCCCCCAAACAACTCGCTCGCCCGGCGACTCCACGAACCGGATCATGGCCGCCCTTAACGCCGACGGATCGCTTGGCGGTACCACCAAGCCGGTATGTCCATGCAAATTTACAAAACTGGTACCGGTACCTATTTCACACGAAATCACGGGTTTACCCAACATCATGGCCTCCAGCAACGATACGCCGAAAGCCTCCGAACGCAAATGAGACGGCAGCACCAAGCCGATACAAAGGCTCAAAAGAGCCATCTTGTCCTCGTCCGGCTGCCCACCGATGAAATGCACATTTTTCAGGCCCTTGTCGTCCGCGAGCTGGCGCAACGCCGGCAAGTCCAAGCCTTCTCCCAATATGACCAAAGGCAGATCGGTGTGCTCGACCGCATCCAACAAGGTCCGCAAGCCTTTGTAATAGCGTACGACCCCTATGAACAGAAAAAAGCCCTCGCCGACATGCGCTCGCCAAAACGCAATACGTTCGGGGCTGGGCGCTGGGTAGCTCGCCGGGTCGATACCTATAGGTATAATTCTTACTTTTTCTATATGCTCTTGCAATACGGGGCTGGAATCAACATAGGCCGGCGAAGTCGCCACTATGGCTTGCACGCTACCTAGAAAGCGCCTCATAAGCGGCCGGTATATCATCATTAAGCGGTCCTGCTTGACGATATCCGAGTGGTAAGTCAGCACGGCAGGTTTATTCGGGCGGCCGATCAAATGGAGTACATCGGCGTAAGGCCAGGGAAAATGGTAGTGAATCACATCCGCCCATGACGCCAATTCCCGAAAGCGATACAAGGCTTCGAACGAAAACCCACATCCCGCAAGCTGAAAATCCAATTGCAACCATATTACTTCCGGTTCATTGGCATAATTCTTTTGCGCCTCGCGGGGATGAGCAGAAAGCGCCAAGATGCGGGTTTCAACCCCCGATTCCCGCACGCCGAGCGCTATTTGCCTCATGACTTCCAACAACCCGCCCCGGCACTCAGGAAAATAGGTTCGGTAAACTTGCAGAACACGCATGAAAGGCCTTTACGTTGTTTGTTTTTCCGGGAATCTCACGTGATTAAGTGTTCAACGGCAAATGCGTTCGTCATCTCTACGGTACTCCCATCGTTCCGGTATGGACGAGAGGAATCCAGTGACGAGGAATAATCCAGGCCGATCACATCTATGTGAGCTGGATGCGGGCATAACAGGCGGTCGCCGAAACCATAATATATCGTAGCCCGTGAAGTCATCAGCATCTCGCCGTTTCTATCCTTCCGTTATTCGTTATAGTCGTACGCCTTGTAGCCTTCGCGCTTGCAGAGGGCGTCGCGTTCGGCGGCGATGAGGTCTTCGCGCACCATCTCGCGCACCAGTTCGTCGAAAGTGGTCTTGGGTGTCCAGCCCAGCTTTTCCTTGGCCTTGGTCGGATCGCCCAGCAGGGTTTCCACTTCGGTGGGACGGAAATAGCGCGGGTCGACCGCGACGATGAGTTTGCCGGTGGCGGTGTCGTAACCCTTCTCGTCCACACCCTGGCCTTCCCAGCGTATGGAAATGCCGACTTCATGGGCCGCGGTCTCGACGAACTTCCGGACGCTGTATTGCACACCGGTGGCGATGACGAAATCTTCCGGATGATCCTGCTGCAACATCAACCACTGCATTTCCACGTAGTCGCGGGCATGGCCCCAGTCGCGCAAGGCGTCCAGGTTGCCCAGGTAGAGCGTGTCCTGCAACTGCAGCTTGATGCGGGCGATGGCACGGGTGATCTTGCGGGTGACGAAGGTCTCGCCGCGCAAGGGCGATTCGTGGTTGAACAGGATGCCGTTGCAGCCGTAGATGCCATAAGCCTCGCGGTAGTTCACCGTGATCCAGTAGGCGTACATCTTGGCGACCGCATAAGGCGAGCGCGGATAGAAAGGTGTGGTTTCCTTCTGCGGGATCTCACGCACATCGCCGTAAAGCTCCGAGGTGGATGCCTGATAAAAGCGGGTCTTCTTTTCCAGGCCCAGGATGCGGATGGCTTCCAGCAGCCGCAGCGTGCCGAGACCGTCGGCGTCCGCCGTGTATTCCGGCGTTTCGAATGAAACCTGCACGTGGCTCTGCGCCGCCAGGTTATAGATTTCGTCGGGCTGGGTCTGCTGGACGATGCGGATGAGGTTGGTGGAATCGGTCAGGTCTCCATAATGCAGCACCAGCCGGCGGTCCTGGACATGCGGGTCCTGGTAGAGATGATCGATGCGATCCGTGTTGAACAGCGAGGCGCGGCGCTTGATGCCGTGTACTTCATAGCCCTTGCTCAACAGCAACTCTGCCAGATAGGCGCCGTCTTGTCCTGTGATGCCGGTGATTAAGGCTGTCTTGGCCATTGAGTCGTAAGAAATAATTAAAGCAGGGATTTGAGGCGCTCCAAAAAAGTTGATTGATCAAATGTTATGGCTCGCTCCTCGCAGGCGTGACGCATAGCCAATGCAACAGAAGGAGTGAGAGCTCGAACCGAAGCGGCGATCTCATAAACACCCGGGTTCGCTGGCAGAAGAAAGCCTGTGGAACCGTCAACAATGGTTTCTCGCAAACCGCCCTCGGCGACACCGATTACAGGTTTGCCTGCCGCCATCGCCTCTACCGCGGACATACCGAAATCTTCATCAAGCGGGATGTAAATGCAGGCTCGTGCATGCCCTATCAGTTCCGCGAGACTCGCATCATTCGACCAACCCACGAATTTAATATTCGGTGCACTGCGGGCCAGCGCACGGAGATTATCGAGCTGGGAACCACCTGAGGCAACAACGAGTCTCTGATCAGGCATATGCAGAAAGGCTTTCACTATCCGGTCTACACGTTTGTTTGGCTCAAGGCGAGCAAATGAAAGGAAATAGTCACCCTGATCTTTCCATTTGAATAAGTCTACTGCTATTGGGGGATAAAGAACATCGGCGTCAACTCCGAGTGTTGAAAGCATCATCCGGATATGCTCCGAATTGGCGAGTATAACGTCCATCCTACCGATAGCTTCCAAGTAAGCGGTGCGATAACGGTCGATTATTTTACCAAGAGCTATTCGTGCGCCAGATGGCACGCGATCAAGGTATTCATTCTTCCTGTCAAAAGCAAAACGTGGCGGAGTATGGCAATAATAAATACTGCGACCCAGTTTCTGGCTGCTTACCGCCAAAGGGGCATAAATGCCGCTATAAATCACGGTGGTAGCCTGTGCGACCTCGGCGCGGTGCGCCTTAAACGTAAGTAACGCGCGTGGTACTCGTGGTACCCACAGCGGAAGGCGCCCAAGCACATGCACATCGGCACCTGCATAGGAAGAACTGCTTGCGAAGTCCGGATATATGCCAGCAACACCAAGAGAGAACCCGGGCAAGCCCCGTGCAACCGTCAAAACAAGTCGTTCTGCTCCACCGTTGACTTGAAGATAGTCATGCAAAATCCATTGGCAGCTGACTTTATAAGTCTCTAGGAGAGACTGTGTATGCATTATGGCAAACAAGAGAACAATATCAAAAATAATTGGATAAAAATATGGTACTTATAATGTTACTTGCCATGAGCTCACAGGTCACAAATCAACCAATTCGAAAGGACAGCAACCCAGTAACGGGGATGTGTTTATGAGGAACTCTTGCTCAAAGTGATGTTCCGCTCGCGCAAGTATTTCCCTCGGGGAAGGGAGATCGTGACAAGCGATGGGTACGTTGATCGCACAGTCCACGGATAAAAAGTAATCAACATACTTCATATCGTCTCCGCCGATCTTTTCTCCAAACTTTAGCCAGGCGGCTGGAATGTGGTATGCGTGGGCGACAATAATGCCGTGCAGGGAGCTTGAAACGATCCTATCGCAGCTTACGATTTCATCAATTACTCGCTCGGGCGTATCAAGGACGTCAATGATCCTGATTTCCTTACTTTCCGCTTTATAGCGATGCATAACCGCTGCCTGATCTATGTAATGAGGAATAATACCCAGGCTGAATTTTTTTCGGCTAGGAGGGCGATAAAGAAGCGGTAGCAGCAAGGCCGGATCGCCGTAAACCTCGGGAACCGACGCGCCGCATTCAAGTGCACGTTGCCGGGAAAGAGGACCTCTCACCGCTCGAATCTCCGCTTGCGGATTCACTTGATCCTGTCGATTGGCAAGGCCTGGCCCCCACGCGATACAATTCTCATTACACCAGTTTAATATGCTTCCGATGGCGACTACCTTCTTGTCCCTGTCAGAAACATCTATATAAGCTACTCCATCGCGACTAAGACGGGATAGAATGTAATGATTCAGAGCATCGCCGAAGTTCGAACTCAAAAACCAAAATGCCTTTAGCATGCCCCTTCTCCCGCAAGACACTCATGAGCCATAATCGCCCGCATCTCATACTCCGCACCCCATACATATTTATTACGGCGGGTGGCGGAGTGGATCGGCTGGCGAAAAATATAGTCAAATTGTGACACCAACCGCGAATAGAGGCTGGGGCCAATGCTCTGCTCATCAAAAAAAGGTTTCCTGACTATTGAATGGTAAAGTTGGTCATTAGTATCAATTTCAACTACCCTATCAATAACATCGTCGATTGTTATAAAATCATGGCAATTAATAAAGCACTCTGGTGAAAACTCATTTGCTATCTCTGGATTTCCCCAGTAAATTGGAATAGTTCCTGATGCCAAGGCTTGCACTATCTTCTCAGTCGTATAGCCTAGTGTGCTGCTGTTCTCCATGGCGATGGAAAATTTGTACTGCCTTTGTAGGGCCAGCTTGCCAGCCTCCCAACGCGGCGAGTAAGCAGCTTCAGGACGAAACCCTATATTATTTAAATGCCCTCCGGCCAAATCTACTCTTTTATATTCGCTCAACCGCCGAAAAAAATTATCTCTATAGGGGTGGCAATTGCTGTTAGAGTAAATAAAATTACAAAACCTCTTGTTTTCAATTGCAAGCTCCTGGGTGGGGCGTTTCTCAAGAAGGAACTTAAATGAATCATAGAAGACGTAATTTGGGCATCGAAAATATCTGTCTGAAAAAACAATAGGAGAGAAGCCAAATGCATAATCAAAAAGATTAAAATCGGGGATAACATTTTCGCCGGTCCAAAATATGCGTATTGGACTATCGATTTTTAAAAATTTGTTATACGTCCCACCATATTGTCCAACGGAACAAATCAAATAGTCGCATGAATCGGATTTCACCACGGGAAAATGAGAGACAAGAAACCCATGTAGCTGCCTCTCTACGAAAGGGGAAATATCCGAATAGCCAACTTTTATTAGATTCATTAAAGCAACCTTTGATACGGCACCTGAATCACCATGACTTAATAGGTCACGCGTGAATCATCGCATCGTGAATGTACCCGTTTTTCTTGAAATCCTATAAGCAAACGAAGAGGAAGGGTTCTCCTATGTATGAACGACTGTCATGAGCTTTTGCCTATGCTTTGCGTAGTTCGCGCATGGCGGATACCTTACGGCGGCGACGGCATTCTATTAACTGAACCTTGATGGCCGATAGAGGTGCCCTGATTTACCAAAAAAATATGGGCGACATGCGTACTATAGCTCATAAGCAATGTTAGTTGACTCCAGATGGCAAATCCTAATTGTCCGACGAACAACCATAATGCGCTAAATTAGGCTGCATTCAGGCGCGAATGGACGAATAAAATCAATCCATCGCAAAAACGATTGTTCTTTTACGTAAAAGGCGTCAAAGTCAGATACGGTAGTAAAAACGCGTTTATACCCTCTTGGGAGTAGTAAGTTATCAAAGGAGATCAGTCGATTGGCGTCGTGGTTATGCTCGATTGTCATTGCATTTATATCCCACACATCAAGTGACAAGCCCTCCAAGACTGCCAACTCTGCACCCTCTACGTCTAAACTCAAGAAGTCAATTTGGCTTGGGGCAGAATGCTCCGACAGAATATCGTTGAGTGTCATAGTCTGTACTTGACAGGCACTAAAATCTGACCTGTCGTGCATATCATTCTGCTGCAGTCCGGCCAAGGCACTAACAGAAGTATTCTTGCAAACGTGGAAGTCCAATACACAACCGGAACTTGACCACGCAGCCTTTTTGATGAGTTTGGCAGTTCTGTTATTATTGATCTGGTCGTGCAGGTATGGGTTGGCCTCAACCAGAACCCCACTCCATCCCAAATGCTTTTCCAACATATATGTATTTGAGTGACACACGCCATTTGAGGCACCAACTTCAACAAAATATCCGTGCTTGCGGAAGTTAGACATGCTCCAGGCAAGAACATCTTGCCCGAGCTGGCTCATTCGAACTGAGTTGTACTCATTTAATAACGCCAAAAACAATATTTCGCCTGTTAAATCTGAGTCGGTTTCGCCGGGAGAATTAAGGTCTCTCATCTGACTAATAAACGACGCGAGATATCTTAGGCCAAAAGTACGTGATTCTTGATTTGGCTTATTATTTGTTTCCATCAGAATTTTCCCAAAAAATTAATAAAATATAAATGATCTAAAGAAGGCAGCACAGGAGCATCGCTTTATCAAAAGACCATAACAAAACCGAGGGGATGCGCGCCTAATTAAGCCTGATAGGCTTTTATTACCTCGTCCACGGTTCCTTCTAGCTTGATCTCACCTTTGTCGATCCAGATCGCTCGGTTGCAGTATTGCTTCATGAGCCCAACAGAATGTGTGGCGAGGACGAAGCACTTAGTGTCACGAATCAGTTCACCAATCCGCAAATTAAGCTTATTAAGAAACCTTTCATCACCAGCACCGATAACTTCATCGAATAATATATTTTCAGCGTCGAAGGCAACAGCAACTGAAACCATCAATCGCGCGATCATCCCAGAAGAGTAGGTGGAGACCGGCATATATATAAACTCCGCGAGTTCTGAAAACTCGATAATAGAAGGTACTTTGTCTTCAATCTCCTCACGGTTCTGAGTATAAAAATATGCAAGATTGCGTATATTTCTGTAACCAGACACTGAAAAATCCAAGCCCGCACCGATATTAAAAAAGCCGCGAATGGGTGCGCTCCGTGAAATGCTTCCCGAGCTAATTGGATAAATGCCAGCTATCGTTTTTAGCAATGTACTTTTGCCCGAGCCATTCCGGCCAACTAGTCCCAAACGATCACCAGTGGCGATGGTAAGATTTATGTTCTTCAATCCTTCCACTACGATCTGTTTGTTTTGTGTCTTGACCTTTGAAAGGTTACCTATCTGCCTACTCAGAAAAGAGCGTAAAGAAGCATCTTGGTCGCCGTGAAAAACGGGAAAGGATACGCTAACGTTTTGGAGTTCTATCATCACGATTCACACGTAAAAAACGACTCGCTGTTCCTGAGTCTTTATAACCAAGCCCTGCACCACAGCAAGGGCCAGTAGCAGGACGATAGCGAAATAATAGGAACTTACTTCTGGCACATTGCCAAGCAAGGGGGCTCTAAGCAGATCGATGAGGTGGGTGAACGGATTTATATTTAATAACCAAGAATAGTCAGACGGGAAAGTTTTTCGCTCCCAAATAATAGGAGTTACAAGGAAAAACAGATAGATAAAATTTCCTACCGCCGGAGAAAAGTCTCGAAACCTAGCCCCTAGAAATGCTGACACTCTCCCGGCCACCATCATTATACTCAATACAAGCAATAAATTTGGCAAAACCAGCAGACTAGCAAACGATACTTTAACCCCAAGAAATACTATAACCATCACTTGAACGACGATGCCGTGCATAAATATGATTAGGTGCTTCATTAATAGCTGGCCTGCAAAGATCCAGATCGGGAATGTAAAGTTTTGGATAATCGCCGCATTGGAACAGTAAAGTCGCGTGGACTCGTTTATATATCCAGAAAGCAGGTTCCAACTAATTATTCCAGCAGAAATATATGGGAAAAACACCGTTAAATCTTGTTTGAATAGCGCACCGAACACCAAGGCAATGCCAATAATATTCACAAACTGACTCAACACAATCCAAAAATATCCGAACGCCGATCTGGCATTCTGCCGTTTCAGTTCGTCAATGGAAAAATACAAGACGTAGTTTATCCAGTGGATAATTTCTCTCATTTAATTTATCCCCAATTGATTTTTATGGGATCAATGCGAATCTCCCTGCGTTCTCGCTGAGAGGGGTAAGGCGCAGCAATATGAGTGGCCAATTTAATAAACATGTTGTACTTCGTCAGGACAAGGAGTTTTGCTTCTTCCAGTGCTTGGCGTCTTGCAGACAAGTCATCAAAATTAATGATGTCCAGTATCCTATGCGCGACCCTGGGATCATCGGGATCGATGGGTATTAAGGATTTTTCCGGGAAGAATTGATAGATGCGCGGGGAACCAACATAAATAGGTATCGTGTGCGCTACAAAACAATCCATTAGTTTTTCTGTGAAATAGTAATCGGAAATAGTATTTTCATAAGCAATGCTATACTCATACGGTGCAAGTCCAACCCACTTATCATGCAGCTCCTTGAAGCCACGGCCGAAAAGATCGAACTCAACGGTTCCCTGAATGCGTTTCAAAAAGTCCAATCGTTTTCTGTGACCGGGCAGAAGTGCCAAGTTGCTGGTAATCCAGCTTAGTTTCTTGGTCTTCTGAACATTAGTAATTGAAATGAGATCTGTGATGGATTTCTTGACGGACCAAGTTCTTGTCATGCACGGCTCTAAAATATATTTCCGCTCCGCGCCAAAATCGGCGGCGACACTCTCATCACAAGAAAAAACTATTGTCCCTTCTCCTTGTGCCTTATGAAATGGCTTGTGTTGAGGCGTAGGCGGTTCCCCAATGGCGAAAATCACTCGCCCCGGGTCGTGATATAGAGTGATTCCATTTGGTGATGGCTGATTGAGGATTAGGTAATAATCAGGCTTACGCAGAGGGAGGTCGTGGGTTATAAAGCGGACAGCGCCCCATCGCCGGGTGCTGTTCGGCAGCAGATAATCCAAGGCCTCCTCCGCATCGCCCCAGTTGTCGTAAACCCTTACGATCTTGTCTTTTGGTTCGTTAAATTTCGTTTTCAGATCGTGAAGAATTCGGCTCAAAGAACGAAGTTGGCGCAGACGCCGCAATCGTTCGATCATCCCTTCTTTTTTGCGACCGAGCATACTCCTCAGCCTTTGGGATTTCTTATAGAGTTCAAGTTCGAGCTTCTTTTTGATCAAACGAGTTGCGCTTTTTGGCATCAAGATGAAGGCTTTGGCGACAATAAAAGTGGCTTCGGAGCAGTCTCGATAGCGCCGCCAGTATGCCGTCAGTAGAAGGTCTCCTGCTTGAGTGCCGTCTAGTGATGACACGAATGGGATGATGTCTTCGATTTTGCTCAGGCCAAACGTTGTTGCCACTTGATTGACCATATAACTAGCATGATCCGCTTGCCAGTTGGGGTGGCTGGTCAGAGAGTCGGGACGGAGACGGTATGAATAAAGCAAATCCGCAATATTGCGCAGTTGCCCGAAGGCATTCGCCCTAAGCAGGTAGTCTACATCTTCAGATGACGTAGTTAGAGTTTCATCGAAGCGCAGATGCCGGATCTCGGTGTGTTTGAGCATGAATGTGGCGCAGCAGCCGTGAAACCCCCCATTTGTCACCGCTTGCTCCGGATAGGTTTCACTCCGTAAAAGCGTACCAGATTGGGAAACAAAGTAGATCCCCGTCCCGACTCCGAGGACTTCGGAATGAGCAAGCAGATATTCAAGTTGGGTAGCAATCCTGTCGTGATGTATTAGATCGTCTGAATCCAAAAAACAGATAAATTGCCCCTGCGCCATTTCCAGGCAGCGATTTCTCGCATATGCGGCTCCGCGATTTTCACCCCCCCGTTGTATCTGGAGAGGAAAGTCCGATGTCGAGCGCAACTCGTCGCCGAATAGATCGTCAACGGGGGGGGTAGATGCATCGTCGAAAATGCAAATTTCAAAATTGCGGAACTGGCTATTCTTTAGACTCTGCAAACACGCTGAAAAATATTCGTTGGCGTTGTAATAGGGGATAAGCACCGATACCAGTGGTAATGTTCCGGCAAGGGGAAAGCTCGTGGCAATTACTTTCTCTCGGGCGGTTAGTTCAGCATTTTCGATAAACCAACTGTCTGTCAGGAACTCCGGGTAGGTGCCAAATGCACCGGAATCCAGGGGGCACTTTCCGCTCTTGCGCCTTATGCGGGCGGCAAGGCGAGCGATCACACCAAGACGTCTAATTTCAGCTTTGTTACCATGGGATACTGAAAAAGGGTTTTTTCTGTAGAAGTAAAGGATGTCCGGCAGGTTAGTAATATCCCAACTATCTGCAATGCGTAGCAGCCAGTCTCCATCTTCACCACCATTCTTGTATAGGGCTCTAAAAAATCCTGCATCATCTATAGCTGCTCTACGGACAAGGACCGTCGCGCAACATAGACTGGGATCAATACGCTGCAAAGCAGGGTCAGGAGAATAACTTTCCTCTTTGTATATCTCACCTGACAGAGTTGCATAGGCGATCCCTGTGCCTACTGCGCCGACCCGAGGCCGGGTGGCCAGAAAAGCTAACTGGATAGAAATTTTTTCTGGAGACAACCAATCGTCAGCATCAATCCAGGCAATGAGCTCACCAGTCGCTTTGGATAGCAAGGTATTGCGAGTGGCGACGACGCCTTGGTTAGTAGCGTTACGCAAAACCATTATGCGGCTATCTCTTTTCGCATACGCCATTAATATCTCATAAGAGCCGTCGGTTGATGCATCGTCGAGGCAAATTATCTCCAGATTGCGATGAGTTTGGGCCAGGATACTATCCAGCGCCACTGAGAGAAATGGTTCAGTGTTGAACACAGGCATCAACACACTCACAAGGGCATTAGAAAACATTACTCAACCTTCCTAAAGTTAATCTTGACGCTTACGAGCATCTCAAATATGGGGCCTGACTTTTGTTGCCCAATCCAGATCGCAAGGCTCGCAAACGCTTGCTTTGACTTCAATCCTTCTCTGTTAGGAGAGTGTCAATCCCGCTCGTAAGTGCTCCGCAGAAATCCCCTTTGCGTTAAAGCCCTCTGAAGTCGCAGATTTACAACGCTGAAAGCAAAAAAATTTTATCGTACTTATTGTCGTTGACTTTAATAGCATGGCCGCTGCGGGAGGTATTAGCATGGTGGTGGACAACGCGCTACGGATACTTGATGCTGTGGCAAGGACACAGCTTTATTCACTAGATATTGTATATAAGTTGAGTTTTTCACCGCCCTGATAACCGATGTACCATCGTTGGGGATGGCATAATATTTCAGTTACTAGATATCATCAATTACGAGCAGAGTAATGCCCTACTCTTGGCGATGCGGCAGTTGTGGCTCCTATCGATGGTTGTGTAACTCGTCTCACTTAGATAGTGTCGTCATAAGATAGCGGCCCAAATAGCAATGCAGCGAATCTGCACCGCCGCCAAGAATGAAGCGGTATTTTTGGCATAACGAGTTGCAATACCGCGCCAGCGCTTCAGGTGTAGAAAGGCGTTTTCCACCAAATGCCGAAGGCGGTAAAGGTCTCGGTCATACGCGCGAAGTTCGGTGCGATTTTTCTTCGACGGAATGACAACCGCCATATGGGCAGCTTGTGCTTGGGCGACGATGGCGTCCGTGTCGTAGCCTTTGTCCGCCAGCAGATGCTGGGCATCCAAACCCGCGATCAAGGTTGAAGCCTGCGTACAATCTGCCACGGTACCTGCTGTAACAATGACTCTGAGCGGCATACCATGCGCATCCACGGCCAGATGTATCTTGCTGTTGAGCCCCCTTTTGTGACCCCCATATCCTGGCTGCCCCCTTTGGCGCCCGCCGCATGCGGGTGGACTTTAATGTGGCTGGCATCAATCATCAGCCATTCATAGTCAGGTTCGATCACCAACTGTTCCAACAAGGATTCCCATATGCCTTTATCGCGCCAACGGCAAAAACGGCGATGGGTGTTTTTCCAATCGCCGTAGTCGGGCGGCAAGTCTCGCCACGGCGCGCCAGTGCGCAAAATCCAAAAAACCGCATTGATAAACCGGCGGTTATCGTGCGCTTTACCACCCCAAGCACCTTCTCGCCCCGGCAACCGCGGCTCCAATAATTGCCAGACTCGATCCGATATATCGTGTCGCCGATGCCCTGAATCCGCCATCTTTCCTTTCAAAGAAAATTTGAGATAGAACTATTCTCTCATAATCTTGTGACGACGCTATCTAGCAGTCTGGGGTCGTGGATTATTGGTCGCAAGAAAGTCTCTATAAAGTGGAGCATAATATGCCATCTTAATTGGGATCGATTCAGGTACGATCGAAAAGGCAATTTACGGTGTCGTTCGGAAGACTGCGCAGCAGGAACTCGCCGATGAAGCGATAGCGCTCAGTTCTCACGAGGTCAATGATTATCGACAGGTCGATGTTCATATAGTCGTGCACGATGCGATTGCGTATACCGATTACAGAATTCCATTGGGGTAGGTCTTCGGCGGCTATCAAGCCGCGACGGACCAAGCCGGCGAAGGCTTCGTAAGCGGAAAGAGGTACGGGTTCGCCGGCCGATTTGAGCAGTTGCTTGGCCTTGCCGATGGTATTTTCCATCAGTATCTGAAGGGCGTGTAACACCCCGTTTTGCTCCAGGGCACTCAGCATTTGGCCCGTGCAGACCTTTTGGCTTGCTTCATCCAGCATTGCGCACTGCTCGCAAGCTACCCGTGCCGTTTCGGCCTGGTAGATTTCAAGCCGCATGCGTGCGCTCCCAATAGAAGTCTTCGAGTTCTCTCCAGGTTCTGGTGAGAAACTTCGACCAGGCTAGTTCGTCGTTGGCGACCAGCAGTCGACCTTCTTCGGCCACCAGCGCTTTCATGGCCAACCGGACGGAAGACAAGTCGATCAGATCGATCTTGCTGTCGATCACGCCAAGTTCATGGGCAAGCCGATTGCGAAGGCTTTCGTGTTCCGCGATACGGTCGAGCGGTTCCTCGCCGTATCGCCATTGGACGGCGATGTCCCAGTCGCTTTGCTCCTTCGCGCGACCATCGGCACGACTGCCGACCAAAACCGCGAACAGAATGCGGGGAAACTCGGCCAGGATCTGGCAGATTTTCACCATTTCAGTCAACTTATCCGATTGCATCGCTTTTCAACGTCAGCAAGATCATTTTGTAAGCTATTCATACCCCTCGTCCATGCGAATTTCCCAGCGTTTTATTTATGTACAAGCCCCGACTCGTTTGGAAAAATCGATGTCTTAATCCAGTCCGCTTATCTAGTTCAAGCTGCTCACCGTTTGTTCCAGCTGCACGGACTCACGAGAAACCATGGATTTGGCCAGCAATAACGTTCCGATATTCGAATGCCCAGGTATGGGCGAATTCATTCGCCCAGGGCGATTAAGCGCCCTACTATGAATTCAGGGAAATCATTTCCGGCCGGATTCCCTGCTTTTGGGCGATATCGTGCAACGGTTGGTGCGCCGAGCCACCATCTTTGACGATGACATCGATGCGTCGCGCCCCGTTCGCTTCGACTCCGCTCAGCGAGCGGATTAACTAAACGGCATTGCATAAAGCGGTGGCTACTAAACTTAAAAGCGTAGATTCCCATTTTTTCGGGAATGAAGGGTTTTTTCGAGGTGTCTCCTTCATGCGCGTAATAAAGCCATGAATGTTTTGCATCCATCGATCCATGTCTGGAATAGCATCTTCCGTCCTTTGTATTCAACGATCCATCTTTGCGATAGAACGTTCCATCTTTTTCATTCGTCGATCGATGTTTGCGATAAATCGTTCTACAAAATTTATCCTTAGTTCCATGATCGCGATAGAACGGTGCATCTATTTGGTGCATCGTTTTATAAAATTTCTAGAATGATCTATGAATTTCATGAAACGTTCTATGTTGGACATAGAGCGTTGTATCAATCTGGTACACCATTCTATCTCGATCATGGACCGGTGCATCATTTTGATGCGTCGCTCCATCGCAAACATAGAATGCCCTATCTATTTTGTGGATCATTCTGCGGTCAACATAGATCGATGTATGATGCTTTTGCATCATCCCGTTGGAAAAAGGCAACGTCGCTGCAACAGGACGCGCCAACCCCATACTTTTTGGCGAGTTCTTACGCCGCATCGATCGCTGCGTTCAGATTGAGGCGCTGGCGGCCATCACGATGGCACCGCGCTCTTCGGCATATAAACGCATGAGGTTTAGGCAAATTGGTCGGAACAGGAAGTGTAACAATCCGAGCGGCAGACGCCTAGAACCTATCTGCTTTTATCGGGTTTGGCGGGTGTGCAATTCAAGCTTCCGGCGGCTGGAACATCTTTTCCACGGCCTTGATCAGCTTCTTGTCGTGCAGGAACATGATGACGTGATCGCCGTGTTCGATCACGGTGTCATGATGGACCTGAATGACTTCCTCGCCGCGCACCAGGGCGCCCATGACCACGCCGGCCGGCAGTTTGATCTGGTCTATGCGCTGACCGACGATTTCCGACTCGCCGCGCTTGCCGTGCGCAACGGCTTCGAGCGCCTCGGCCGAGCCATGCCGCAGCGAGTGCACCTGCACCACGTCGGCCTGGCGGATATAGCGCAGCAGGCTGCCTATGGTCGATTGCTGGGGGGACAACACCAAATCGACCATGTTGGTATCGATGAGTTCCGCATAGGCCATCTTGTTGACCAGACAGATGACCCGGCGCGCGCCCAGGCGCTTCGCCAACATGGACGAGAGTATGTTGGCTTCGTCGTTGTTGGTGATGGCGCAGAAGATATCGGTGTTTTCGATATTTTCGCTGAGGAGCAATTCCTTGTCCGAAGCGTCGCCCTGCAGGACCACGGTGCGGCTGAGATCGGCGGCGATCTTTTTGGCGCGGGCGACGTCCCGCTCGATCACCTTGACCTGGTAGCGGCTCTCCAGGGTCAGGGCGACCCGTTTGCCGATGTGGCCGCCACCGGCGAACATCAATCGTTTGTACGGCTTGTCGACCTTGCGCAATTCGCTCATCACGTCCTTGATTTCCTCGCTGGAGGCGACGAAAAACACTTCGTCACCCGCTTCGATCACCACCTTGCCGTTCGGAATGATGGTAGCGCCGTCGCGGAATATGGCGGTGATGCGCGCGTGGACATTGGGCATATGTTGGTGCAACTCCCGCAGTTCCCTGCCGACCAGTTGGCCATCGGGGCGGGCCCGAACGGATACCAAGCGCACTTTGCCATCGGCGAAGTCGAGCACTTGCGAAGCGCCGGGGTATTCCAGCAGGCGTTCGATGAAATGGGTGATGATCTGCTCCGGGCTGATGACCACGTCGATGGGCAGGGCATCCTGTGCGAATAGCGCCGGATAGCTGAGGTATTCGATGGCACGGACGCGGGCGATCTTCTTGGGGATCTTGAACAAGGTGTCGGCGATCTGGCAGGCCAGCATATTGGTTTCGTCGTCGCTGGTGACGGCGATCAGCATCTGAGCATCCTCGGCACCGGCACGCGCCAATACGGTGGGATGCGAGGCGCTGCCCTGCACGGTGGCGATGTCGTAGCGATCCTGGAGATCGCGCAGCAACGCGGGGTTCTTGTCGACCATGACGATGTCGTTGGCCTCGCTGGCCAAACTGTTCAACACGCTGCTGCCTACCTGGCCGGCACCTAAGATGATGATTTTCATGCGTTAACGAATAAACCTACAAATCGCTGTCGAATTTCTTATTAACCAGTTATGGCGGGAGTGGCTTTCAGTTCGCGATCCTCGCGGGTTAAAACTCGCTCCCACAGTAACCAGGGATCTCGAGCCAGCTTAATAAGCACCTGAAACGCCGGACGGGCGTTCTTCCGCGCCGAATGGTGCCCCGGAGCCCTTGTCACAATTCGTAGACTGACATGACCGAAGGATCGGCACGGCTTTCCTGGACGAACCGACCAAGTCCATCATTTCTTCTCCCGGAATTTGATGCCGAGCGAATTAAGCTTGCGATAAAGGTGCGTGCGCTCCAGGCCTATGGCATGCGAGAGCCGGGCGACGCTGCCGGCGTATTTGTCCAGGTGATATTCCAGATAGGCTTTTTCGAATCGCTCGCGCGCTTCCTTCAGCGGCAGTTCGAAATAATCGGGCGCCTGTTGCCGGCCGGCCGCGGCCGGTACGTCGTGCAGGCCTTCGCCTAGCGCGGACTTGACTTCGTCCAGGCTGACCTCCTCGCCGCTGCCAAGGATTAGCAGCCGCTGCACGAGGTTCTTCAATTCGCGCACGTTGCCGTGCCAGGGATGATTGCGCAGGAAGTTCTGCACCGAGACGGGAAAACGGCGGAAAGCCAGCTTATCGCGCGTCACGAAATAATCGCCGTAGTAGCGCAGCAAGTCCGGTATGTCCTCGCTGTGCTCGCGCAGCGGCGGGACACGGAGAGTAACCACGTTGAGCAGATAGTAGAGCTCGCGGCGGAATCGGCCCGAGTTCACCTCTTCTTCCAGGGATTTGCGGGTCGAGGCGATGACCCGGACATCGACCCGCACCGGCTCGCTGCCGCCCACCCGGCAGAATGCGCGGGACTCCAAGGTGCTCAGCAGGCGCAACTGGGTTTCGTCTTCCATGTCGGCAATCTCGTCCAGATACAGGGTGCCGCCGTGCGCCTGCTCCAACAGACCTGGCTGAATGCGCCCGCCATCCTCCCGGCCGAAGAATTCGATGGCCGAGTATTCGGGTGCGATGCCGCCGACCCCCACATCGACGAAAGGCCCGTCGCGGCGGGCGCTGTTGGCGTGAAGGTAGCGCGCGAGGGTTTCCTTGCCGCAGCCGGGCTCGCCGGTCAGGAGCACGCGCGCGTCGTGCTGCGCCAGACGGCGGGCCTGCTCGCGCAGCCGTTCCATGGCGGCGCTCTTGCCGACGGGCTCGATGGCCGTATCGGTGCGGCGCTTGAGGCCGATGTTTTCGCGCTTGAGCCGGGCGTGCTCCAGCGCATGCTCCACCGTCACCAGCAGCTTGGCGAGCGACAGCGGCTTTTCCAGGAAATCGTAAGCGGCCAGGCGGGTGGCCTCGACGGCCGTTTCCACCGTGGCGTGGCCGGACATCATGATGACTGGACAATCCAGGGGATCGCTTTCCTGCCATTCCTTGAGCAGCGTCACGCCATCGACGTCCGGCATCCAGATGTCGAGCAATATCAGGTCGGGCCGTCGGGCCGTCCGCAGCGCGCGGGCCTGGGCGCCGTCTTCGGCAACGACGACTTCGTAGTCCTCGTCCTCCAGGATCTCCTGCAAGAGCTGACGAATGTCGGGCTCATCGTCCACCACCAGTATCAACGCCTTAGCCATGCGCCGTCTCCGGAGCGGGCAGGCGCACGATGAAGCCGGCACCTTCCTGCCAGTTCGGATCCAGCCTGATCGTTCCGCCGTGTTCCTCGACGATCTTCTTGACGATGGCCAGGCCCAGACCGGTGCCCTTGGTCTTGGTGGTGACGTAGGGGTCGAAGACCCGCTCGGCCTGCTCGGGCGCTATGCCGGGGCCGTGGTCGCGCACCAGGATTTCGACGTGGGGATGGTCGTTGTCGTGAACGTGGCGGGTGTGCATGCTCATTTTTCCCGATGGGTGGGCCGTCGTCATGGCTTCCTGCGCATTTTTGATCAGATTGTGCAGCACTTGTCTGAGGCGTACCGGGTCGGCCTGAATCAGCGGCAAATTGTGCGCCAGCGACAGCTCAAACTCCAGCCCGGATTGTGGGGGATAAAGCGCGACGACTTCTTCGATCAGGGCGTCGAGGTCGACCCGCTGGATCTGCATGATGGCCGGCTTGGCGTATTCGGCGAAGGCGTTGACCATGCTCTTCATGGCTTCCACCTGCTGCACGATGGTGCGGGTGGACTTGTCGAGGATATCGGCCTCGGTTTCGTTCAGGCTGTTGACCAGCTTGTGGCGCAGCCTTTCCGCCGAGAGCTGGATGGGCGTCAGCGGATTCTTGATCTCATGGGCCAGGCGCCTGGCCACCTCGCCCCAGGCGGCGTTGCGCTGGGCCTGGATGAGGGCGGTGACGTCGTCGAACACCACCACCGCGCCCTGCCAGCGCCCATCCGGATCGAACAAGGGCGTGCCGCGGAACAGCAGTTCCTGCCGTCCCTCGGGGCCGGTGAAATGGATCTCTTCCTGCCAGGTCTTTTCCCGGATCAAGCGCTCGCCCACGCTGTCGAGCAGGCCGGCGAGGTGCGGATAGGCCTCCGTCAGGGCGGGCAAGGTGCAGTTCAGGCGCTGGCTCACCTCGGCGCCGAGTATGGCGTGGGCGGCGTGGTTGGCCGTCTGCAAGCGCAGATGGGCGTCGAAGCTCATGACACCGGAGGACAGATTGCCCAAGACCGTTTCCAGATAAGCGCGCTGGCGCTCGATCTCCTGCCGGCTGTGCTGGGCCTCGTCGCGCGCGCGGGCGATCTTGGCGGTCATGGCATTGAACGATTCGACCAGAAATCCCAGCTCGTCCCGGTTCTTGACCGGCAATCGCTTCTCGTAATGCCCTTCGGCCACCGCCCGCGTGCCTTCCGCCAAGCGTTGCACCGGCGCGACGATGCGGCGGATGCTGAGAAACGACACCCAGATGGCGGCCAGCAGGCTGAGCAGCAAGACCAGCGAAAGCGTGAGGGTGAAGCTGGTTTTCAGCGAGCTGCGCAGATAATTGAGTTCCTTCTGGTGGACGAAGGCAGCTTCGACGGTTTCCGCCAGTTCGGCCAAACGGGTCGGCAGCAGGTGCAGCGACTGGATATAAAAGTTTTCCTCCAGGCCCGGCACCAGGGCGACCGCCCGCACCGTCAGGCGGCCGGCGGCCGGCTCCAGCCCGACATAAGGCTTGCCGCGCTTGACCTGCAATAGCACCGCCTCGCTGGGCAGGTCCGGCACGATGGAGTCGGTGCGCGCGCCGCTGGAAGCGAGGATGCGGCCCTTCTTGGTGAACACCGTGAGTTCGGCGTCCTCACTGGTGTCGAACAAATCGCCCAGGGTGATGCTAATCATGGATTCCGGCACGTTTTCCAGGATCCCGGCCGTCTGCTCCGTTTGCCGCAGATGCGTGCGCGCGCGCTCGTCCAGGGCGGCGCGTCCCAGTTCCAGCGCATCGTCCAGGGCGCGATCGATGCGCACGTCGAACCAGCTATCGATGCTGCGCTGCAGAAACTGCATGGAGTAGTAAAAGACGATGGAGGCCGGGGCCAGGGTCAACAACAGAAACACGAAGGCCATGCGCGCGGTCAGCCGGGAGCCTGCGACCCGCTTTTTCAACTGGCGCAGCAGGGAATAGGCATTGGCCACGACCAAGCCTAGCAGCAAGGCGGAGCCGGCGGTATTGATCAGCAACAGGGAGGAATACAGCCGGTTGAGCTGGGAGCTGTCCTGGGTGGCCGAGCTCATCAGGTGCAGCGAGCCTACGATGGCCGCGAACAGCACGCCGATGGAGAGCCAGAATGGCGGTTTCAGCTTGCCGGCGTCCATCGATACCAGGGGCTGCTCAAACGCCAGCCGGCGCTGAGATAGGCGATCGGCCGCAGCGGCAGCGGCAGCGCTTCGATATCCAGACTGACGGCCAGTCGGGCGCGATAACGCTCCCCATCCGGCAGTTGTGCGGCTTTCGCGACCGGCAGACCGCGCAACGAGCCCAGGTTCTCCAGCAGCGCGTTGAGACTGGCGAAATTGCGCGGAGCCAACCCCGCGCCTTCGGGCACGAATTGAAACAGCTTGGCCAGCGAGCGGTAGCTGACCCGCGCCCGCCTGCGCACTTCGATCACCGTATCGTCCCAAATCCAGGGGCGGTCGCGGGCGACGACGAGTCGCCATTCCAAGGTCAGCGGCACGCCGTTGCGCAAGGCGTCGATCGCGACATCGCTGAAACGGTAGTCGATGTCGGCGTTCAAAACCCAGTCCGACGCCTGCTTCACGAGTTCGGCCCGGGCGATGCGAAAGCCTTCCGCCGCATCTACGCCTGCCGTCAGGGTGCAGAGCAGCAACGCGAACCAGGGCAGCCGGTGGCGGAGCGTCATTTTTCCAGAAGCGCGTAGTAGAAACCGTCCATGCCGTCTTCGCCGGTCAGGATTTGACGGCCGCAGCCGGTGGACCGTCCCCAATCGGCCTCTACCGGTTCGTGGCGGGCATCGGGGTGGCGGCGGACGAAGTCCGCGACGTTGTCTTCGTTTTCCGCCCGCAGGATGGAACAGGTCGCGTAAAGCAGCCGGCCGCCCGGTGCCAGCAGGGGCCAGACCGCTTCCAGGATGCGCCGCTGGGTGGACTGCAGGGACTCGATATCCTCCGGCTTGCGCAAGCGCTTGATGTCGGGGTGCCGGCGGATGACGCCGGTCGCGGAACAGGGCGCGTCCAGCAGGATGCGGTCGTAATGCCGGCCGTCCCACCAGGACCCGGGCGTTGCCGCATCGCCCGTCAGCAAGCCGGCGCGCAAACCTGCGCGCTGCAGATTCTGCCGGATGCGGGCGATCCGGTCGGGGGCGATGTCCAGGGCGGTCACGTCGGCATCCGGGCAAGACTCCAGCATATGCAGCGTCTTGCCGCCGGGCGCCGCGCAGACGTCCAGGACGCGCTGACCGGATTGCAGGTCGAGCAGGCCGGCGGCGAGCTGCGCGGCCTCGTCCTGCACCGAAACCTCACCCGATTCGAATCCGGGCAGGCGCTCGACCGCCACGGGATTCTCCAATATGACGGCGTCGGACGCATGCCGGCCGGGCCGGGCATTCAAGCCGGCACGCGCGAGTTTTTCGAGATAGTCTTCGCGCGTGCCCTGCCTGCGGTTGACCCGGAGGGTCATGGGCGGAGTCTGATTCGCGTCGGCCATGATGGCGGCGGCCTGTTCGGGCCAGTCGGCGCGGATGCGGGCGATCAGCCAGTCGGGATGGCCCAGCGCGGCGCTTTCGTTCTTGCCGGCTGCGGCGAGAAGCTCCTCGCGCCGCCGCTGGTAATTGCGCAGCACCGCGTTGAGCAGGGGCTTGGCCCAGCTTCTGCGGCCGGCCGCCGCCACGGTCTCGGACACGGCCGCGTGGGGCTTCACCCGCGTATGTTCGAGCTGGTACAAACCGAGCAGGGCGAGCATGCGGATTTCGAAATCCTTGATCGGCCGCGTCGCCAGTTGTCTCAACACGCAGTCCAGGCGTTCGTAACCGCGCAGCACGCCGAAGCACAGGGCCTGCACGAAGGCACGGTCCTGTTCGGCGGGTATCTCCGGCAGCGTAGATTCCAGGGCCGCAGTGAGCGAGCGCCCCTCTCCGATGACCTGGGCCAGGATGTGCGCGGCGAGGGCGCGACTGTTCAAGCGTCCGCGCCCAGCCGCACGCCGTTGAGGGCGTGCGCATTGAGGAACGCCTGGGCGGGCAGACGCTTGCCGCCGGGGAGCTGGAGCTCCAGCACGTTCAGCACGCCGCGGCCCGTGGCGACCTCCAGGCTTTTGCCGGCGGCGAGCACCGTACCGGGCTCGGCTCCCGCCTCCCGTTCCAGCGCTTCTGCGCGCCAGATACGCAGGATAGAACCTCGCCACGTCGTCTCGGCCACCGGCCAGGGATTGAAAGCGCGCACCTGGCGTTCCAGTTCGACGGCCGGGCGCGTCCAATCGATGGCCGCCTCCCGCTTTTCCAGTTTTTCCGCATAAGTAACCCCGCTTTCGTCCTGGATTTCGGGCTGCAGACTAGCCGTTTCTATGCCCGGCAGGCTTGCCCGCAGGGCTTCCGCACCCAACACGGCCAGCCGGTCATGCAGGTCCTGGGCGGATTCCAGCGGGGCTATCGGCGTACGGGCCTTATGCAGCATGGGGCCGGCGTCGAGCTTGGGTTCGATGCACATGATGGTCACCCCGGTTTCGGCGTCGCCGGCCAGGATGGCGCGCTGGATGGGAGCCGCCCCGCGCCAGCGCGGCAGCAGCGAGGCGTGCACGTTGACGCAGCCCAGCCGGGGAATTTCGAGCACCGCCTTGGGCAATATCAAGCCGTAGGCGATCACGACCATCAGGTCGGCGCCGTAAGACCGCAGTCGATCCTGTTCTTCGGCGGGCCTCAGCGATTCCGGCTGTATCACCGGGATGCCGTGGGCCAGAGCCAGCTCCTTGACCGGGCTGGGCTGAGTCTTGCGCCCGCGCCCGGCCGGACGGTCCGGCTGGGTATAAACGGCGGCGATCTCATGCCCGGAAGCGAGCAACATGCGCAACGTGGGCACGGCGAAGTCCGGCGTGCCCGCGAACAGTATTTTCATGAATTTACGAGGAAGGGGCGGCGAATTCGGTTTTCAGATCGCCACATGCTTTTCGGGCTGGTCGCCTTCGGCGGCCTTGAGCCGGCGGTCCTTCTCCAGCTTCTTGCGGGCGCGGTGCCGCTTGAGGGGCGAAAGATAATCCACGAACAGCTTGCCTTCGAGATGGTCGATCTCATGCTGTATGCACACCGCCAGCAAACCGCCGGTTTCCAGCTCGAAGGACTGCCCCTCGCGGTCGAGCGCCCTGACCTTCACGTGTTCGGCACGGGAGACCTTCTCGAACACCCCCGGCACCGACAAACAACCCTCGTCCATTTCCTCGGTACCGGATTTTTCGGTGATCTCGGGGTTGATCAGGCACAGCGGGGCGTTCTTCTCTTCGGACGTATCGATCACGATCACCCGTTTCCGCACGTTGACCTGGGTCGCGGCCAGACCGATGCCGGGCGCGGCATACATGGTTTCCAGCATATCGTCGAGCAGTTTGCGAACGGAGTCGTCCACCGTTTCGACGGGCAAGGCCTTGTTTCTCAGACGTTTGTCGGGAAATTCAAGTATCGTCAAAAGCGCCATGGGATTACGACCGAACGTGGGTGTGGGTTTTTGGCATTCTAGCCGAATTCCTCTATGCTTTGGAACGCTTCGGATAGGCCGCGAAACGCCGGGAACTTGGCGCTTTGCGGTCCGCAGCAACAGTCCACTCTTCCGCCCACCCCCCATTTACCTCGCCCCTACCCGCTCGCCGGGATGACTGACAGAGGATACGGCGTCATGATACTGCGCATACTGCTCACCTTCTGCTTGTTGCTCGCCGCGTCCGGCCTACGGGCGGACGAAATCGCCCTAAACCCCGAACATCCGGAGACTTATGTCGTGGTCCGGGGCGATACCTTGTGGGACATCGCGGGCCGTTTTCTGCAAAAACCCTGGCAGTGGCCACAGATATGGCGGGAAAACCCGCAGATTCGCAACCCGCACTGGATCTATCCGGGCGACGAGTTGCGCTTGACCTATGTCGACGGCAAGCCGCAACTGACCGTCGGCCGCCCGTCGGAGCTCAGGCTCAGCCCGCAGGTCCGGATAAGCCCGCTCGAACAGGCCATACCCGTCATTCCAATGAACGCGGTGCGGCAATTCTTGACCCGGCCCAAGGTGGTCGGCGCGGGCGAACTGGAATCGGCGCCTTATGTCGTGGATTTTGCCGAGGAACACATCGTCGGCGGAGCGGGTGACCGAATCTACGCACGCGGGCTCGCCGAGCAGGCACACGACGACGGCTTCATGATCTTCCGTCCCGGCGCCGCCTACCGCGACCCCGACACGCGGGAAGTCCTGGGTTACGAGGCCTTGTCCGTAGGCGATGCCACACTCGAGCGTGGCGGCGAGATTGCCACCCTGCAACTGACCCGCACCGAACGCGAGGTGATCATCGGCGACCGCCTGCTGCCGGTCGAACAGGAAACGATGCAGATGCAGTACCAGCCCCACGCGCCGGACAAACTGGTCGAAGGGCACATCATCAGCGTCGTGGACGGCGTCAGCCAGATCGGCCAATATCAGGTGATCATCATCGACCGCGGTTACGCCGATGGGCTGGAAACCGGTCACGTCCTCGACATTTACCGGGCTGGCCGCACCGAACGCGACATCGTCAGCCGGCAAGCCGCCGAAACGGTGGATTTGCCGCGCGAGAAGTCGGGCACGCTTCTGGTTTTCAAGCCTTACGAGCGTGTCAGCTTCGGGCTGGTCATGAAAGCCACCCGCGCGCTGCACATCAATGACGCCGTCGTAACCCCCTAACTTGACGGCAACCCCTGCCCAGGAACTTGCCTATTGGCTGGCGCTCATGCGTACGCCCCGCGTGGGCCCGCGAGCCTTCCAAACCCTTCGGGATCATTTCGGATCGCCCGAAGGGGTCTTTTCCGAATCGCGCGCCGGCCTGACCGCACTGGGGCTGGCGGCGGCGACCGTGGATGGGCTGCTCGCGCCCGACTGGCGCAAAGTCGACGACGACCTGCGCTGGCTCGCCGAACCGAACCGCCACTGCCTGACGCTCGATCACCCCGACTATCCGTTGCCCTTGCGTGAAATCGCCGATCCACCGCCCGTGTTGTTCGTCGAGGGCGCCCCCCTCGCACTGGGCAGCCTGCAGCTCGCGGTGGTCGGCAGCCGGAATCCCTCCCCTACGGGCGAAAAACTGGCCCGTGATTTTTCCCGGGCCTTGGCCGAAGCCGGCTGGGCGGTGACCAGCGGGCTGGCCTTGGGCATCGACGCCGCTGCGCACCGGGGCGCGCTGGAGGGACGGGGACGAACGGTAGCGGTCGCCGGCACCGGGCCGGACCAGGTTTACCCCGCCCGCCACGCCCGCCTGGCCGAGACCATCGTGCAATGCGGCGGCGCCCTGGTATCCGAGCTGCCCACCGGCACGGCGCCGCAAGCCGGCAATTTCCCCCGCCGCAACCGCATCATCAGCGGACTGTCGCGCGGCGTGCTGGTGGTCGAGGCGGCGCTGCGCAGCGGCTCCCTGATCACCGCACGCCTGGCCCTGGAGCAGGGCCGCGAAGTCTTCGCCATACCCGGCTCCATCCAGAATCCCTTGTCGCGTGGATGCAACGCCTTGATCAAGCAGGGCGCCAAGCTGGTGGAGACCGTGCAGGACATTTTGGAGGAGTTGGGGGTCTATACCCCTGCCCCGGCTGCGGTTCCGGACAGCGGAGAAAAGCCCGCGGCCCCCGATCCGGCCCTCGCCTCGCTCTTAAAATCTGTTGCGTATGAACCAACCTCTGTGGATACTCTCATCGCAGCGACGGGATTCGCGCCGGAAACCATCACCTCCATGCTGTTGTTGCTGGAACTGGATGGTTACGTCATCGCCTCCGGCGGTGGATTGTACTGCCGCATCCGGTGACTCCCTAGCCCATCGCTTACCGAGAATTTGCATGAAAGAAAACGTATTCGACGTTCTGATCTACCTGTTCGAAAACTACATGGGGGGCGAAGCCGAGCCCGAGCCCGATCCGGACACCATACGCACCGAGTTGCTGGAGGCCGGTTTTCCGCAGGAAGAGATCACCAAGGCGTTCGATTGGCTGGAGTCGCTGGCGGAGCACAAGCCCATCACGGCCGTGTCGTCCCCAGCATTCCGCATCTTCGCCCACGAGGAAGCCGCCAAGCTGGACATGGAATGCCAAAGCCTGCTCATGTCACTCGAACAGAGTGGCATCCTGAGCCCGGCCAACCGCGAACTGGTGATTGACCGGGCCATGGCGCTGAACGAGGAGCGCATCTCCCTGGAAAACCTGAAATGGATCGTGCTGATGATATTGTTCAGCCAGCCGGACGAGGAAGTCGCGTTCGCCCGAATGGAAAACCTGGTGTACGAAACCATGCCGGGTTATATCCACTGAACGCCTGTTTAGCGATCATCCATCGACCACATTCCGGCGTCGCGCCCTCCCCTGCCTCATGAGCCACAATCTCGTCATCGTCGAATCGCCGGCCAAGGCCAAAACGATAGAAAAATACCTGGGCAAGGACTTCCAGGTTTACGCCTCGTACGGCCATGTGCGCGATCTGGTGCCGAAAGAAGGCGCGGTCGATCCGGAACACGACTTCGCGATGAAATACGAGGTCATCGATCGCAACCAGAAACACGTGCAGACCATCGCCTCCGCCGCCAAGAAGGCCGATGCGCTCTATCTCGCGACCGACCCGGACCGCGAGGGCGAGGCGATTTCCTGGCACTTGTACGAGATACTCAAGGAAAAGAAACTGCTGGAAAACAAGCCGGTGCACCGGGTTGTTTTCCACGAAATCACCAAGCGTGCGATCACCGAGGCCATCGAGCATCCCCAGGCGCTGTCCAAGGATTTGATCGATGCCCAGCAGGCACGCCGGGCGCTGGATTATCTGGTCGGCTTCAAACTCTCTCCCCTGCTGTGGAAGAAAATCCGCCGCGGCCTCTCCGCCGGCCGGGTGCAGAGCCCCGCCCTGCGCATGATCGTCGAACGGGAACTGGAGATCGAGGCCTTCAAGACCCAGGAATACTGGACCATCGAGGCCACGGCGCGGACAGCAGAACAAGCGTTCAAGGCGCGCCTGACCCATTACGAAAGCCAGAAACTCGAACAGTTCAGCATCACCGACGAGGCTCAGGCGGGCCAGGTCCGCGACGCCTTGCTGAAGGCCGCGAACGGCCAGCTTTCGGTGCTCAAGGTCGAGGAGAAGGAGCGCAAGCGCAATCCCGCCGCGCCGTTCACCACCTCGACCCTGCAACAGGAAGCGGCGCGCAAGCTGGGCTTTACCACCCGCCGCACCATGACCGTCGCGCAGCAACTCTACGAAGGCATAGACCTCGGCGGCGAATCCGTAGGCTTGATCACCTATATGCGTACCGACTCGGTCAGCCTGGCCAATGAGGCGATCCAGGAGCTGCGCGAACTGATCGCCAAGCGTTTCGGCAAAGACAATATCCCGGAACAGGCACCGGTCTACAAAACCAAGAGCAAGAACGCCCAGGAGGCTCACGAGGCGGTGCGTCCGACCTCGGCCTTCCGCGTGCCCGAGCAGGTGAAGTCTCATCTCTCGCCGGACCAGTTCAAGCTCTACAGCCTGATCTGGAAGCGCACCGTCGCATGCCAGATGATACACGCGACCATAGGCACGGTGGCGGTCGATCTCGGTTGCGGCGAGGGCAATGTCTTTCGCGCCAACGGCTCCACCGTCATCAATCCGGGGTTCATGGCGGTCTACCTGGAGGGGCGCGACGATGCGCAGGCCGGCGAGGACGACGAGAGCTATTTGCCCGCGCTCAAGAGCGGCGAGCAGGTCGATCTGGCCGAAATCGTCGCCGGCCAGCATTTCACCGAACCGCCTCCGCGCTTCACCGAAGCCAGCCTGGTCAAGACCTTGGAGGAATACGGCATCGGCCGGCCGTCGACCTATGCCTCCATCATCTCCACCCTGCAGCAGCGCCATTACGTGGAACTGGACGCCAAGCGCTTCCGCCCGACCGATGTCGGCCGTATCGTCAACAAATTCCTCACCGAGCATTTCACCCAATACGTCGACTACAACTTTACCGCCAATCTGGAGGACGACCTCGACGCGGTATCGCGCGGCGAGAAAACCTGGATACCCTTGATGAAGGAATTCTGGGGGCCGTTCAAGTCGCTGATCGAGGCCAAGGACGAAGGGCTCAAGCGCGCCGATGTCACCCATGAAGCCATCGAGGAAGCCTGTCCGGACTGCGGCGGGCCTTTGTCGATACGCCTGGGGCGCAACGGCCGTTTCATCGGCTGCAACAACTATCCGACCTGCAAGTACACGCGCAATCTCAACGGTGAAACGACATCGGCGGAACCGGAGGTGGTCGAAGGCAAGACCTGCCCGAAGTGCGATTCGCCGCTGGTCATCAAGACCGGGCGCTACGGCAAATTCATCGGTTGCAGCGCGTATCCCAAGTGCAAGCACATCGAGCCTTTGGAAAAGCCGGAGGACACCGGCGTCCAGTGCCCGGAGTGCAAGAAAGGCAGCCTCATCAAGCGCAAGTCGCGCTTCGGCAAGCTGTTCTATTCCTGCTCGACCTACCCGACCTGCAGCTACGCGGCCTGGAATCCGCCCCTGGCGGAGCCCTGCCCCAACTGCGGCTGGCCGATATTGACCCTGAAAACCACCAAACGGCGCGGTACCGAAAAAGTCTGCCCGCAGAAAGAATGCGGTTATGCGACGCCCTACGAAGGCGAATTGAACGCCATAACCGAAAGCTAAGCTCCCTCGGATGGGCTGGGTATCGGCGTTCCGTCTGCGCTTATGCGTGCGTCAACTGCGCCGAGGCGGCTTGATCGCCTATCCGACCGAAGCGGTTTACGGCTTGGGTTGCGATCCCCGCAACCTCGCGGCGATCGAAAAATTGTTGGCGTCGAAACAACGCCCCTCGACCAAGGGGCTGATACTGATCGCCGAGAATTTCCGCCAACTGGAACCCTTCCTGGACCTCCGCCATCCGGGTTTGCGAGAGGCGCTCAAGCTCGGCTGGCCCGGCCCGATTACCCGGATCGTTCCAGCGCAGTCCTGGGTACCCGAGCTGTTGCGGGGAGACAGCGGCGGCATCGCCGTTCGGGTGACGGCCCACGGCCCGTCGGCGGCATTGTGCCGCGCGTTTGGCGGCCCTGTGGTATCCACCAGCGCGAATCGCAGCGGAACGGCTCCGGCGCGAACGAGACTGCGGGTACGACATTATTTTCCCGGCACCGATCTCGTTTTTCTTCCCGGTGAGCTCGGAGGGCGTGGTGAACCGACGCCCATCTACGACGCATTGAGCGGAAAACGGCTCCGTTAGCGCGGGGCCGGAGCGCTCAACTTGACTTAACCAGCCCCGGTTCATACGATTCGCACACTTTTTAATCCAATCAGGAAATCTGCCCGCCCTCACTTGAGCGGGAACTTTACATGACTAGCCTTAGCACAACGGCCACCGTGTCGGTAAACGAAGACGACGCCCGACAGGAATTCGCCGGCATCCGCCAACTCGTCGAGGAAGAAAACAAGGCCGTCGACCAGATCATCGTCAAGGAACTGAGTTCCGGCGTGCTGCTGGTCAACCAAATCGGTCACTACATCATCAACAGCGGCGGCAAGCGTCTGCGGCCCATGCTGCTGCTGTTGGCGGCGAAAGCCCTGAACTACCCCGGCGACAAGCATCTCACGCTGGCCGCTGTACTGGAGTTCATACACACGGCTACCTTGCTGCACGACGACGTGGTGGACGAATCGTCTCTGCGCCGGGGCCGCGACACGGCCAACCGCCTGTGGGGCAATTCCGCCAGCGTTCTGGTCGGCGATTTTCTCTATTCCCGCTCGTTCGAGATGATGGTCGGCGTGCATGACTTGCGGGTGATGCAGATCATGTCCAGCACCACCACGGCGATCGCCGAGGGCGAGGTCCTGCAGCTTTTGAACTGCAACAATCCCGCGACCACCGAGCAGAAATACCTCGACGTGGTAGCCCGCAAGACCGCCATCCTGTTCGCCGCCGCCGGCCAACTGGCGGGCGTGTTGACCGGCGCCTCCCCCGAGGTCGAGCAGAACCTGCGCGAATACGGCCTGCGCCTGGGTATAGCCTTCCAGCTCATCGACGACGCACTGGACTACATGGCCAATCCCGAGGAACTGGGAAAAAACCTGGGCGACGATCTCGCCGAAGGCAAGCCCACCCTGCCGCTCATCTATGCCCTGGAGCACGCCTCGCCCGAGCAGGCCGAGATATTACGGGTCGCTATCGAGCAGGGCGAACGCGAGCACTTCAAAGATGTGTACGCAATCGTTGAGTCTACCGACGCAATTGCGTATACTACGCGGCGCGCAAGGGAAGAAGCGGAAAAGGCCATCACGGCGCTGGACTGCATACCGTCTTCCCAGTTCAAAGACGCCTTAATACGGCTCGCAAGATTTTCGGTAGCGCGCAGCTACTGAAAATATCAAAGTTTCGGGGTGTAGCTCAGCCTGGTAGAGCACTGCTTTCGGGAGGCAGTGGCCGGAGGTTCGAATCCTCTCACCCCGACCAATCAATTCCCTGTTTCTCGATACGTGAGAAACATCTCTTTCGCTTGTTTCTCGTCCGGTTTTTCCAACACGGAACTCATCTACTTTTTTTCACCCCTCTGTCGATCCCAATAGCCGCATAGTCGGCCGTCGGCGCAAGTTGCGCAGCATATCGTCCATCACGAGGGCGTGTCGTAGATCGTACAAGCCCAGCGCCGGAGTTGCCTAAGGTATAGGCCCTATCGTGGAGACGGGTGTTCCAGGCCTCTCGCATTATCTTGACCCTGCCCGATCCCTTGCAATTTTGACTTTACACACGAACCGGCGTTGACGGCCTCGAGTTATCTTCTCGCGAAGGCCGGCAAGGGATGCCGTGGGTAATACGGCCCGCGGCGCACAAGAAATTGCAGGCAGAATACCGGCGGATCAAACTATTAACGGTTCTGCCAAAGGCCCTCTTCACGCCCCCGTGGACGAAAGTACCTTTCGTGTGGAGAGGTATTCCCCTAGGTAGTGACGGGATTGGCGTTTCGATGCCTCTATTCTTAACCCAGCCCAGAGGTCATGGTGGGAGCGGCCTTCAGGCCTTAATCGTCGTGGGCTAAAGCCCGCTCCCACCGATCTGGCCGGGGATCTCGGGCCACCTTAACTAAGGGTGGGGAGTATGGCGTGGCCGACCAAGTTCTGCGCACACGCGTACAATCCGCGAGCCTGGTGCGGGAAGACCGCACTCCGGGGCGGTGCCGAGGTGAAGGCAGCCGGCTTTCCTGTGGCGAGAACCTCTTCAGGGGGAAACGATCATGAGCGAGCGAATTTCACGACGGGAGATGCTCTCCAGAGTGGCCGGCTTGGCTACCGGCGCGGGATTGGCCCTGGTGCAGGAGAAGGCGGAAGCCGAATGGCTGGGCGAATTTCCCCGCGTCGCCGTCAGCGTCAAGACCTCACCCCCCGGCCCGAAATCGATCGCGATGCTGGAGCGGATGCGGAAAGTGATCGGCCGCACCAACTACTCCGGGCTTTACGGCATCACGCTCGAGGGTGGACAAGGTGCGTATGTCACCGATCTGGATGGCAACATCTACCTGGACTGCCTCTCCGCCGCGACGACCAACGTCCTGGGCTATGGCCATGACGAGGTGGCGTTAGCCTACTACCAGACCGCCACCCAGCTTCAGAACTCCTGTTTCCCATATTCCGCCAACATTCAGGCCATCGAGCTTGCCGAAAAACTGACCCGCATCACGCCCGGCCGGCATGCGAAGAAGGTACTCATCGGACTATCCGGATCCGATTCATGCGACGGCGCGATCGAGGCGATGCGCAAATACACGGGGCGTTATGCCGTGATCAAATTTGCCAACGCCTACCACGGATCGACGGGGCTTTCCCAGCAGGCTTCGGGATTTCGGGGGCTCAACGACGGCATCTATCCGCCTTCGCCGAACTTCATCACCGTGGACTTTCCGGTGACGCTAAAGCAACGCGACGAGGTCTTGCGCCGGATAAAGACCTTGCTGACCTCCGGTGAGATCGGCGGTGTGTTGGCGGAACCCATCCAGGGGGACGCCGGAGTACAGGTGCCCCCCGAAGGATTCTTTCCCTTGCTGGCGGAAATGCTGAGCAAACATCAAGCCCTGTTCATCATCGACGAGATACAGAGCGGAATGGGGCGGACCGGCCGCTGGTGGGCGATCGAACACGACGGGGTGGTGCCCGATATCCTGGTGACCGCGAAAGGGCTTTCCGGCGGCTATGCTCCGATCTCGGCTTTGATCGGTCGGGCAGAGGTGATCGATGCCCTGCACCCGGCGCAGCATCTGTTCACTTATACCGGGCATCCGCCCTCTGCGGCGGCGGCCGCCAAGGTCATTTCCATCATCGAGGACCACGACGTCATGGCCAACGCCGACAAGCTGGGATGCAGGCTACTCGGCAGGCTGCAAGCGCTTCAGCTGCAGTATCCGGATGTGCTGGTCGAAGCACGCGGCCGCGGGCTGATGATCGGACTGGAGATCAATATTTCCAGGGATCCCGCAGCCTGCAAGCTGTTCGCGATGCGTTGCGTGGAGAAAGGCGTTTACGTGGGCTACTTCGGAAACGCCCAGCAAGTGGTCAGGATAGAGCCTCCCTTGATCTTGACCGAGGAGCAGACGGAACTGGTGGCCGACGTATGCGCGGAAGTGGCCAAAGAGATGCATAGCGGCCGCATTCCGGCATCCACCCGAGAAAAGGTACGGAACTTCGCTATCGGCTTGTAAACCGACTCATCGCGACTTCATTCGATAGAGATACTCGCTGCGGCGGCATCAGGCTTTTGCCAGCGCCGAGCCGCTCACCCCCACGGGCGTGGGGGTGAGCGGCCGGTGCTCCCGGCCGTGAACGACCGCCCCAGGACGGGCGGGCTGGCAAGCGCCACAGGACGTGTCCTTGCATCATCTCCATTCCGAACAATAAGGTTCATCCCCACGGGCGTGGGGAGCGGGGTATCGGCCGCCAGCGCCGTGGCGCCGATGGCGGTTCATCCCCACCGGCGTGGGGAACGGGCATTCCGTGGCGCGCTCGAAGCCGGCGACATCGGTTCATCCCCTCAGGCGTGGGGAACGGATGGCGCTTCGACTTCGCCTGGCCTTCACAGCAGGTTCATCCCCACGGGCGTGGGGAACGGGCCTCCAACGCCACCGACAGCTGCCCGATCGACGGTTCATCCCCACGGGCGTGGGGAACGGCAGGTCCAGTTGCCCGAGGTAGGGCATCATTTGCGGTTCATCCCCACGGGCGTGGGGAACGGACAAGGCAGGCAAGCAAACCCCGTTGGATTGGCGGTTCATCCCCACGGGCGTGGGGAACGGGTACAAGATCAATATCGACCCGGGCGTCCTGGGCGGTTCATCCCCACGGGCGTGGGGAACGGGTTGGTTATCCATATCAGTCCTCGCATGATTCGGGTTCATCCCCACGGGCGTGGGGAACGGTGTCACCGCCTCTTCATTTCAAGAACAAGATCGCGGTTCATCCCCACGGGCGTGGGGAACGGCTATTGGCGAAAATGCGTTTGAGGGCTGAGGCCGGTTCATCCCCACGGGCGTGGGGAACGGCCGCACGCGGGGTGCCCTAACCCCTCGGCCAACGGTTCATCCCCACGGGCGTGGGGAACGGGATGTCGACCGCTCCGGTTTTGTCGCACAGCGCGGTTCATCCCCACGGGCGTGGGGAACGGTGCCATATTGCCTCCTCTTGTTGTCTGCCCGGCGGTTCATCCCCACGGGCGTGGGGAACGGTCGGTGTCCACGTTGTTGATGCGGAAGCGCACCGGTTCATCCCCACGGGCGTGGGGAACGGATAAAAATCTCCTCGCTGCCGCCACCCGAGCCCGGTTCATCCCCACGGGCGTGGGGAACGGATCCTTCTCTCCGCGCCGGCTCGCCGCGATCGCGGTTCATCCCCACGGGCGTGGGGAACGGGCGCACTTCTTTACCGTCCTTTGCCTCCAGCGTGGTTCATCCCCACGGGCGTGGGGAACGGAAAAACTCGCGCACGTCCCAAACACGGTGCACCGGTTCATCCCCACGGGCGTGGGGAACGGCACTTGGGGCCGTGGTTCTAGCCCACTCACGGCGGTTCATCCCCACGGGCGTGGGGAACGGTATCCGCTGTCGGCGACCGTCGAGCAGCACGGCGGTTCATCCCCACGGGCGTGGGGAACGGACTTTTATAGGGACGGACGACGTCCCGGCGCCCGGTTCATCCCCACGGGCGTGGGGAACGGATCGCTTAAATACGCGTCAAGCTCCTTCGTCACGGTTCATCCCCACGGGCGTGGGGAACGGCAGCACCCGATTGTAAACATAGCGACACGCGCCGGTTCATCCCCACGGGCGTGGGGAACGGCAGCACCCGATTGTAAACATAGCGACACGCGCCGGTTCATCCCCACGGGCGTGGGGAACGGCCCCGGTAAGGCTATGACATGGCGTCGTCAACCGGTTCATCCCCACGGGCGTGGGGAACGGGACGTGGAACCGCTGCTGGCTTACCGTCGTACCGGTTCATCCCCACGGGCGTGGGGAACGGCTCTTTGGCGTCTGCCAGGCGAACGATCATTTCGGTTCATCCCCACGGGCGTGGGGAACGGAAGAGGATCTTCTACGCCTTCAAATCCGGCATCGGTTCATCCCCACGGGCGTGGGGAACGGGTTGCGCAACGGCCAGGCCTTGGCCGGCCATCCCGGTTCATCCCCACGGGCGTGGGGAACGGACCGCCCGTAGCAGTGTCAATTTTTCCGTCTCCGGTTCATCCCCACGGGCGTGGGGAACGGGTCCGCTGACACCTTGCGCTAGCTGTTACCCGCGGTTCATCCCCACGGGCGTGGGGAACGGCCCATGGCCGTCGCGGGCGCGCTTGTACATCAACGGTTCATCCCCACGGGCGTGGGGAACGGATCCTACGGCCTATAGGAACTGAACCCAAACCGCGGTTCATCCCCACGGGCGTGGGGAACGGTCCTTGGCGGCATCGGTACCGATGTGGAAGAGCGGTTCATCCCCACGGGCGTGGGGAACGGCCTCTAGCTCTACCTCTTTAAGCTGCCGGAAACGGTTCATCCCCACGGGCGTGGGGAACGGTATTGGCTGATCGTCAACCCTGGCCGGATTGCCGGTTCATCCCCACGGGCGTGGGGAACGGAAACGCCTCTTTCCTGGCAACAACTGCACGCGCGGTTCATCCCCACGGGCGTGGGGAACGGTGTTACATGCCTCCCACGAGGCGTGGAATGTCCGGTTCATCCCCACGGGCGTGGGGAACGGCAGTATCAGCAGTTGGTAGTCGACCTGGAAAACGGTTCATCCCCACGGGCGTGGGGAACGGATGGAACGCGATTGCCGGCCTCAATAGCGCGTCGGTTCATCCCCACGGGCGTGGGGAACGGCAGATTGACGATGTGCCAATGCAACAGGTTGGCGGTTCATCCCCACGGGCGTGGGGAACGGGGCTTAGCTTACGAAATCATGAACGGTAGCGGCGGTTCATCCCCACGGGCGTGGGGAACGGTTCATCATCCCCCTCTAGTTACACCTCGTTAAGCGGTTCATCCCCACGGGCGTGGGGAACGGTCGGTGCTTTTACCGATCTGCGCAGCATAGAGCGGTTCATCCCCACGGGCGTGGGGAACGGGAATTCACCGCGGCCGATCTGGCGGCCATGGCCGGTTCATCCCCACGGGCGTGGGGAACGGGCCGCCGCGACCTGGCCGAGTTCGCCGAAGGGCGGTTCATCCCCACGGGCGTGGGGAACGGCCCTAGCCCCTCTCCCAGAGGGCGAGGGGAATCGGTTCATCCCCACGGGCGTGGGGAACGGTGCATTTTTTCCCGGTCGCCGATATCGAGCGCCGGTTCATCCCCACGGGCGTGGGGAACGGCCTGTGGCCGTGGATTCCGCTGCTACGCCGATCGGTTCATCCCCACGGGCGTGGGGAACGGGATCTGGCTGGTACCGGCCTTTTCAATGGCCGCGGTTCATCCCCACGGGCGTGGGGAACGGGGTTTATCGGTTCGACCCGGCGCTCTCGGCGGCGGTTCATCCCCACGGGCGTGGGGAACGGTAGAGGCCCTGCAACTGGAAGCCGACAAGTGCCGGTTCATCCCCACGGGCGTGGGGAACGGGCCCGCTCCTGAGTACCGGCTCGGCTGGAACCGGGTTCATCCCCACGGGCGTGGGGAACGGGACCTCGTCGAAAACGACATAGCGTGCGGACGCGGTTCATCCCCACGGGCGTGGGGAACGGCGCACAATCGTCGCAGCCATTCTCCGCCCGATCGGTTCATCCCCACGGGCGTGGGGAACGGATCCCATCCCAGCGGGCAAACGTGATCGTCCGCGGTTCATCCCCACGGGCGTGGGGAACGGCGCGTCTTCGGCTTCGGTGCCGGAGGCCTCCTCGGTTCATCCCCACGGGCGTGGGGAACGGTGTCAGCCCATTTAGCGTTATCTGCTCGACAACGGTTCATCCCCACGGGCGTGGGGAACGGTTAAGCGCGGTCTCGCCGCATTGGGCGTCAGACGGTTCATCCCCACGGGCGTGGGGAACGGGTACGGCATGGATAGCGCGGAGGCCGTGTACGCGGTTCATCCCCACGGGCGTGGGGAACGGTTCCCAATAATTACCGCAATGTATTTCGATACCGGTTCATCCCCACGGGCGTGGGGAACGGATTTCCCTCGCCATTGGACAATCGGTCTACACCGGTTCATCCCCACGGGCGTGGGGAACGGGCACCCTCCAAGCTCGCCGGAGCGTTGCCCGCCGGTTCATCCCCACGGGCGTGGGGAACGGCTCCAATCCTACAATTACGGGATCGGGAAGTACGGTTCATCCCCACGGGCGTGGGGAACGGTCTACACCACGCTGACTGGGCAATTATCGCTGCGGTTCATCCCCACGGGCGTGGGGAACGGACCATCGCTAGTGTAGATTCCGATCTCCATGCCGGTTCATCCCCACGGGCGTGGGGAACGGTGTGGTATTACCGTTATAGTCACAACCAAGGTCCGGTTCATCCCCACGGGCGTGGGGAACGGGATGAGCGAGGACTGCCGGGCATTTATACGGCCGGTTCATCCCCACGGGCGTGGGGAACGGCGACCACATAGGGATGCTAGCGGCATTACAGCCGGTTCATCCCCACGGGCGTGGGGAACGGTCTACACCACGCTGACTGGGCAATTATCGCTGCGGTTCATCCCCACGGGCGTGGGGAACGGTCGCGCATATCCAAGGCGACGGTCAACCCGTACGGTTCATCCCCACGGGCGTGGGGAACGGTTCCCAATAATTACCGCAATGTATTTCGATACCGGTTCATCCCCACGGGCGTGGGGAACGGCATCAACAAACGTCGCGGAACTCAGACGATATCGGTTCATCCCCACGGGCGTGGGGAACGGCAATCCCTATTACATAGAGTGCGCGAATCTACCGGTTCATCCCCACGGGCGTGGGGAACGGTACTTGAAACTCATACGGGGGTCGATTTCCGGCGGTTCATCCCCACGGGCGTGGGGAACGGTCGACCGAACGAGGTTACGGGCGAAATTTTATCGGTTCATCCCCACGGGCGTGGGGAACGGGGATAGTGTGTTGACGACGGCAGGTCCGTTCGCGGTTCATCCCCACGGGCGTGGGGAACGGAATATCTGCTCGCGCCGAAATTATCGCACGATCGGTTCATCCCCACGGGCGTGGGGAACGGGTGGTATTACCGTTATAGTCACAACCAAGGTCCGGTTCATCCCCACGGGCGTGGGGAACGGAAACGAAAATTCTGTCGAAACTCCTCGACATCCGGTTCATCCCCACGGGCGTGGGGAACGGCGAACGCCCTGGGAACGGCGAGCGCAGAAGAGCGGTTCATCCCCACGGGCGTGGGGAACGGAACCTCGCGGCCAAAGTACGGGTTGACCGCCGCGGTTCATCCCCACGGGCGTGGGGAACGGCGCAAGATCGTATCGCGGAGCGCCACCGGGAGCGGTTCATCCCCACGGGCGTGGGGAACGGTATTGTCTAACGCCCCGGCTAAATTCAACGTTCCGGTTCATCCCCACGGGCGTGGGGAACGGGAAATCGCCCGTGACCTGATACACCCGCAAATTCGGTTCATCCCCACGGGCGTGGGGAACGGAAACCGCAAAAGGCATGGCGGCCCGCCACGAGCGGTTCATCCCCACGGGCGTGGGGAACGGCCAGGGGCTGTTGAAATGCAGCCGCCTGCCGCCTGGTTCATCCCCACGGGCGTGGGGAACGGATAAAAATTGGCGTTGCAGCCCGCGCGTAGCACGGTTCATCCCCACGGGCGTGGGGAACGGACGTGGTCCCTGACCTTTACCGGCGCCACGACCGGTTCATCCCCACGGGCGTGGGGAACGGACTTGCTCCGCTGGCATCTGCCGGACTGCTCCCGGTTCATCCCCACGGGCGTGGGGAACGGTACCGATCTGTTCACCTATACCTCTGGTTCTCCGGTTCATCCCCACGGGCGTGGGGAACGGCCGCCTTCGGCACTACCCGCCCAACCCTGACGCGGTTCATCCCCACGGGCGTGGGGAACGGCACCGTCTCGCCATCGCAAGGCGGCGGGCCGTCGGTTCATCCCCACGGGCGTGGGGAACGGAAAGCCGGCGAGGCGTTCACCAAGGCCGGCGACGGTTCATCCCCACGGGCGTGGGGAACGGACTCCATCGCCCTATGGGCCGCCAGCCGGCTACGGTTCATCCCCACGGGCGTGGGGAACGGAACGCGGATTTCTACGCGGGCACCGGCAGTACCGGTTCATCCCCACGGGCGTGGGGAACGGTCAGCCAAGTGAGGCCGGTATGAAACCGCTATCCCGGTTCATCCCCACGGGCGTGGGGAACGGCCGGCACCCATGGGCGGCACGCTGACTACCGGCGGTTCATCCCCACGGGCGTGGGGAACGGCGGCAAGCTCTGCAAGCCATCCTGGACCAATACGGTTCATCCCCACGGGCGTGGGGAACGGCATGTTCTAATGTTATACGTTCACCTTCAACGCGGTTCATCCCCACGGGCGTGGGGAACGGTCTTCAGCCAGCGCGGGGGCCTTGTCGTCCACCGGTTCATCCCCACGGGCGTGGGGAACGGGCCCTGGTGTTGTTGGAAAGTACACCATCGACCGGTTCATCCCCACGGGCGTGGGGAACGGGATGATGCGTACGTTCTCGATACTGCCCAGCTCGGTTCATCCCCACGGGCGTGGGGAACGGGCCTTGCGAGTGCGGTTGAGAATAATCGGCCCCGGTTCATCCCCACGGGCGTGGGGAACGGTTGTTGGGCCTGCGCCTGAGCCTGCTGTATGCCGGTTCATCCCCACGGGCGTGGGGAACGGTGTAGCCGCATCGACCTGAATCTCTTGGAACGCGGTTCATCCCCACGGGCGTGGGGAACGGTGCGGTGCCGGTCAGGCGGGCGGTACCGATCACGGTTCATCCCCACGGGCGTGGGGAACGGAAGTTAATGGCGCACCGCCGAAATTATTGACGCGGTTCATCCCCACGGGCGTGGGGAACGGGCTCCTCACCGAGTCCACCGACACGCAGGACACGGTTCATCCCCACGGGCGTGGGGAACGGTTCGAGGCCTTGGTCGGCGGCCAGCCGGTAGACGGTTCATCCCCACGGGCGTGGGGAACGGGCGGCCGGCCCGAGGCGGCCAACTGCTCGGCCACGGTTCATCCCCACGGGCGTGGGGAACGGTGGATGGGCCAGACCTGGGACGGCAACATTGCCGGTTCATCCCCACGGGCGTGGGGAACGGTGCGCCATCCGCCTGCACCTGATGCAAGGACGCGGTTCATCCCCACGGGCGTGGGGAACGGGGTTTCGTCTACCAGCGGCTCCGCGAGAGCGCTGGTTCATCCCCACGGGCGTGGGGAACGGGCCGTCATCACATGGCCGTAACCGATGGTCGGCGGTTCATCCCCACGGGCGTGGGGAACGGAGGAGGGTGCCATGAGACGTGGATTTTTACTACGGTTCATCCCCACGGGCGTGGGGAACGGGCGAAGGCGTATGGATCGTAAGGCGCAACCGGCGGTTCATCCCCACGGGCGTGGGGAACGGGCCCATTTCCACCAGCACTCGTTCCAGTAGGTCGGTTCATCCCCACGGGCGTGGGGAACGGGTTGGGCGATATCGGCCACCCACGAGGCGCTACGGTTCATCCCCACGGGCGTGGGGAACGGGCGACATCGCCATCCGACAGACGTTGGGGATGCGGTTCATCCCCACGGGCGTGGGGAACGGAATCCATCCGCCTATGACCGCATGGACAATCTCGGTTCATCCCCACGGGCGTGGGGAACGGTGCTGGTTGGATTCCGTTCCGTGATACCAAAACGGTTCATCCCCACGGGCGTGGGGAACGGTGCCGCTGAGCATATAGACAAGCGGAAGATCCCGGTTCATCCCCACGGGCGTGGGGAACGGATTTGCTGTTCCTTTTTATCTTTGCTCTTAGGCGGTTCATCCCCACGGGCGTGGGGAACGGGCTGAAGGCCTTCGTGTTTTCTGGAAGGCCTACGGTTCATCCCCACGGGCGTGGGGAACGGTACGCGTGATGTTGTTGCAATGTCCCGTTTTGCGGTTCATCCCCACGGGCGTGGGGAACGGTCTACCACTTTCGTCGGCGCCGGCGAGGAAGGCGGTTCATCCCCACGGGCGTGGGGAACGGTGCAGCTCCGCATCGGTGTAGCGCGAGAGCTGCGGTTCATCCCCACGGGCGTGGGGAACGGGCCTTTTACGATGTATTCGTCTCCCGCCGCGCCGGTTCATCCCCACGGGCGTGGGGAACGGGGGATAGATCGATATGCCAGTGCGGCGGAGGTCGGTTCATCCCCACGGGCGTGGGGAACGGCGTCGTATGGGACAGAAGGCCTGATATGAGCCCCGGTTCATCCCCACGGGCGTGGGGAACGGGGCCCGCGCGTTGACGCGGGCAATGGCGGCGGCGGTTCATCCCCACGGGCGTGGGGAACGGGACACCCAGGCCGGGATTGGTTTTGGCCCATTCGGTTCATCCCCACGGGCGTGGGGAACGGGATGGATACCATCAGATGACGCGGCCGTCGTGCGGTTCATCCCCACGGGCGTGGGGAACGGTTGTTCTTCGGCAAGGGTTTGTTCTGCCCGAACGGTTCATCCCCACGGGCGTGGGGAACGGTCGCCATGCAAGGCGCTGCGGCAGATCGCCAGCGGTTCATCCCCACGGGCGTGGGGAACGGGCAAATACGCTGTTTGGCTTTACCGCACAGGCCGGTTCATCCCCACGGGCGTGGGGAACGGCCCAACGGATAGGTCGATGGGCACGCCTGCGGCGGTTCATCCCCACGGGCGTGGGGAACGGACCATTTCTAACTTGTTGTTAGCAATGGCGTTTTTGGGCCGTCCGAATTCTACCGAATTGAACGGCGTTTTTGCACGACAAAATTTCCGGATTGTTAAAGAGCATTTCCACCTCCCTGAGGCGGGTCGGCCTGCGGTTCGGGCGGGAAAAAAGACACCAGCTTAAGGCCGTCCAGTTCCACCGGCATGCGACGGTTCTTGCCCAGCGTGAGGAAGTCGAAGCCGGATTCGGTGTTGGTGGACCACACCAGCACCGCGTTGCCGTCCTCGATGCCTTCGGCGACCTGCGCCCAGATCATCTCGCGGATGCGCTTGGACAAGTCGCCGACGTAAACGCCTGCGCGCACTTCCACCAGCCACACGGCCAGGCGCCCGCGCAGCCTCGGCGGGGCGTTTTCAAGCACGATGACCAGCATCGCCCAGGCTCTCGGGGTTGGGAATGGCGGGGCCGACGCTGTCTTCCGGTGCTTCGGGCGGCTGCACGCCGCCGGCGGCCAATACGTCTTCGATCATGGGGATGATCTTCTTCAGCAAATGGGTCTCGCGGAACACGTCGCGACAGGCCAGGCGCACCTCGCGCTCGGCGTTGGCCGGCTCCTTGGCGGCGATCTTGAAGGCGACCGGCACCACGGTGTCGAATTTGACCAGGTCGGCGATGTCGTAGACGAAGGACAAAGGCTTGCCGGTGTGGATGAAGCCGACCGCCGGGGCGTAACCGGCCGCGAGTATCGCGGCCTCGGTGATACCGTACAAACAGGCGGTGGCCGAGCTGAGGCAGCGGTTGGGCAGGTCGCCCGCGTCCCATTCCTGCACGTCGTAATTGCGCTGCTTCCACTTCACGCCGTAGCGCTTGGCCAGCAGTTCGTAGGTCTTGCGCACGCGGGCGCCCTCGATGCCGCGCAACTGCTCCACGCTGCGCCGTTCGGGCGGCTTTTCGCCGAAACGCAGTTCGTACATCTTGCGCACCACCTTGAGCCGCAAATCGCCGTCCAGCGCCAGTTGGGCCTGATAAAGCAGGCGGTCGGAGCGCGCCCCACCGGGCTGGCCCGAGGCATAGAGGCGCACGCCGGCCTCGCCGACCCAGACCAGCAGGGTGCCCACCCGTGCGGCCAGGGCCGCTGCGCGATGCGAGACGCGGGTGCCCGGCTCCAGCATCATGCAGGCGATGGAGCCGACCGGAATGTGGGTGCGCACGCCGTTTTTGTCGATGACTACGAAGGCGCCGTCCAGCACGTCGATTTCGCCGTACTCGATGAAGATCAGGGAGACGCGTTCCTTCATGGCGATGGGTTTGAGGGGTGGGAGGAGTCCGTTCATGCCGGCACCAGTCGTTTAAAAAAGTAATGTCGTTTTGGATGACCCTCACCCAACCCTCTCCCAGAGGGAGAGGGAGAGGGAAAGAATCAGAATTCCACGTCCTCGTAAATCTCCGCGAACGCCAGATCCAAACCGACGCTGTCCAAGCGTACGGTTTCGCCCGGCGACCAGGTCCATTGCTCCCAGCCGCCGTCCGGCAGCCTGCGGTAAACCTCCACCTGCGGGAAACGGCTTTCCACCAGCACATATTCCCGCAAGCTCTCCAGCGCGGCATAGGCGCGCATCTTCTCGCGCCGGTCGGTGGTTTCGGTGCCCGGCGACAGCACCTCGACGATCAGGCGCGGCTCGGTCAGATAATCCTTGGGCGCATCGGCGGCGGTGTCTCGCTCGGAACAGGTGACCACGACGTCGGGGTAGAAATACGCCTGCTCACGCGCCACCCTCACTTTCATGTCGGCGATATAACTGCGGCAAGGCGAACCGCGCAGATGATTGCGCAACCGGCTCGCGATGTTCAGGGCGATGGTGTTATGCGCCTTGCCCGCTCCGGCCATGGCATAAACATGCCCGGCCACGTATTCGTGGCGCACCGCACTGAGCGGTTCGCCGGCCAGATAATCGGCTTCGGGGATGGGAAGTACGGTGGCATGTTGCATGGCTGTACTCGGCTCAATACCAGTCCTTGAGGTGCATGATGCAGGGCTCGCCGGCCACCGCTTGCAGGTATTTTTCATCGGCGGTGACGAAAACACCATCGCGGACGATGGCGAGGGCGTGATAAGCGGCGTCGTAGAAGGTGACAGGGTACGATGCCGTCAGGCGAACGATCTCTCGCTGCCAGCTTGGCGCCACCGGCTCGTCGCAGCCGGCGAGTTGCCGGCGCAAGTCGGCCAGGTCGCGGTCGGCGTCCTGCCGGTATTTTCGCGCCAGGATGTTACCCACCTCGAAATACCAAAGTGCCGGCAAGCGTGCTTCGACCCGCCCCTGGGACAAAGCCTGCGCGATGGCCAGTGCCTGCGCTTGATAAGGCTCGCTCTCCGGCGGCAACAGCCATTTCAGGATGACCGATGCATCGATGACCAGGTGTCTCATCTAATGACTGTCCCGGTCTTCGCGCACCCAGTCTTCGGTCGTTCCCGGCAATTTTTCCTTGGCTTCCGCCCGCGCCCTGATCCGCGCGAACGCCTCCTCGCGTTGCCGGCGCAGCAAGGTTTCCGACACCGCCTGATTGATCAATTTGCTGCGCTCCCCTTTGGGTATGGCCTGGAATTGCTCCCAAACCTCGTCATCCAGAATCACATTCACTCGATGCGACATACTCGCCCACCCATCGCGCTGATAATTACACACGCATTATACACACCGAAACTGGACAGCACGGAGGGCGTGCCGTATCGGCGCGCAGCCGCGGAAGATGTGAGCTCCCGCGGCGCGGGCCCGGTCAGGGCTTCACGGCGTCACCACCGTCTCCACGATGGCGCTGAACTGGCCGACCTCCTCGTCGGCCAGCACGTAGACCAGCTTGTAGCGCCGCAGCTCCGGTTTGCCCGCCGCTGCGGGCGGACGCTCGTCGACATAGGGCGAGGCATTGTCGCGGGCCAGAAACACGAAATCGGCGTCGCCTTCCCGCCAGCCGTAGACGTTCACACCGTGGCTGTTGGACTTGTTGAACGAAACCTCCGCCTTGCCGCCGCCCAGGTTGGCGACGAACACATCGGGGCGGGCCGCGCTCAGGTCGCCGCTGCTCTCGGCCCCCTCGATGCCCAGCAGTTGCCCGATGGCGGGCGTGTATTTCGGATGCGCCTTGATGCGTCGGGCGATGCCGCGCGCATCGCCGTCGGCCTTGCGCCGGCTCTCCGACTTCTCGGCATTGGCCACCTTGGCGGCCGCCGCCGCGGCATCGGCCGCCTGGAGCTTCGCGCTCAGGCTCTGATTGGCGGCGACGATGGCGGCGATGTCCTCGTCCGACAGGCCGAACAAGGCCTGCTGGGCGGGAAGTGCGGAGGAAAAGTTGTTGTACCAGCGCTGGAAATCGCTGTCGGTGGAAGGAATGAACGATGACTTGGCCATGAAACACCTCGATGGTCAGCGGCCGCAAGATCCGGCGGCCGTGGAGACTATGAAACCCGCGCGCCCCATCGAATTCGTCCTGACGCGCGCGGACGGTTTTTCCCCAGGCGTGGAAAGTCTTTCCGCGCCCGTAGGAAAGGGTTATACGTCCGTGGAAACCTCTCCCGCGGACGTCGCAAACGTTTTTACAGCCCTAAGACGGCGTCCCACGGCCGTAGCCAGGCAATTTACGCCCGTCAATCGGCTTCCTACGGACGTAAGCAAGCGATTTACGGCCCGAGCAAACCTTGCTCGGCGCGTAGCCAGGGTTTTTACGACCGCAGGAAGCGCGCTTACGGGCGTAAAAATCATTTCTACGGCCGTAAAAAACTTTTTAAACGCACCCGCATACCCCTCTCTCAAAAGCGCAAAGCCAGACATTGCGGGGCTTGCGGGGCATAGACGGAGTTTTTGCAACGGCAGGGCGGCAGACGATCGCAAATTGTCATCGGGTGCAGCCGCGTGAACCTTCCAGCTACACCATTGCGGAAATTTTCCAGGGCAGTTCAAGCGACTTTTTCCGAAAAATCCGACACATCGACGGCGGCATGAACCCCGCGGGCGTGCTCGACGATAACTTCCAATCGCTCGGCAACCGGATCGTCTATCCAATCCTCCCCGCACAAGGAGCAGACCTGGGCCGGCACGTTGCGCACGACCACCACCCCAAATCCCAGATCGACGGCGAACGTCGTCTTGCCGAACTCCTTGTCGCCGCCGCAGAGCGGGCAGCATTCTTTCGCCTTACTCATGTCCTGAATACCGCCAATACCTCCGCGCGCGAAACTCCGCGCTCCATCATCCGCTCCAATGCATGCTTGCGCCACAAAACCTGCCGATTCGCCAGGCAGTCGCACAGTTCGGCCAAAGTCCACATCAAACCCGCCGCACCAGCATCAACCCGCAGCCGAAGGCTTTGGCGGGACCGATGCCGTTATAGAGTCGGCTCCGCAGGATTTCCGGTACCGTTACTCGGAGCAAACCTTGATAGGTTACGGTTAATAGCTTGCCGTGATTTTTACGTTTATCCCGAAAAAATAGCAACGGGTGCGGCTGGACGGTTACAGACTCCACCATTGCGCAATCGATCAATCGGCCGTTCAGCCAAGCAATTTGCTCCTCTTCGCGCAGCAAGGGCACGCGGCATTTGCGTTCGCCCCGTTTGTTAGGTTTTTTACCCGGCTTGGTGTCGGAAAATTGATCGGTGATGGTTTTGATCGGGTTGGCCGTCAGCAAGAATTCCAATTGCTGGCCTTCCGACGGCTGCGGATCGAACTCCCGCGACCCCAGCGACCGGGCGCCCTGCCCTTCGATCCGAGGCGCAGTCTGCGATTGCACCAGGAGACGGGCCTTATGCCCGGTGTGGTTTTCCTCGACCCGAAACAAAAATCCCTGGCGCTCTTCATCCAGCTCCTTGCGCGGTTCCTTTTCCTGCCCGGGAAATAGCGTCCACACCGCACGGTGCAGATCATAAGGATTCCGCGCCTTCGCCCAGTCCACTTCAATCCGGCTGATGAACATCGGCGGCCTCCGATTGCTTGTGGACGTACACTTTACGAGTGGCGAACATCCGCTTATTTCTGTGTATGGGTAAGTCGCGGACCACGATGGGATTGCGTTCTCGCGCGTCGGTTTCGGCGTAGATCAACCCGCCCAAGGGCAGCACTTGCGCCAAGGCCGCAATGCCGTTTTCCTCCTCAATCAGAAAATTTTCGGCATCCAGCAGCGGACGGGCCAAGGGGCAAGAGCGCCGCCCCAAGCTCGGGGTATAGACGGGCTTACGCAAATAAGCGGCGATGGATTCCAAGGGGTAAGTGGCTGGTTCGCGCTGGCCGACCGCGACGGTGAAATACGCGTCATAGAGGTATTCGCGACGTGAAACCACGGGATTGGGATTCGCTTTCGGCAATCCGCTAGCGTCCCGTTTCACCAACCGCGCCGCCAGCACCGTGTGAAAATCCGCCAGCCGTATCGATTGCCGGGGAATTGGCTTGCCTTTGCGCTCCGGCAGTTCTGGCCGTATCGCCTGCAAATCCGCCCTGACTGTGAAGTCCACACTTCCCGCCAATTGAGCTTGGGCTTCCGCGTCCTCGCGCTCGATTCCCAAACAGGCAGCGAGCAAGCCAAGCAGGGCGCTACGGGTCGGAAAATCGCGGCTGGGTCGGAAATCCTCGAAGGTGTGATCGCCCCAAGCTTGCATGGGGCCATCGAGTTTCAAGATAAGGAAGCTAGGCATTGCCGTTTCCTCAACCTTGGCCGTCGCGGGTGATCCAGCTTTCCAATTTCGACAGGGTATCGAAAGCGGCTAATTTGTGCGGCCAGGGCTTTTTCACCCCGCTTTCCCATAGTTCATCGCCAAACCGGAATGCCGCCGCTGTTTCATTCAGGCCATAGGCCGAATTCAAGCGCCGCCAGTATTCGGCAAGCTCCACCATTGAGGGCGAGAGATAACCGCCGTTGCGTCCGCGCTGGACGGGCGCTTCAAAGGCATTGGCGAGGGAAATCGGCTGGTCGGAGAAACTGACGATGGCGAAATCCGCCGGGTTGAACGCCGCGTGCCGTCCTTGCATGGCGGAAGGCACGACGGTCGCCAGCATGTGGAATAAGTGCTTGGCGATTTCCAGGGCACGGGCGCGACTTTCGGCGGTTTCAGTCGCTTTCATGTCGCCGATCAGCCCTAGGTTCACCTGTAATTGCTTGAGGTTGAGGCTGGCATAGCGGTAGAAGACACCGGCGGAGAATTGTTGGGTGTTGAGATGACCGGCCCCCATTTCGCCGGAGTCCTCCGTCAAATCGTCCACGGCGGTGAACCAATCCACATCCTGCGGTTCGACAGCATGGGTGGTGATGACATGGGCTACAGCCATCGCGCCATCGACGCTGGTCATCAAACCGGACGTCGCCATGCGGCCAAAAAGCGCGATGTCGAGCGCACCGCCAATGGCACTCCGAATCAATTCCGCCGACTCCTCCAAGCGCTTGGCGATCTTGTCACTTAGCGCCACGGCCAAGCAATCTTCCTTGGTCAGCGTCCGCTTATCCTTGCCCTTGCCGACCGACTTGCCGACCTTTTTGAACGCTTTTTCCTTCTCTTCGTCGCTCAATCCCTGTGCCTTGACCTCTTTGAGGATGCGGCAGATTTCCCGAATTTCGTTGTTAACCCACGGCGCTACAGCCAGTTGCTTTTCGGCTTCCTTGCCATCGTCCGCTGCCTCGTCGTTGGCGGCGGCGGGCGCTTCTTCGGCATCACCGCCTGCGTCTTCGAGGGATTTCACTGTTCGCACAAAACGGGTAGCCGCTTCCTCGATCAATTCCCGGTCGAACTCGCCACCCAACGCCGCAATCAGTTCCGCCTTGGCTTTTTCCAGGCTGCGGGTGCGGAACGAGGGGTCGCCCAGATGTTCCGCCCAATAGTTCAGCCCCGTTTCCGGTGGGCGACGCATAGCCCGCTTCAAGCTCTGGCTGGAAATCCTGACCCGCGTTACGCCCCCGAACATGGCAGTTTTCTGCATGTTGGAATCGTCGCGGTTGAGGCAAGAAGGGCTGTGCGAAATCAGCACATGGAAGTTGACGAAATTCTTAGAGTTCATGAGCGGCGTCCTTTTTTTGGCCAGAAGAGGTGGGTTGAGCGATGAAAAAATCTTCAATGAGTTGGCGCTTGGAATTTCGGCTCCAGGAACCGTCCTGCTCCGAGCGATAAAGCAGCCAGCCAAAGGTTTCCCAATCCACCCGAGGATGCTTGAGCATGATCGCCAAGCGGCGCAGTTGGATGATATCGAGCGGAGAACACGAACGGGCCACTTGGAACAAGCGCAGATCGCTGATACTGGCTTCCTTCAACTGCCTGCCGAAACGGGGGGTGGAAGCGCGTTTGGCGTCGCCACAGTCCTCACACCAAGGCAGAAGGAATACGATCCTCAGCCAGCCATCGTGGGGTCGCGTATGGTTGAACAGTCGATAAAGCGCGGGCGTATCCCGCAAGTCGTCTGGTTCCGCGATTCGGCGAATCTGCGCTTTCAGTCCGTTGTCCAAGCCACCCTTGTAAGTTCCATCAGGTCCGCGTTTCCCATGGAATTTCTCGCAGATTTCTAGAAATTCCGTTTCCAGGTTTTTTTTATCTGCCATCGGCCTGTACCTCTTGTTTAAGACTGGCTAGATCGGCGCCCAGCCCGGCGCGGGCCACGGCGATGATGGGAACGAGTTCCGGCTTGGCGGCGTAAGGGCCGGTCAATTCGCCGAAAATGTCTTGGCAAACGTCGGCCAGCACAGCCACGAAGTTCTTGCGGTGGATATTGAATTGTGCATCATCGAAAGCGACATCCGCCAAGGCATTTTGAATCAATCGCTCAGTGCGGCGGAAAAATAGGGTTTCACCGGTTTGTTGCAACCCCACGCCCAACCCTTTGAAACCCTTGTCCTTATTGCCTTTGCCAACATAGAACAGCTTCTTCCGCAGGGCGTCTCGGCTTTTAAGCGCCAGTTCGACCAAGTGTTTAAGGTTGTTCCCGGCTTGATCCCAGCCACTCGCCAGGCTGAACAGTTCGTGGCGGCGTTCGATGACAGACGCTTGATTGCTGCGATAACCCCCCACTAGCAGTGGCAATGATTTTCTCGGCCAAGTCTTGCCGAACTGAGCGATTGCAGATGCCGGACGGCTACCCTCCGGGTCTTGCTTGCTGCCGCGAGGAACCACGAATTCGCTCAGCAAAGTCCAAGCGGGCGCGGTAGTCGTAAAGGACAGGAACCTTTCCTCACGCTTGCCCTTTTTTGTAGTAATTTGCAGGGCACCATGTGGATGGGACCAAGGCGCGCCCTCGGCCGTATAGGTGAATTTCTCTTTGAAGAAACCGGTATAAGCTGATCCGGGCTCACCGCCAAGCAATTGGCAAGGTTGATCGTCATCGGAGCGAACCAAGCCAACATGAGCCGGTTGCCAGAACAAACCGCGTAACAGGCCAATTCGCGAAGTAGGGAAAGTCTCGCCCGCTTTGATAGGCTGAACCCAAGTGGGCTGATCGTGCGCAAGATCAAAGTCGTAGGTCGGCAACAGATCGGCGATGGATTCGCGGGTGAGGACGTTCCGCCAAATTGTTTCCCGCAAATGAGTACCCGACACCAAGGTGGTAATCGGTGCTCCACCCCGCAACCCTCCCTTGAAGCCGCCACCGAAACTGGGGCAGTTCACCGCTTGATGGAACAGCGCAATAGCCGTGGCGGGCGCACCCAGATAGCGAATTTCCCCTGGTTGGTTAAAAAACGCATGGTTATTGCCTTCCGGTAAACCAATCAGCAGCTTTTGGATGGGGGTAGCCTCGTCGGCCTTGACGCCACGGGTTTGCATGAATGGCCATTCGGGATGGTCAAGGTCGAACCAATCGCTGAGCTTGTCGGCACCATCCGCGAACTCTTCAGGCGAGAGCGGGGATTTGGCCCGTTGGCGCAGGGCTGGCGCGTCGTCGGGCGGAAACATCACCTGGACGAAGGAAATCAACAATTGCAGGCAAGCCATTTCCAAGTCGTCGCGGGGCAGGGCGATTTCCCACTCTTCCCGTCCGCAAAGCAAGTCTTCCAAAGTCAACATACGGCCTTTTGCTGCGCCTGCCCGTAACCTTACCGGAACCCATGGTTGTTTCATCAAATTCATTTATGGCCTCCTGTCATCCACATCACGGAAATCGCCAACATAAGCGCCAAAGCAGCTACAGCTAGCGGCGTGGTTTTGTTTAGCGCCTCGACTAGTTCACGAATTTCTCGAACAAATTCAGACATCCCATCGCCTCCTTTGTGGACACAGAGCGCATGGTAAATTCCATAAATATTTAAATCAAGTAATTTGGATTTAACGTTTTTTGTCGAGCTTAAGTGTTAAAATTCACTTTCGTTCCCCATCTTCGGGGATGACCCGTAATTCGGATTGATCCGATTTTTTACGTGGAAAAGTTCCCCACGCCTGTGGGGTAGCCGGGCGGTCTCACCCGCCCGACTCTTTAATTGCTTTCGCGAGGCCGTATTCCTGCGAGTAAGTTAAGTCGGTACTTCCCGCCGCCCCGCGCCAAACACCGCCTTGACGCTCCATCGGCAACACCCGGCAGCCTTCATCATTGGTTTCCAGCGATTGCAAGAACCTCCAACTCGCCGGAGCGGGAATACCGTTCAAGTTGATGGCCTCGGCCTTATCCATGTCATCCAAGTCCTTCAGCCTTCGCCCATCCAAGAACGCCTTGCCGTCCGCGCTCAAGGGCAGCACTGTATGACCCATTTCCTCATCGCGGGTCAGGGAGGCCACGGTGTCTTGATCGTCCCGGAATTCCCGGATGTTCATCCGCACGTAGCGGGCAGCATCACTACGCTTTTGTTCCTGGCGCTGCTTCCAGCCACAATGCCCGCCGAAAACATCCTCCGGTTCATCTTTATCATCCGACCAAGCTTCCCCATAAACCGCCTCGATCCATTGCCGGTAAGCGCCTGGAAACTCGATCAATCCGCCCGGTCGCTTCAACAATTGCTCGGTGCGCCACAACAGCCGGGGATCGCCATAAATGCATTCGATCAAGCCGTATTTGCCGCTCTCGGGGACTAGCACAGTACAACGGGACGACTCGAAATCTGATGGCCTGGATCGGTTGTGCCGGTGCAGCCGACCCAGCCGCTGGAACAGCAAATCCACCGGGCAGATTTGCGTCACCATCCAATCGAAATCGAGATCCAGGCTTTGCTCCACCACCTGCGTCGCTACCAAAATGCGCCCGGCTTCTCGCGCCGCCTCCTTGCCATAATGCCCAATAGCGGCTTTCTCCTTGGCTTTGCGGTCCTCGAATCGATAGCGAGCATGGAAGATGTCCACCGGAACCGACGTTTTATCCCGCAATGCCTTCGCGGCTTTCTGCGCCACGTCCACCAGATTGACGATCAAGACGACCTGTGCGCCGCTCTCAGCCGCTTCGATGACTCGGGCCATCGTCGCTTCGTCCGGTTCCGCTTTAGGGGTGGCGAGGCATTCAACCGCGACCGTGCGCGGCTCGGGGTGATGTTCAGAGGAGAGCTCTGGCGTGCAGAGGCGTCGGCCCATGGCATGGGTCAACAACGGATAGTCATTAGAATCCTCGACTTTCTTGGCGCCCCAAGCCTCGACCAAGCGCTTGCGTTGATTCGCGGGCAGGGTGGCAGAAAGCAATAGTGCGGAACCGCCAGTTCGCGCTTGCCGGGCCAGGATTTCTTCCAGCAAACCCGTCATATAGCTGTCATAGGCGTGAACTTCGTCCACGATGAGCACGCCGTGATTGATCCCAAAGCCCCGCACAAACTTATGACGGACCGGCAGTGCGGAAAGCAAGACTTGGTCCACCGTACAAACGCCGATTTGTCCCAGGAAAGCGCGCTTGCGGCTTTGCGCCAGCCAAGCGGTGCATTGTGCGGCGGCTTCCTCTTCGCCTTGGATGCTCGGGCGACGCCCGGTTTCTGTCAGCCGTTTGAAGTCATCATTGAGTTGCGACTTCCCGTGAGCCAAGACGATATTCGTACCTTCCCGGAAGGCCAATTTGGCGAAATCTTCCAGCCTCTTGAGCATGGCGTTGGCTGTGGCTTGGGTAGGCAGGGCAAACACAATGGAATCGGCCAATCCCGCTTCAAGCAAGCGCCAAGCGTAACCTAACGCCGCTTCCGTCTTACCAGAGCCGGTGGGGGCTTCCACCAAGAGCAAACCCGACTCCACAGGCAAGGCATCCACCATGGTTTGCACGCCCCGTGGCTTTTCACCCTCCGGGAGTAGCGCGGTGATCCCGGAATAATCCAGGACTTGCCCCTGCAGGCCGCAAGAATGCAGCACCCGTTTGTCAGTTATATCCGCGATCCGCTGAGAGAGATAGGCGGCGGGTTCGAGAATTTCGGCACAGTAAGAAAAATACCGGGTGTTTGAACCCACCCAGTCGGCCACTGAGCAGAAACCGGCGATTAGGTTTTGCGCGGCGCGGTTGTCGTTTGTTATTTGCGGCGGCCTGTCCCGCAAAGACAGACCGACTGGCACAAGGAATAGGGCTTCAAGCTCAGCGAACCATGCTTTCCGCGCTTCGATGTCCAGCGCCTCCAATCCTGCAAAATTTCGGATACCATCCGAATCTGCGTTTGGCGAAATGATTTCCCCGTGATGTCCGGCTACCGATGCCAACCATGGTGCCCAGTAATCCATAGCCCCGTAGTAGTTATCTTCATCCTCGATTCCGAGGAGGGAATCGGCTTCCGATGAAAACCAGCAATACCCCCCGATACCATGGTCATAGTGCCTACGGTCATCGGGCGGAATACCACGGAGCTTCTGTCCTAGCTCGGGCCAAAGTACTCCCGTAACCCCCGGAGCTTTGGATTGGAACCGCACATCGAACTTGCCCAGATCGTGCAACGCGACGAAGAACAACAACCAAGCCTTGAGTTCCGTCATGGCTTGCTCATCATCGCGGTCTACGTCCAGAACGGCGGGAAAGGCCCGGCGGATGGAACGACTCGAATCCCACCAGACATATGCCACTGCCGCTACATCCAGACTGTGATAAGGCAATAGATGCCAACCCGGATATTGTTCTCGACGAGGAGGAAAATCTCGGCTGCTTTTACCCCAATACCTGAAAAAAGCTAGTTGATTTGACATTGGAAATCCTTCACCGTGTCCCTCGTTTTCACAAGCTAATCGCCTTGAATTCCCATACCACCCAATTCATTGCCGGATATGGTGTATCGGGAAAGACGCGCCTATAGAAATCCGTTATGGAGCCATTTATGAGTAAATTGAATGATCAAAACCTTGAGCGCTGGGAAGCAAAACGGGATTTGAATGCCGAACTGGAAGCCTCAATTATCGATATCCAGAAAGGCCGGATAACCACCTACACCGTATATCAAGCGCCGCCCACCGATCCACTCTCATCCAGCGACCAAGATGACTTATGCGAGTGAGACAGCATGGGTATAAACGCACATATCTCCAGCCGTACCCCAATAACGAAAATACGCTTCCATCGAAAGCTCAGATCCGTTTTGCCGGGCGCTAGTTTTACAGGCCACTGCCTCAATGCAGGGTCTGTGACGAAGCTTATGCTCAAGCAACATTCGACCTTTCTCACAGATTCTTTCACAAAGTTTCTACCGTCACCGGGGCTGTCTGAGGGTTGATGGCTGCGCGCAATGCTGCGTTGATGAGGGTCTGGTAACCCTTGCCTTCGGCGTCGGCTCGGGCGCGGAAAGAGGCTAGGATGTCGCCGTCAAGATAAATGCTGATGCGGGTTCTGCCTGTGGGCTCGACTACCGCACCACGTTCGACCGTGGAAAAATCGTATTCAGGTTTCATAGATTTCCCATTCGTTGCAGGACGCCTGGCGCGCCAGTGATAAGCGTCGTGCCAGCCCAAAAACCCGAGGGTGTCGTGGCGTATGTCGTAATGCCGGAGTGAGCTCTCTCCCCACCAGGACTTACGAAAGTCCGGTTTCAATTGCTGGAAACTTTCGGCGAACTTGCCCAGATCGTGAAATGACAGCAGCGTCGTGATCCATGCTGCCAAGGCCTCTTCCGACCAGCCAAGCCTATGGCTCAGTGTGGAACGCAGGAAGGTGTGCCGCTCCAGCAGTACCGCGCCTACCGCCGCGACATCCAAGCTGTGATAAGGCAGCAGGTGATACGGCGCCCCTTCTCCTTCATCACCCGCCTTTCCTGCTTTGCCCCAATAGCGGAAATACGCTTCCATCGATAGCTCCTTGTCCTGATGTCCGGCGCTAGTTTATCCAGGCTACTGCCTCAAAAGCTGAGCCTGTGGTGCGGGCCGGGCAAATTTTTCGGCTTGAAAGCAGTCTCGGCTACCGCCCTGGCACTGATCGCGGGCTAAAGCCCGCTCCTACAAGTCGCGGCTAGTGGCGAGGTAAGGCGTGTATAGGCCGCTGTCGTCCAAGCACTTGAGCCGCGGGCCGCATTCCCGTAGAACTTCGGCTTTCCGCCTTTTCCTCGCATGCGACCCATGAATAAAACCCCACTCAAAACCGCCATGCCCTGGCTGGTGGCCGGCGATATCGACGGCTTTTTCGGGCTGGCTTTGGACAATCTGGTGCAGTTGCTGGTGATGACCGCGCTGTGCCGGGGCGTGCTGGGATTTTCCGAGGACCTGGTTTACGGGCGGATATTGCCCGGCGCGGCGGTTTCGCTGCTGGTGGGCAATCTGTTCTATGCCTGGCAGGCCAAGCGATTGGCGGATGTGGAAGGCCGTGCGGACGTTTGCGCCTTGCCCTACGGCATCAACACGGTGTCGCTGTTCGCCTTCGTCTTTCTGGTGATGCTGCCGGCCAAGCTGGCCGCTCAGGCTCAGGGCGTGGCCGATCCGGCCCGGGCGGCCTGGCAGGTGGGTTTGCTGGCCTGCTTCAGTGGCGCGCTGATCGAGATGGCCGGGGCCTTTGTGGCCGAGCGGGTGCGCCGCGCCACCCCGCGCGCGGCCTTGCTGTCGACGCTGGCCGGCATTGCCGTCGGCTTCATCGCCATGGGTTATCTGTTCCATGCCTACGCCCACCCCTTGGTGGGGCTGTCCACTTTGGGCGTGATATTGCTGACCTATTTCGGCAAGGTGCGTTTCAAAGGCCGGCTGCCGGGCGGACTGGTCGCCGTGGTGCTGGGCAGTTTGCTGGCCTGGCTGACGGGCATCGCACCGGTGGGCGCGGAACCCGTGGCGACCGGCTGGCGTCTGCCGGTGCCGGTGCTGGGCGAGCTGTTCGATTCGCTCCGGGCCGAGACCCTGCTCGCCTACTTGTCGGTGATCGTGCCCATGGGGCTGTTCAACCTGATAGGCTCGCTACAGAACATCGAATCGGCGGAAGCGGCCGGCGACCGCTATTCCACTCGCCCGTCCCTGCTGATCAACGGCGTGGGTTCGCTGGCCGCCTGCGCATTCGGCTCCTGCTTTCCCACCACGATCTACATCGGCCATCCGGGCTGGAAGGCGCTGGGCGCGCGGGCCGGCTATTCGGTGCTGAACGGTGTTTTCATGAGCTTCATCTGCCTGTCGGGAACCTTGGCTTACATCGCCTGGGCCGTGCCCGTGGATGCGGGATTGGCGATTGTGCTATGGATAGGCATCGTCATCGGCGCGCAAGCCTTCCAGGCCACGCCTCGCCATCATGCACCGGCGGTGGTCGTGGGCTTGCTGCCGGGCATCGCCGCCTGGGGCGCATTCATGGCCAAGAACGGCATGCGCGCCGCGGGCATGGGCGATGCGGACGGCCCGGCATTTTCGGCCGAGGTGTTGAGCCGTTTCGCGCAGGCGGACCTATGGATGGACGGGGCTTTTGCGCTGGAACAGGGGGCGATCTTTACCGCCACGCTGCTGGCCGCCGCGACCACGGCGGTCATCGAACGCCGTTTCGTCCAGGCGAGCCTGTGGTGCTGGGCCGCGGCGCTGCTTTCCGCGTTGGGATTGATGCACAGCTACCGCTGGGACGCGGGCGACACGGTCCTGAGCCTGACGCCGGCCTGGCCCTGGGTGACGGGCTATGCCGTGATGGGATCGGTGTTTCTGTCGGCGCGCTGGCTGACGGTGGAAGAGAGATAGCGGGAGCGTCTTGAGGATTTCGGCGGGAGCGGCTTGCGGACCGCGATCGTCGCGGGCTAAAGCCAGCTCCCACCGTAACGAAGTTCGAGCCTATCAGCCCGCCACGCCCAGGATGACCGCGCCGGCCTTGAAAACCGCCGTGGCTTTCGAACCGACGGCCAGCCCCAGGGCATCGACACTTTCGTTGGTGATGCTGGATGCAATCGTGTCGCCACCGGCAAGCTCGACCAATACTTCGGCGTTAACGCTGCCCTTTTGCACCTTGCTGACGGTACCGGGCAACTGATTGCGCGCCGACAGGCGGTAACCGGCGGCGTCCGTCAGGATGATCACCGTGGGCGCCTTGACCAGCACCACCACGTCCACGCCCACCTTGATGCCGAGAGTTTCTTCGGAAGTTTTGGTCACGGTGGCGATGATCTTGCTGCCGCCCTTGAGGCCGACTTCCACCTCGGTCGTCACCGCACCGGGCGTTACGGCGGTCACCTTGCCGAAAAATTGATTTCTTGCGCTTGTTTTCATAGTGCTTCCCCTCAATAGGATAGGTAGCCGCCGAAGCAGGGTGGAGTGATGTAGAACGGGCGGCCGTCGTTCTGCAGTTTTCGGAACGGGAGCTACGGAAATCCACAAAGGGTTCGGGCAACCATCCTCTCGGCCTAAGTCTCCCCGACCGGCAAGGCAGCGGGAGAAAAAGAACTCCCCGCACTCTCGCGATCCGTCAGATAGGCGATGGATCGCGTCTTGATGAGGCAATAGGCCCAATCGCCCTCATGGAGATTGAGCTCCTGCCAGGCGCGCGGGGTGATTTCCGCCCACAGGGGCGTGCCGGCATCGATCTGCACGTGTACGGCACCGCCCCGGTTTTCGATGCCGACCACACGTCCCGCGAGCTGGTTTTGGATCGAAACCCCCTCCACCTTCCGACTGGCCAGGGTGACCTCGCCGCGGTGCACCGAGACGTAGGCGGTTGCGCCGACCCCGAGGGCCGGCCGCAGAGGCAGCAGCAAATGATGTCCCGCGAACACGCCGACGGTGCAGCCGCCTTCCGCATCGTGTGCCTCGATGGCGACCGCGAGGACGTTGTCGCCGCCCAAGCCTGCCAGTCGATTGCCCGGAGCGGTCGCGAGCAGTTCGCGCAAATTTCCGCTGGCGGTGATCCGGCCTTCGGCCATGAATGCCAGGCGGTCGGTCAGATACAAGACCTCGGGCAACGAATGGGAGACGTAAATCATGGGCAGGCCCAGCTCCCGCTTGATGCGTTCGAGGAAGGGCAGTATTTGCTCCTTGAGCTGGCCGTCCAGTGACGCCAGCGGTTCGTCCAGCAGCAACAGCCTGGGCGATGCCAGGAGCGAACGTCCCAAGGCCACCCGCTGCTTCTCGCCGCCGGAAATTTGCCGGGGATGGGCATCGAGCAGATGGCCTATGGCCAGCATGTCGACGATGTCGTCGAAGCGGAAGCGGATTTCGTCTTGCCTCAGACGAGCATGGCCGTACAGCAAATTCCCGCGGACCGAATACTGGGGGAACAACTGGCTGTCCTGAAACACCAACCCCACCCGCCGCCGATGAGCCGGGATGAAAACGCCCCTCGCCCCGTCGAACAACACATCGCCGTCGAGCACGACTTTCCCCTCCTGCGGACGTATCAGCCCGGCGATGATGCCCAGCAGGGTACTCTTGCCCGACCCCGAGCGGCCCAGCAGACCGGTGACCCCCTCGTCGCATTCGATCCGCGCCTCCAGCGCGAAGCGGTCGCGCCGCAACGCCACGTCGCAAGTCAGCATCCGGCCTCCTAGGCTCCGCGCAGCCGGCGTTCGGCTCGGCGGGCGAGAAATTCGCTGCCTAGCAGGGCGGTGAAGGCCAGCGCGACGGAGATGAACACCAGGCGCATGGCCGGTTCCTCGCCGTCCACCGACTGGGTGTAGGTGAAGAACGCCAGCGGCAGGGTGCGGGTTTCGCCCGCGATGTTGCCGACGAAGGTGATGGTCGCGCCGAATTCGCCGACGCTGCGGGCATAGCTCAGGATGGTGCCGGTGAGTATGCCGGGAAACGCGAGCGGCAGGGTGACGGTCATGAAGACCCGCGCAGGGCCGGCGCCCAAAGTGGCGGCCGCCTGCTCCAGACGCGGTTCGACCAGGCTCATGGCCAGCTTCACCGCCTGCACCAGCAGGGGAAAGCTCATCACCGCCGCGGCGATGGCCGCACCTTTCCAGGTGAATGCGAAGGTGATGCCCAGCGCGTCGTGCAGCCAGCCGCCCAGCCAGCCGTTGCGCCCGAAGGCCAGCAACAGCACGTAGCCGGTCACCGTGGGCGGCAACACCAGCGGCAGATGCACCGTCGCTTCCAGCAGCGACTTACCGGGAAAGCGCCGCCGGGCCAGCAGCCAGCCCAGCAGGATGCCCGGCGGGAGCATGCCGGCCACCGCCCACAGGCTCACCTTCAGGGAGAGCAGCAGGGCGGAGATTTCTTCCTCGGTCAGCATCATGGCAGCTTAAAACAGCCGTATCCGACGTCTGCGCTATTTCGCGGGCGTGAAGCCGTAATTGACAAATATCTTCTTGGCCTCCGCCCCAGCCAGATAACGAAGAAACTCTTTCGCCTCGCCGGACTGAGTGACCAGGGCGAAGGGATAGACGATGGGGCTGTGGGTGTCGGCCGGGAAGCGGTCGACCAGATCGACCTTCTTGCTCAGCTTGGCATCGGTCTCGTAGACGATGCCGGCATCGCATTCGCCGCGCTCGACCATGCTCAGCGCGGCCCGCACGTCCTCCAGGCCGACCACGCGGCCTTGCAGCTTGTCCCACCAGCCGAGCCGGGTGAGCGCTTCCTTGGCATAGGTGCCGACCGGGACCGATTCGGGCACGCCGGTGCACAGCTTGCCCTGGAAAGCGCCGGGGAAGTCGAATTCCTTATTCAGTTTCACCTGGAGCTTCTTGCCGTGCGGAGCGATCAGCACCAGGGTGTTGCCGAGCAGATTGGTCCGCGAGGCGTGGTCTATCTTGCCCTTGCCGTCCAGGTAATCCATCCACTTGCTGTCGGCCGAAGCATAAACGTCGGCGGGGGCGCCCTGCTCGACCTGCTTGGCCAGGGCGGAAGAGGCGGCGAACGACAGCTTCACCTTGACGTCCTTATGCTCTTGCTCGAACTTCTTCGCGACGTCCGACAGCGCATTGGTCAGGCTCGCGGCCGCGTAGACGGTGACGTCGGCGGAAACCGGTTCGGCCTGGACGAAGGCGATCAGCAGCGGAATCAGTGCATGCAACAAACGTTTTTTCATGGGTGTCGCCTCTATCGGTAGTCAACAATGTGCCGGCGCGGTAGGCGCCTCGCCGCTGCGCTCGTGAACGTTCACCACGAAGCAGGGATATATCCGTAAAAAACCATCGGCATCGGGATTACAACACAATTTCGATGCCGTCGGTATTACCGGATATGGAACAGCTTGTGTACCGATTGCGAACTTTCGCCCTGCGTTCCTTCAGCGCCGATGCCGCGGGCCACCTAGCGTGCCGCGCTCGGCGAACGCTAAACTGAAACCCGCAACACCAATAACAGTAACCACCCCGGGAGCACATCATGGCCAAAGCCACCGTCACCTTCGAAGATATCGGCATCACCGTCACGGTGCCGGCCGGCACGCGCCTGATCGAAATATCGGAAAAGGTCGGTTCCGCCATCACCTACGGCTGCCGCGAAGGCGATTGCGGTACCTGCATGATGCAAGTGACCTCGGGCTGGGACAATTTGAGCGAACGCTCGGTGCTGGAAGACAAGATCTTGCGCGAACACTTCGCCGGCAAACACGACCGGCTGGCCTGCCAGGCCCAGGTGCTGAGCGGCGAGATCTCGGTGCGGCCAACCTGAGGAATTTCCCGTTGGGCTGGCGTCTGGCCAGCATCCTTACGGAGCGTGACTACGCGGAGCGGCCCAGGATGGGAAACAGCTCGATCAAGCCCTGGGCGATGAACTCCACCGCGATGCTGGCGATAATCAAGCCCATGACGCGGGTGACGACGTTCATGCCGGTGCGCCCCAGCACGGGAGCGATACGGTTAGCCAGCAGCAGGGCCAGCAGGACGACGGCCGCCGCCGACACTACGACGGCGGCGACCAGCAGGCGGTGCGGCCACGCCGGATCTAGATTGCCGTAGACGATCACGGTGCTGATCGCTCCCGGACCGCTCAGCAGGGGAATGGCCATGGGCACGACGGCTATCGAATCTTTGTCCACCGCTTCGGCCCGTTCTTCGGGCGTGTTGCGGGAACGGTCGTGAGATGCGCGCAACATCGTGATCCCCATGAGCAGGATCAGTATCCCTCCCGCCACCTGGAACGATGGCAGGCCTATGCCGAACAGCCTGAGGATGGCCTCCCCGGCGAACAACGCCACCAGCAATACCGCGCCGACCGCAAGCGCGGTGACCCCGGCGATGCGGCGGCGGTCGCCGGCGCCGCGGCTTTCCGTCAGGCTGATGAATATGCCGAGCGCCCCGAGCGGATCCAGAACCGAAACCAGCCCGGCGAGTAGTTTGATGTAGTCGTTCCATTGGGCCATGTGCGAGCGAACTCCTGTAACGCGCCGGTTTAATCGGCGTATCGAACGCCACGGTTCGAGCAGGACCGCGACGGGGGAAAGGGGCGGCGGCCCATTGCACTTCGGCGCCTCATCAGGTTGCAGGCAAGTCGCCCGATACAGCCCCATCGAGCGGGCGGAGAATTATGGCCGCCCTACATCGTACCCAGCAACGCCGAGCGGAAATCGGTCCTTATGGCCCGCGCCCTGGCACTCGCGCAGTTCTCCTCCCCCAGGCTGGACCGGGCACAACGCAAATCAAGAAAAATGGTGTTATCGCCCTTGCCGTCTATGCGCACGACGATCAAGGCAATGTCCTGGTCGGCTCGGGGACTGACGGTCTGGAGGATGCGATCGGTTTCCGTGAACAGGGGCAGGCTAGTGCGCGACTGAACATATTTTTTCGCCAACCCCCAAACACGCTCGCATTGCGCTCCGGGCTGACACGTGACCATCGCGGCGACCTCGTCCTGCGCCGCGGGGGGCGGCTCATGCCAAAGCGAGGAGCGTTCGAGCTCCTCGCGCTGCGCGAGCAGGTTCCGGAAGCGCTGCAGATCGCGCGCGAATTGGTCGTTGATAAGCTTTTTCTCGTTCTCCAGCGAGCCGATTTTCCCCTGATGGATGGCAATCTGCCGGCGGGTCGCCTCGATATTGTCCCGCTGTACCTTGTTGACCGGCTTGCCCTGCAACTCCAGTCCGGCGGCCTTTTGCTGCAGCGACTGTAAATACTGCTCCTGGCGCTGGCGATTGGATATCACCACCTTGATCTGGGCATCGATGGTTTCGAGCTTGCTCGACAAGGCCCGTTGCAATTCCTCTTCGTTACGGAAGGAGCGCAACAGGGCCAGATCGCGGTCGTGTTGCTCGGTCAACAAACGAGTCTGCTCGGTACGCCAGAGCTTGAGCTGCTTTTCCCGCGCCAGTTGCTCCGGCGTCTTGGCCGCTTCCACGCGTTCGACCCGTCGTCCCTGCTCGTTGAGCCGGGCCCGCTCGCGCTTCGCCTCCTCGGGAGGCACCTGGTCGGAATAATGCACCTTGCCTTGTTCGTCGACCCAGCGATACGTGTCCGCCCGCACGGGCCCCCAACCGGCGAGCAGCATCACGACGGCCAGCGCCCACAGACCAGAACGAGGAACGCAGGGGCGGGGGGCGGCATCCATCGATCAGACCCCGTAACGGTCCCGATAATCGCGGACATCCGCCAACTCCGCCAAGCGGCCGTCGGCCTCCAGATAATCGATGATGTCCTGTAAGGTGATGAGCGCATGCACGGGCAAGCCATAGCGCTCACCGACCTCGGCGATCGCCGAACGGTCACCCTGCCCTTTTTCCTGCCGATCCAGCGCGATCAACACGGCGTAAGGCTCGGCACCGGCCTGTCGGATAATATCCACGGACTCGCGCACCGAGGTGCCCGCGGTAATCACGTCATCCAGGATCAAAACCTTGCCTTGCAGCGGTGCACCCACGAGATTTCCGCCCTCGCCGTGGTCCTTGGCCTCCTTGCGATTGAAGGCGAACGGAACCTCCTCGCCCGTGGCCCGCGACAATGCGATGGCGGTCGAGCCGACCAGCGGAATGCCCTTGTAGGCCGGGCCGTACAACACGTCTGCACGCAGCCCGGCATGCAAATAAGCCTGAGCGTAGAACTCTCCCAGACTGCCCAGCCGGGCGCCCGTATCGAATAGACCGGTATTGAAAAAATAAGGGCTGACGCGCCCGGACTTCAACGTGAAGCGGCCGAAACGCAGGACTCCACACTGAATCGCGTAGGCGATGAAATCGCGCTGAAATGGCTGCATTAGGTTCCCTAAATTAGTCGATGCAAGAATCCGGACCGGCTTCACCCTAGACGAAATGAGGAGTCCCTTCGTAATTCAACGGCCCCCAACAGGGCATAGCGGCAAAGCCGCGTGGCGCACGCCCTTCGGGAATACGCATCCTCCGTACCACCGGCAGATGACCTTAAGAACGCATTTTTCGACCTTCCCGAGTGAGATGGCAAGTATAAACTAGGCAAACAACTTACAGATCACACTCAGCAAAAAATAGGCCATTCATCCCAAGACGGCCATTGCAGGCCCCGGGGGGGCTCCCTGTCGCTCGATGGCGACGATCCAGGCCGTTCGTCGGCCGGTCAGGGCGCCGGAACCCGACGCAACAACTCCTGCACGATGCGTCCGGTGTTGATCCCTTCGGCTTCCGCCTCATAGGAAAGGATCAAGCGATGCCGCAACACCTCGGCGGCGACTTCCTGGATATCCTCGGGCGTCACGAAATCACGACCGGCCAGCCAGGCGCGGGCTCGCGCGCAGCGATCCAGCGCGATGCTGGCGCGGGGACTGGCACCGTATTGCAGCCAGCGCGCCAGATCGGGATCACGGTCGGCGGGATTGCGGGTGGTCAGCACCAACTGCAACAGATAGTCCTCCAGCGGTTCGCTCATGAACACGTCCAGCACCTCGGCCCGAGCCTGAAACAGCACCCGCTGACTGAGCGGCGCAAACTCCGCCCAGCTGCCCTGGCGGCGCCCGCGCGCCTCAGCCCTTACGAGCCGGAGGATATCCCGCTCGCGGCTGGCTTCCGGATAACCGATGCGCACATAGAGCAAGAAACGGTCGAGTTGCGCCTCCGGAAGAGGATAAGTCCCCTCCTGCTCGATGGGATTCTGAGTAGCCATCACCAGGAACAACTCCGGCAGGCGATAGGTTTCCTTGCCCACCGTGATCTGGCGTTCCGCCATCGCCTCCAGCAAGGCGGCCTGCACCTTGGCCGGGGCGCGGTTGATCTCGTCGGCCAGGACCAAATTGTGAAACAAAGGCCCTTGCTGAAAATGGAAAGAACCGTCTTGGGGCCGATAGATTTCGGTCCCGGTCAGATCGGCCGGAAGCAGATCCGGAGTGAACTGTATGCGGTGGAAATCGCCTTCAACTCCGCCCGCGAGCACATTGATCGCCCGGGTCTTGGCCAGGCCCGGCGCGCCCTCCACGAGGATATGTCCGTCGGCCAGCAAGGCGATCAGCATGCGCTCGACCAGGACCCGCTGACCGATCACCTCGCCGTTGATGAAGTCCTGCAAGCGCCGCAGGTCTTGCTGGGCGGACGACAGGTTGGCCGGGTTGCTAAGGACGGGGTCGAGGCTCATGGTCGGATAGGCGGCTGATCGGTTCGGTTTCGAAGATGGATGGGGCATTATAATGAAATCATCCGTACACCGAACCGGGCACGACCATGACTTCGCCACCTCCAACCGCTATCCGCCGCGCCCTCGCCGCCCTCCTCGCCGGGGCTTTCCTGTATGCCTGCTCGCCGCAGAGAGACAAACTCGCTCCCCTGCCCTTGCCGTCGTCGCAAAACGACCATGTCGATGTTCAAGGCGCCCTCATTAGCGCGTCGCCCTACATCGACCCTCGGCAGGCCGAAGCGGCGTTCGGTTTCGACATCCGTGGCGCGGGGCTGCTGCCGGTGCGCTTCGCGCTGGACAATCGCAGCAATACGGTGATACGCATCAATCCCCAGCAAACCTTCCTCATCGACCTGGACGGACAGGCTTGGCCGGTATTGTCGACCGAACAAGCTTACAATCGCGTCGCCCGCGCCCAGGAACTGGGCACGGTCGCCTTGGGTAGCGCCCAAGGGGCCGGACTGCTGGGCGCCGCAGGCCTGGCCACCGGCTTCGCCATCAGCGTCGTCACCGGACATCTTTCCGGCACTCCGCTGGCTCAAGGTGCAGCGGCCGGAGTGTTGCTCGGTGCGCTGACGGGCGGGAGCGATGCGAATTACGAACTTGAAAACCAGGTGCGTGAAGATCTGGCACGCAAGTCCTTGCGCAATCAACTGGTGCAACCGGGCGAACTGGCGCACGGCGTGCTGTTCTTTCCTGGCCAAGACGAGGCGCGGACCGCGCGCGGCCTGCGCCTGAGCCTGGATTTGGACGGCTATCCGCAAATCGTCACCCTGCCCTTGAAAGTACCCCCGCCTTTGCCGGCCAAGCCCTAGGCCAGGGCTGAAATTCTCCGCCGGGCGATGCCGCCCCCGACCCGTTCGACGGCCTTGCCGTCATTTTTCGAACAGGGCGATGGATTCGACATGGGAGGTATGAGGAAACATGTCCATCACGCCGGCGCGCACCAGGCGGTAGCCGTGCTGATGCACGAGGATGCCGGCATCGCGCGCCAGGGTGGACGGATTGCAGGACACGTAGACGATACGCGAGGCCTTCCAGCGCGGCGCATAGGCCAATATCTCCGCCGCGCCGGTCCGGGCGGGATCGAGCAGCACCTTGTGATAGGTGCGCGTAGCCCAGGGGCTATGCTCCTGGGGCTGGAAGAGGTCGGCGACGTGGAACTCCACATTGGCGATGCCATTGTATTCGGCATTCTGCCGGCCCCGCTCGACGGCGGCCTGGCTCCCCTCGACCCCCACCACATGAGCCGCGCGACGCGCCAACGGCAGGGTGAAGTTGCCCAGACCGCAGAACAAATCGAGCACGTCCTCGTCCGCCTGGGGCTCCAGTATTTCCAACACACGATCGACCATCTTGCGGTTGATCTCGGTGTTAACCTGGGTGAAGTCGGTCGGCTGGAAACGGAATTCCACCCCTTGCTCGGGCAGGGCGTAACTTAAAAGCGCCGGCCGCTCGGGCTGCAGGGCGAAGATGGAATCCGGCCCCTTGGGCTGTAGATAGATATCGAAGCCGTAGCGCAGCCCGAAACTCCGCAAGGCTTCCAGGTCGGCCGCCGTCGGCTCGTTCATCACGCGGAACACCAGCGCGGTCGCCTCGTCGCCCACCGCCACTTCGATTTGCGGGATGCGCTCGCGCAGACTCAGACCGGCGATCAACTCGCCCAGGTCGCGCAAATGCTCGCCGATAGCGGGATGCAGGACCGCGCAGGTCTCGATCTCGGCGAGGAAACCGCTGGCCTTTTCCCGAAAGCCCACCAGCACCTTGTTCTTCTTGGCCACCCATTTGACGCCCAGCCTGGCCTTGCGGCGATAGCCCCAGAGGGGACCGGTCAATGGCGGAAAAACCCCCTCCGGCTCCACCTTGCCCAGGCGGCGGAACTGCTCCATCAGCAGGCGCTGCTTTTCCTCGATCTGCGCGTCTTCGGCCAGGTGCTGCAGGCTGCAGCCGCCGCACACGCCGAAATGCGGGCAGCGCGGTTCCACCCGCAGCGGGGAAGCCTGCACGACTTCGACGACCTTGCCCTCGGCATAATCGCGGTGCATGGCGGTATAGAGAAAGAACACATGTTCTCCCGGCAGGGCTCCGATGATGAATATGGCCTTGCCATCGACATGGGCGACGCCACGCCCGTCGTGGGTGTAGGAGGTGATTTGCGCTTCGACGGGCGTGGAGGGTAAGGGTCTGCGATTGGGGCGTCTGGACATGAATGAATGAATGAACGAAAGAACTGAAGAGAAGCGGAAATCGGGCGGGGCTATTCCGGAAAGACACCGGTGGACAGATAGCGGTCGCCGCGGTCGCAGATGATGACCACGATGACCGCGTTCTCGACCTCGGCCGACAATTTCAAGGCGGCCGCCACCGCGCCGCCGGAAGAGACGCCGGCGAATATGCCTTCCACCGCCGCGAGTTGGCGGGTCATGTCTTCGGCTTCTTCCTGGCTCATGTCGATGATGCGGTCCACCCGGGAGGCGTCGTAAATCTTGGGCAGATATTCCTGCGGCCAGCGACGGATGCCGGCGATCTTGGAATTACCCTCCGGTTGAACCCCGACGATCTGGATGGCCGGGTTCTGTTCCTTGAGGTATTGCGAAGTCCCCATGATGGTGCCGGTCGTTCCCATGGAGCTGACGAAATGCGTCACGGTCCCTTGCGTGTCGCGCCAGATCTCGGGGCCCGTGCCTTCGTAGTGAGCGCGCGGATTGTCGGGGTTGGCGAACTGGTCGAGCACCAAGCCTTCACCGCGGGCTTCCATTTCCCGCGCCAGGTCGATGGCGGCTTCCATGCTGCCTTCCGCGGGAGTCAGGATGATTTCCGCGCCATAGGCCTTCATCGCCGCGCGGCGCTCCAGGCTCATGTTGTCCGGCATGATCAGGGTCATGCGATAGCCCTTGATCGCCGCCGCCATGGCCAGGGCGATGCCGGTATTGCCGCTGGTGGCCTCGATCAGCCGGTCGCCGGGCTTGATCTCGCCGCGCGCCTCCGCCTGCTGGATCATGCTCAGGGCCGGCCGGTCCTTGACCGATCCGGCGGGATTGTTGCCTTCCAGTTTGGCGAGAATGACATTGCGGGTATCGCCCGGCAGGCGCTGCAAACGCACCAGGGGCGTGTTGCCTACGAAGGACTCGAGAACCGGAAAGGACACGTTCATGACAGGCTGAAATTTGAAAACCGACGGCGGCAAGAATACCAGAACGGGGACCCGACCGGCTCAGATGCCGGCAAGGCAGGCGATGCCCTATTCCCCAGCACGTGGATAGGTTTTTACCTTAAAATGTCGCCTTCTTCTACACAGCAACACCGCCCACCATGAAATCCGTCGAACTGCTCTCGCCCGCGGGCACGATCAAAAACATGCGCTACGCCTATGCCTATGGTGCCGACGCGGTCTACGCCGGCCAGCCGCGCTACAGCCTGAGGGTGCGCAACAACGATTTTCTGGAGCAGAACCTGGCGCTGGGTATCGCCGAAGCCCACGCGTTAGGCAAGAAATTTTACCTGGCCACCAACGTGCTGCCGCACAACAGCAAGATCAAGACCTTCCTCAAGGACATCGCGCCCATCGTCGCCATGGGACCCGACGCCCTGATCATGGCCGACCCCGGTCTCATCATGCTGGTGCGGGAGAACTGGCCCGACATGCCGGTACACCTGTCGGTACAGGCCAATACCATGAATTACGCATCGGTCAAATTCTGGCAGTCGGTCGGTATCACGCGCATCATCCTCTCGCGCGAACTTTCGCTGGACGAAATCGCCGAGATCCGTCAGCAATGCCCGGACATGGAACTGGAAACCTTCGTCCACGGTGCCTTGTGCATCGCCTATTCCGGCCGCTGCCTGTTGTCCGGTTATTTCAATCACCGCGATCCCAACCAGGGCACCTGCACCAATTCCTGCCGCTGGAAGTATGACACCACGCCAGCCACGGAAAACGCGGAGGGCGATATCGTGCCCGTGGGGAAACTGGACATTTCATTCGCCGAACTCAACAAGGCCGATTGCGGCGGCGCGGCCCGCCATCCTCTGGCCGATCAAATCTACCTGCTGGAAGAAGAAAACCGCCCGGGCGAATTCATGCCGGTGATGGAGGACGAACACGGCACCTACATCATGAATTCGAAGGACTTGCGCGCCGTCGAGCATGTGCAAAGGCTGGTCGAGATCGGCGTGGACAGCCTGAAGATCGAAGGCCGCACCAAATCGCATTATTACGTAGCGCGCACCGCTCAGGTTTACCGCCAGGCCATCGACGACGCCCTCGCCGGCCACCCGTTCCAGCCGGAACTTTTAGGCGTGCTGGAAAACCTGGCCCAGCGCGGCTACACCGATGGTTTTTATCAGCGCCACCACACCCACGAGCAGCAGAACTACCTGCGTGGCTATTCGGAAAGCCGCAAACAGCAATTCGTCGGCGAAATCACTGGCTTCGACCCGCTCACCGGCAAGGCCGATGTGCTGGCGAAAAACAAGTTCGCGGTCGGCGACCGGCTGGAACTGATACTGCCGGAAGGCAATCGGGACATCGTCGTCGAGCACCTGGAAGACAAAAACGGCAACCCCCTAGCCGAGGCGCCCGGTGGCGGCTGGGAGGTCAAGATTCCATTGCCGACGGCAGCGGCCAAACTCGGACTGCTGGCGAAGTATCTGCCATCGGCTACGACTGTTTAATCCTTAGAGCGGCACGCCCTGGTAGAGAGGGCAGGCAGTAATGCGCGTCTCGATCTGCTGCTTCAAGGCCAGGAAGGGTTCGCTCTCTATCGTGCCATAACGCTGGGCAAAGGCATCGGCGTCGAGGTTTTCCGGCAGGTCCTTGATGGACGGCATGAACACCGACTCATCGGTTCCGGCTTTCAGCAGAGACTGCACACGTCTCGCCTCATCGGCCGAACGCACCGCAACCTTGCCGAACAAGGCGCCGGCCCGGTCGGCGGCCAAGTCGGTGAAGCTGAAGCCACTGCCGCTATGCGTGTCGTTGATTTCCTTGGCCATGCCGACCACATCGGCCAGGGCTCGATGGCCGGAGATGGCCAGAGCCGCCGAGCCCATGAAATGCTGCGCCATATCGATGCGGCGACTGAGCAGGACACCCCGGCGCGGAAGCCGGACGGAAGCGCCGCCGGCCTCCCGCAACAATTCGCGATTATTGACATAGGCGCCCAGCACCAGAATGATCGCGCGGTTTTCCTCCATGGGCTCGCTTTCGGGAAGCGCGGACCTTTCGTCGGCCAGCGCGAACAAGGACTGCATCAAGACGGCCAGGCTGGCGTAACGCTTGCCTTGCAAGGCGGCGAGAGCCTCGCCCAACCTTTGCTGATATACCAGCATACGCTCCTGGCTGGCCACGTCGACCACCAGCGCCCGCAGTTGCTGGACCGTCTCCTGGTCCCAATTGAGCGCAAGCTGCAAGCGCTCGTCGCCGATCCGCACTTCGCGCAACAGGCGCTCGCCGACCGCGGCATAGCGACCCAGCGAAGTCAACGCCCGCATGACACCGATCAGCCCCCTCACCACCGGCGCCGGCAAAGACAAGCGCCCGACCCTCAAGCGTTTGATGACAGCCTGCGGCTGGGCATCGTCCGCGACCAGCTTCAGATTGAGATAGAGGTCCGCGGACCGGATCGGCAGCCGGATGCTGGCCGTAACGTCGAGCCGGCCACCATGTATCGAGGCGAGGGCATAACCCTGCCAATGCTTACGCAGCAAGGCGAAATTGACCAAGGCGGTCAAATCGTTTTCCGTCAGCGCGACCAATTTGATTCGCTGGCCGTCCGGCCGGGCGGCTACGCCGTCATGCAACAGCGTCCTGGTGGCCGCCAAAAAGGGCTGGGAACCGCCCGGCGGAGCGCTGATCTCCGGCGCCGTTTGCACCATCATCGCCAGTAAAAACCCAAACAAGCCGGCGACAAGCAATAATGCCGTCATGAGCAAACGTAGCTGGCGGGAACACATGGAAGGCGATCGGACTAGTTCGTGGGCGTGCGCTTAGTTTGCCAGAAAAAAACCTGAAATTTCGTGTGATCCAGGGCTTGCAATCGTCACCGCAATAGTTGACTATTTTTCTGGGGATTCGCTATAGTTTTCCTAACCCTTTCGACTGGGAGCAAACCCGTGAGACTGACTACCAAAGGCCGATATGCCGTTACCGCCATGCTGGACCTGGCTTATCACGGCGAGAAACATCCCGTCACACTGACCGACATCGCCAAGCGGCAGAACATTTCACTGTCCTATCTGGAGCAACTGTTCGCCCGGCTGCGCCGAGCCGGCATGGTGGAAGGGGTACGTGGCCCCGGCGGCGGCTACCAGTTGAGCCGCGACTCCGCCAGCATCAATGTCGCGGACATCATCACCGCCGTTGATGAAACCATAGATTCCACCCGCTGCGGAGGAAAGTCCAACTGCCATAATGCTCAGCCTTGCCTGACCCACGATTTGTGGATGGGCCTGAGCGAGCAGATCAGGACTTATCTGTCCACCATCAGTCTGCACGACTTGCTCCAGCGCCGCCAGGTGCGTCAGGTGGCCGAGCGCCAGGACAAACAACCGGTAGCCGCCCATGCGATGGAAAAGCTGGTTCGCCACGAACAGCGGGTTACCGCGTCCTGAAAGACGAGTTGAAGCCCAGCGGGAGTTCTGCGCGAGTCGATGATTTATCTCGACCATAACGCCACGACCCCACTGGACGAGCGGGTGCGGGAATCCATGCTCCCCTATCTGGGACCGCTCTACGGCAACCCCTCCAGCCTGCACCGATTGGGACGAATCGCCCGCAGCGCGATAGGCACCGCCCGCGAACAAGTGGCGGCCCTGGTGGGCGCACAGCCCTCCGAGGTGATATTCACGGCATCCGGCACCGAGGCCGACAATCTGGCGATCAAGGGACTGGCCGGCAAACTCCGCCCCGGCGTGATAGCCAGCCCACTCACCGAACATCCCGCCGTAACGGGACCTCTGGACTATCTGAGCCGGCACGACTGGCGTATACAGACACTGGCGGTAGACGCACAAGGCTCGCTTACCGGCGATAGTCAGGAAGCCTGGGAGCATCCGGACTTGCGTTTCGCGACGGTGATGCTGGCCAACAACGAAACCGGCGTGATTCAGGACATAGCCCGCGTCGCAGATCGCCTCCGGGCCCGCGGCCTTTATCTCCACTGCGACGCGGTCCAGGCGGCGGGCAAGCTCCCGCTCGACTTCCACCGCTGCGGCGCGCATCTGCTGTCGATCTCGGCGCACAAGATATACGGCCCCAAAGGCGCCGGCGCGTTGATCGTACAAACCGGCGTCGAACTCGAACCGCTGCTGCACGGCGGAGGCCAGGAACGCGATCTGCGCGGCGGTACCGAAAACGTCGCCGCCCTGGTCGGCTTCGGGAAAGCAGCGGAATTGGCCAAGTCGGAACTGGATCAGCGGTACGCCCACATGCTGCGACTACGCCAAGTACTGGAATCCGGGCTGGCCAGTCTGCCCGGCGCGACGATATTTGCCGGTGACTCCGAGCGCCTGCCTAATACCGTCCAGTTTGCCCTGACCCGCATCGATGGCGAAGCCTTGGTGATGGCCTTGGACCGGCGCGGTTTTGCCGTTTCCAGCGGTTCCGCCTGCGCCAGCGGCGCCGGCGAACCCAGCCCGGTCCTGCTGGCGATGGGCGTCGAGCCGGACGTAGCCAAGGGCGCTGTGCGCGTCAGCTTCGGCAAAGACAACAGTGAGGAACAAGTGCCTCTGTTGCTGCAGGCGCTAAAAAACATCCTCGCGGATTTCGGCCTGAACCGCGCGGCGGGTTAGAATAAGCGTCCGTTTCTCCCTGGTTAGCCGTCATGTCCATCACCCTCACCGAAAGCGCCGCCAAACAAATCGCCAAACAATTAGCAAAACGGGGTCGCGGCCTGGGGCTGCGCCTGGGCGTCAAAAAGGCCGGCTGCTCCGGGCTCGCCTATGTGGTCGATTACGCCGACGATTTGGGCGGCGACGATCAGGTTTTCGAGGAACACGGTGTCAAGTTGATCATCAACGCCAGCGATTTGCCCGTACTCGACGGCGTCCAGGTCGATTACACCCGCGAAGGCATCAGCGAGGCTTTCCGCTTTCACAATCCCAATGCGAGGGCTTCTTGCGGTTGCGGCGAGAGCTTTACCGTCTGATCAATAGGACGACCCACGGGTGAAATCGATCCATCGGTGATCCTCACTAAGCTCGACATTTTCGATGTACGCAACATCGAATACGCCCAGTTGAATCCGTCGCCCCGCATCAACCTCATCCTTGGTCCCAATGGCAGCGGCAAAACCAGCCTGCTGGAAGCGATATTTCTATTGGGGCGAGCGCGATCTTTCCGTTCGAGCCGCGCCGCCCAACTCATACGCCACGGACGGGACAGCCTCACCGTATCCGGCCGCGTGCAAGGAGATTCGGCGCCCGGGCTGACTTCCCTGGGCGTACGCCTGAGCAAGAAACAAAGGGAAATCGCGCTCCGCGGGCACAAGCTCACATCCAGCGCCGAACTCATCCGTGCCTTTCCCGTCCTCCTCGTACAACCCGCCAGCCACGCCTTGCTGGAGCAATCGCCCAAGTCGCGGCGCCAGTTCCTGGACTGGGGTGCGTTCCATCTCGACCCCGACTATCTGTCCCATTGGCGCGGCTATGTGCGCGCCCTGAGCCAGCGCAATGCGCTGTTACGCCTGGGCGACAATCGCAATGTCGAGACCTGGAACCATGAGCTCGCGCGGTACGGTACAATAGTCGCCGAGTCCCGAGCGGCTTACCTGGAACGGTTGCGCCCTTGCTTCCAAGAGGTAGTGCGGTATTTTCTCGGCCAGTACACTTTCACCTTGTCTTTGTCCGACGGATGGGACAGCGGCACCAGCCCCCTGATCTCGGTACTGACGAATAGCTGGGAGCAGGACCGTAAACTCGGTTACACCCACTCCGGACCCCACCGAGCCGATTTCGCGATCCAGGTCGACGGCAAGGCCGCGCGCAACTTCCTGTCCCGCGGACAGATGAAGCTATTGATCATCAGTCTGCTGCTGGCGCAGGCGCAATGCCTGGAACCCGCGCAGGGCGGAGGCGGCTGCATCCTGATAGACGACCTGGCCTCAGAGCTGGACGAACGCAATCGCATCCGGTTGCTGGAATTCCTTGCCGCCCGCGAGGGGCAATGTTTCATCACCGCGACGGATGGTCGCGTCCGGCACGAACTTAAAGCAGACCTCACGGCCGTATACGACATCGCAAACGGCCGGGTGGAACAGATTTGAACCCAAACTTTGCAACCCAGCGAGCGACTATGGCAGCCGACGATTACGACAGTTCCAGTATCAAGGTTCTGAAAGGACTAGACGCCGTCCGCAAGCGTCCAGGCATGTACATCGGGGATACCGACGACGGTACAGGCCTGCATCATATGGTCTTCGAGGTGGTCGACAACTCCATCGACGAAGCGCTGGCCGGCTATTGCAAGAGCGTTCAGGTGACCATCCACGCCGACGAATCCGTCACCGTTACCGACGACGGCCGCGGCATACCCGTTGACATTCACCAGGAAGAAGGCCGGTCCGCCGCCGAAGTGATCCTGACGGTGCTGCATGCAGGCGGCAAATTCGACGACAACGCTTACAAGGTTTCCGGCGGCCTGCACGGCGTCGGCGTTTCGGTGGTCAACGCTCTCTCTGAAGTGCTGGAGCTTGAAATCCGCAAGAGCGGCCGGCTTTATCAGCAGACTTACCGGCACGGCGAGCCGCAGGCGCCACTCGCGGATGTCGGCGCGGCGGAAGGCTCCGGCACCAAAATCCGCTTCAAGCCCAGTGCCGAAACTTTCACGCACATCGAGTTCAGCTACGAGATCCTGGCCAAGCGGCTGCGCGAGTTGTCCTTCCTCAATTCCGGGGTACGCATCGAACTGCGCGACGAGCGCACCGACCGCGAAGACGTCTTTGAATACGAGGGCGGCATCCGCGCCTTCGTCGAGCATCTGAACAAGAACAAGACCCCCCTGTTCGACAAGGTGTTTTACGTCAGCACCGAGCGCGAAGGCATCACCGTGGAAGCCGCCCTGCAGTGGAACGACTCCTATCAGGAAAATATCTACTGTTATACCAACAATATCCCCCAACGCGATGGCGGCACCCATTTGGCGGGCTTCCGCGCCTCGCTGACCCGTACCCTAAACCAGTACATCGAAGCCGAAGGGCTGCAGAAGAAACACAAGGTCGCGACCACCGGCGACGACGCCCGCGAAGGCTTGACGGCCATACTTTCGGTCAAGGTGCCCGACCCCAAGTTCTCCTCGCAGACCAAGGACAAGCTGGTTTCCTCCGAAGTGAAACCGGCCGTCGAGTCGGCCATGAACGAAAAGTTCGACGAATTCCTGCTGGAAAATCCGTCCGTGGCCAAAATCATCGCCGGCAAGATGATAGACGCCGCTCGTGCCCGCGAAGCCGCGCGCAAGGCCCGCGAGATGACGCGCCGCAAGACCACGCTGGACATCGCTGGGCTCCCCGGCAAACTGGCGGACTGCCAGGAACGCGATCCCGCCCTTTCCGAACTGTTCATTGTCGAGGGTGATTCCGCAGGGGGTTCGGCCAAGCAGGGCCGCGATCGCCGCACTCAGGCGATCCTTCCGCTCAAAGGCAAGATACTCAACGTGGAACGCGCCCGTTTCGACCGCATGCTCTCCAGCGAAGAGGTCGGCACGCTCATCACCGCACTGGGCTGCGGCATAGGCCGGGAGGAATACAACCCGGACAAGCTGCGCTATCACCGCATCATCATCATGACCGACGCCGACGTCGACGGCTCGCACATCCGCACACTGCTGCTCACCTTTTTCTACCGGCAGATGCCCGAACTCATCGAGCGCGGCTATATCTATATCGCCCAACCACCTTTGTACAAGGTCAAGAAGGGCAAGCAGGAGCATTACGTCAAAGACGACGGTGAATTGGACAACTACCTGCTGCAGCTTGGCCTGGAAAAGGCGAAGCTTTATCCCAGCGAGGAAACGCCGCCCATCCAGGGCCAGGGGCTCGAGCAGCTCGCCCGCGAGCACCTCAAGGTCCGCGACCTCATCGATAGACACTCGCACCGCTACGATGAAACCTTCCTCGAAGCGCTCATCGGCTTGCCGCCTCTCGACAAGGAGATCGCGAGCGACAGGGATAGCTTATACAACTGGTTTCAATCACTGGAAGCGCGCTTACGAACCTTGGAAAACATCGCCCAGTTCAGAGTCGATCTAAGTTTCGGCGGTCAAGGCGAATTTTCCGCGCGCGTCCTCAAACGCATACACGGCGTGCAAAAGTTCTTTGAGGTGGGTCCCAGTTTCTTTCAATCCCATGATTACACCCGGCTCGTGGCTTTCGGACAGATGACCGAAGGACTTTTTGGTCCCGGCGCATGCATAGGAAGTGAGGACAAACGGTCCCCCGTCGGCAGTTTCAAAGAAGCATTCGGCTGGATGATGGCTGAAGCCAGGAAGGGTCAGCATATCCAGCGCTACAAGGGCCTGGGCGAGATGAATCCCGAACAGTTGTGGGAAACGACGCTGGACGCCAACACCCGGCGCCTGCTTCAGGTCAGGATCGAGGACGCCATAGCCGCGGATGAAGTGTTTACCACACTCATGGGCGACCAGGTCGAACCGCGACGCGACTTCATCGAGAAAAATGCCTTGGAGGTTTCCAACCTCGATATCTAAGCAGGCTCCAACCGGTTGTTCGTTGGGCCCGGTTCCGTTTGTGGATTCAACCGGTGGATGCAACGGTTTGGTGAAATCGTTGTGCTGGCGTTTCGTAGTTTAGTGTTTTCCTTGGGCGCCCATTCAATTCTCGCGCTACGGCATTAAGCTTGGCTTGTGAATAGGCAGACAAGTCAATTCCCTTCGGGAAATACTGGCGCAGAAGTCCGTTGGTATTCTCATTGGTTCCCCGTTGCCAAGGGTGGTGCGGATCACAGAAATAGACTTGGATGTCGGTAGCCAAAGTAAAACGCTTGTGGTCAGCCATTTCCTTGCCCCGGTCCCAGGTCAGCGATTTGTATAATTCTTGCGGCAATTTATGAGCATTCTTGATCAACGCATTGGTGACGGTTTCGGTGTCCTTTCCGGACAGTTTGAGCAGCATCACGTAACGTGACTGACGTTCCACGAGCGTCGCAATCTGACTGTTCTTGCTGCCGCACAGCAGGTCGCCTTCCCAATGCCCCGGTATGGCCCGATCATCCGCCGCGGCAGGACGTTCGCTAATGGACACGGTATCGACGATTCGGCCGTGATTGTCCGTCTTCTGAGTGTGATGACGAGAACGGCGCATGGCGCGTGTACGACGCAAATACGCCAGCAACTCCTTCTTCAAAGCCCCTCGGGTTTGGATGAACAAGGTGCGATAGATCGTCTCGTGTGACACCTGATGACTTGCATGGTCGGGATAGATGCGCTTGAGCCATCCGGCAATCTGTTCCGGCGACCACAGCAACTGGAGCTTGTTCGCCACGATGTGGGCAAGCGTTCGGCTCTCCACCAGCTTACAACGCTTGGGACGACGCGCCCGATCCCAGGTAGCCTGGTCGGCTTGGCTGGCTCTATAGCAACTCCGACCTCCATTGCGATTGATTTCTCGGCTGATGGTGGAAGGCGCTCGCCCGAGCTGGCTTGCAAGGGTACGAATGGAGTGCCCCGCAACCAAACCTCGGGAAATTTCTTCCCGGTTGCTCAGCGTCAGCGCCAACCTAGAGCGACATCGCGGAGCAGGAGGTATCCCACCTGTCTCCGCCAGAATTCTCTGAACCGACGAGTGGTTGCGATCGAATAGTTGCGCAATCTGCTGGAGGGAGTCGCCCTTTCTCCAGCGCTCCCACATCAGCGCCTTCTGGCTGTCCGTGTAATAGATTCGGGGTCGCTGTTTCATCTGCAACACTCCTTCTGCCTATGCAGATCTAGTATGTTGCATCCACCGGTTGAATCCACATTCTTTAGTCGCCGTTCGCACCCGCTTTCGATTTTCCAAATCCAGGGGCCAGTTCAAGCTCCCCATCACCCGGCCGAATCGGGCTTCCATTCGGCCGCATCACGCCTTATCCCCCACTCGCTCAGCTGTATCTCGGCGCGCTGATAGCGCCGTGACTTCATCAGACTTGCCCAACTCCGGTCTCACAGCACAACATCGGCTTCGCTCGGCTGTACACTCGGTCGCGGAATCGTTACTGCCGGGTTGCTTGCGTTCCATTGAGTGACTGGTGAGTGACTGGGCCCGGGACCGCCGTTAAGCGTGGCACTTTCGCGGGATAGACGCGGAGTCAATAACTCAAACTGATTCCTATCGATACGGGCTTATAAGGCCCGGCTCGTCTAACTTCGATCCGATATCGGAAATAAAAAACCCCCGCCGGTTACCCGGCGGGGGTCAGTTGAACCCGATTCGGTTCGGATGGGATGAGCCACCCCGCGCGGGGCGGCTCAGGCCCACCTTACAGGAAGGACGGGATCAGAGGCGCGTCGATCTGGACGATCTGGCGGGTGCCAGCGGCGTCGAAGAAGAACAGCAGACCGGCGAAACGGCTGTCCGGATCGTAGATGATGTCGGCCAGACGATAGACTTCCCATGCAGCGTCGGAAGCGGTGACTTCGACGGTGCGGGTTTCACCCGGAGCCAGCGGGCTGTTGTCGCTGACGCTCAGGCCGTCTTCCGCCAACAGGTCTTCCGGATAGCCGGTGGTGTCTTTGTAGACATTGGAATCCAGGAAGCGGACCGAGGCGGTGTAGAACTCACCCAGACGCACAGCGCTGGTGCCATTGTTGCTGATGGTCAGCTTGAAGCGAATCGCACGACCCGGCACACGGTAGGTGGCGTCTTCCACCTTGATCGCGATGGTCGGCTTCTTCTCTTCCAGCGCGTGGATGCCACGCAGAGTACCCGCCTGCAGAGGAATGGTGATCGGGTACTTGTTGTTGGTGGCGCTCATGGAAGCCACCACGATCAGGATGGTGCCGGCCAGGAAGGCGGCGCCTACCTTGCGGTCGGTCGGGGTGACGATTTCATTGGCGCGACCCGCATCAACCAACAGGATGCGCGGCAGGAAGACCGGACGGCGGACCCACCAGACGATCCAGGCGGTGCCGAACACTGCCCAGAATACGTGCCAGAAGGCGATGTTGCTTTCACCGTAGGTTTCCAGGTCGATGGTCTGACCGGTCAGGGTGGTCACCGGGTTCTTGAAGTTGGCCATGGAGCCTTCAATGGTGATCCATTTGCCGGGTCCGATGATCGGACCGCCGCCCTGGACGTTCAACATGGTGTGTACGTGCCAGTCACCCGGACGACGAGCGCGCAGTACGACGCGGAACTCGTAGGTGCTGCCGATTTCCAGACGCACGGAACGCGGCACCAGCTGACCGCCGATGTAGGATTCCTTGCGGATGAAGACGGGACCGGGGATACCGATGTTGAGGAACGATACATGCGGTTCGTCAACGGTTTCCGGCCAGCCTTCGAAGACGTGGAACTTACCGGTGATTTCAACGTCTTCGTTGACCTGCACCTTTTCTTTGGACCACTTCAGGTCGTACCAGTGGATGGTACGCATACGCATGAACGCAGCCTGCGATTTTTCACCGTGGGCCGAGGCGCTCGGCGCGTAGAAGCTGGTCGCGGCGAATGCCAACAACAAGCCGACCAAGGACCAGTGCGCGATCCTGTCTCTGATTACTTTCATAGTTCCTCCTCTTTCGAGAATGTTCGTTGTTTCCGCTACCCGGTGAGCCCGGCAGCGGTGTGCTCTTCTTGATGGTTCAGCGCATGGGTGCGGACGCCGCCGACACCCATCCGTTTATCTACTCGCAATTAGCTCTGCTGAATGAACTTGACGGAGCCGAACCAGCGGCCGACGAAGTGCCAGATGAAGTAGATGAGGATGGACATGAACGCAGAGAAGAAGGCCGATACCGGCGCTACGTCCTTACCGAAGGTACGCAGAGTGCCCTTTTCAACCATGCGGATGTACTCGGGGGTACCGGTACGGACATAGTTGTAGCCCTGCAAGTCGGCAACCGACAGCAGCATGCCGTTGTACTCGACCGGTACGTGGAACGGTGCGATGACCGGCCAGTTGCCCGGGTAGAAGATCAAGCCCCAGCCCATGGCGCCAACGATGGCGGTGAACAGGTAGCTGCCGCTCAACAACAGGACGGTGTCGAGAATGATGGCGCCCGGTACGATCTGGGAAGGAAATACCAGGTTGATCGGGAAGTAGGTCCAGCCCCAGAAGTTGAAGTAGCGGTTGATCCACTCACCCAACAGCAGGCCCAGGACCGCCACGGTGGCGCCCCAAGGCAGACGGAAGCGTTCCCACAGAACCGACTGCAGCGCCGCCGGGAAGGTGATCAACACGATCGGTACCACCGTTACCCACAGACGACGATCCTTCCAGTCAACCCAGAAGTCCCAGTCACCCATCGTCAACATGGCGTGAATGTGGTACGAGCCCACCACCACGAAGAAAACAACAAACAACAAGATATAGTCTACGGTCCGCGAGACCTTTACTGCTTCGGCGTGTGACCGAACCGCGGATTGAAGTGCGCTCATGAGTTACCTCCAAAATGTCGCATTTTTATGTTTTCGCAAACCAGATCGACGAGCCGTAGATCCGGCTTACACAGCCTGCTTGCCCGAAGGACAAGTGGCAGGCGGTGCAGACAAAAGCCCGACCGCCCAGCCCGTAGCCTACTTACTTGCTGATCAGACCCTGATCAACAGCTTCGCAGATTTGCTTGCCGATCAGGTTGTTGAAGCTGCTAGCAACTTGCAGCACAACGCCCAGGATCGCCAGAGCCAACCAACCGAAGAACACGAAGCCGTAGTGCAGCGGCGCTACGAACAACTCTTCCATGAACCAGAAGGTGTGACCCCATTCGTTCAGACCGACGTTCGGCAGAATCATGAAAGGACCCACGACCGTGATCAGGTAGGGCAGAGACAGACCCTGCGACCAGAACGGCAGACGGGTCTTCGCATACAGGAAGGCGCCGAAGCCGGTGATGATGTAGATCGGGTAGCTCAGGTAGAACTCGATGATGTGCGACGGGGTGAAGTCGGTGTCGCGCACGATCGTCTGATGCCAGGTGCCGTCCTGCTCGGTGAAGTAGGAAGCGCCCCAGTAGATGGCCCACGCATAAGCGAACAGCCAGATCAGGTGGGTGAAGTTGCGGCGCAGTTCTTCACGCGGGGTGATGGCGGCCAGGTTGCGGTCGCGGGTCTTCCAGATGTAGCCCCACAGCAGCGATGCGGTGACGATTTCCAGCACGATTTCGATGTACAGGAAGTTCATCCAGTAGGTTTCGAATTCCGGTGCGAAAGAATCCAGACCGGCGGACCAGCCGTAAACGCCTTCGTACCAGCGTACCCACACATAGAAAACGGTGTAGATCGCAAACGCAAAAGTCAGCCACTTGATATCAAGCAGCGGCTTTTCCTGGGCGGCGACGCCACCAATAGTTGTTGCAGCCATTGTTACCTCCAGATTTAGGGTTTGCCTCATCGCATGATGAAGCGATTTCTTGTGTCTTCATCCTTAAATCCCCCACCTCATTTGCAGAAGTGAAGCCCCCTACCCTTGGGTGCGCGACACTTTGTCACACCCCCCGTTGCGCTGTCAAGAACTCATCCGGACGATTTCGCATAATCTTTCCGCTGCTAGAATCTTGCCTTCTACCGCATCGCAGGATCGCCCATGATCCACCAGGAACCCACAGTCAGCCGTGAGACTCTCGAACGCCTATTGCGCTACTGCCACCGTCGGCAATATGCGGGGAAGGCCCGCATCATCAAACCCGGCGACCATGGCGATACACTGTTCTACGTCGCCTCGGGCTCGGTGGCGGTCAGCATGCACGACAAGGCGAACGACCAGGACATCGTGCTGGCCTATCTGAACAAAGGCGACTTCATCGGGGAAATCGGCGTTTTCATGGGCCCCATGGTCCGCGACGTGTCGGTGGTAACTCGCGAACCTTCACAGCTCGCCGAAATCGGCTACGCCCGGCTGCATCAGCTGTTACATGCGGAATTGGCCGATTGCGCCGTCGATATTTTGTTGCTGATGGGCAAACAGCTTTCCCACCGCTTGCTCAAAACCAGCCGCAAGGTCGAGAAGCTGGCATTTTTCGATGTGACCCAGCGTATCGTCCACACGCTGGAGGATCTCTGCGGCCAGCCCGACGCCATGACTCACCCGGACGGTATGCAAATCCGCGTGACCCGCCAGGAGCTCGGTCGCATCGTGGGATGTTCGCGGGAAATGGCGGGCAAAGTCTTGAAGAGTCTCGCGGCGGATGGCCTGATATCCGTTTCAGGGAAAACTATTGTGGTCTTTGGCGCCCGCTAAGGGCTTCGCTCGGACGATTGCGTCCTCGTATACAGAGGGGGAAGAACCGCACCCGGGCTCGCCACATCGCGGTGGCCGGCGACTTCCTCCAAGCCGGCAAACCGGCCCCATAACTCGTCGCCCGACCAGGGGGTCTCGACGCGGCCGTATAGGGCGCGCTCCAAACGGTCGACGGCTTCGGCAAACTCCGCTCCCAATTCGCACCACACCGTCAGCGTCAAGGGTTCCTTAGCCGGATAGCGTATGCGCGCCCATCTCAGCAACGCCACGCGCGCCGCGCGGGCGTCGTTCGCCCTGCAGGCGGCCTGCAACTCCCTGCGGACCGACCGTGCGCTGTCATCGCTGGAAGATGACCGGGGACGGGGGAGCCCTTTATCGTCTTTGCGGCCCTTTTTGTAGCGACTGCCCCACCAGCCGGCCGCCGTGATCGCCCAACCCGTCGCACAGAGCAAAGCCAGCCCGAGCCAACGGCTTCCCGGCTCCGCCGAGTCCGGCGGCGTTACGGCAGGCGCTGCCGCCGGCTGCGCCGGTCCCGTCGTCATCGGCTTCGGTGTGGAAACGGCCGCTTGCTGTCCATCGTCAGCCAGCCCCTGAGCCGACTCTATGGTCAAAATGCGCTGCGGGATCCTTGCAACCTCGGGCTGGTCCGTTCGGATGTTCCACCAGGGTATTTCTATCGCCGGCAGGACGATGCGGCCGGCGCGCCCGGGGATCAGGGCTACTTTCTCCTCACGGGCCGCAACGACACCCGAATCTTTCTTTTCCTCGTTCAGACTAGGCTGGTCGGGATATTGCCTCAGATCGGCCACGGTTTCGGGCATCGCTGCAATTTCGGGCAGCACCCCTACCGTCGCACCGACTGCACGCAAACTCAGCGTGCGGGTCACGGGCTCCCCTACCTTCAAGCGACCCGGATCCTGCGACCACGTCTCCTCCAACTGCACGCTTTCGGCGGGAAGCCAGGGCTTGCCGGCGACCGCCGACGGCACCGCACGCACGGTGAGATCCAATGGGTTGGAATTCAAGCGCAACACCCGCGTCGCGCGATTGAACAGGCTGTTGAAACGGGAGCGCCCGCCGTCGGCGACGCGCGCTTCCAGCCGGACGGGATCGATGTGTAGTGGCCCGCTCTTCTGCGGGAACAAGGCATATTTGCGCTCCACGACCGTATAGTCGAGGCCGCCGCGTTGTGCGGTGTAACGGCGTTCCTTGCCCAGGCGCTCGATCAGGGTATCGGCCGGCGCAGGCTCGCTGAGATCGGCGCCCGCGACGTCCACCCTGAAAAAAACCCGCAAGGTATACACGACCTGCGCCTGAACGTAGGGGCTGCGTGGCTCCGCCTCGGCTTCCACTATCAAATCCCCAGACGGCGCGCCGTTCTTGGTCGATGGATCAGGTCCTTCCTCCACGAGGATCGGCGTCGCGGGACTGGCGTCGCGGCCGAAGGAGACGGGCGGCAGCGTCAGACTACCCGCGCGCCTGGCGATCAGAGTGAGCAGCCATTCGGTCTTGCGGTGGAAACGGCCGTTGACGATGGAAACCTGGCTGCTCTGGCTCTGGCTGACGATATCGAAGTCCTGTTTCAAAGGAGCGAAATCGGGCTCGCCGTCGGGCGACGCCTCGGCGCCGAACACGACATTGAACGACTCACCCAAGCGCACCGTACGGCTGTCGAGCGTGACCTGAACGGTGGCGGCCAGCGCCGGCGTCGCGACGAGGAACAGCAAACAGCCGAGCCAACGGATGGACGTGGCGAGTGAGAAGCTCATGGCCGACGCTCCAGTCCCTGGCGCTGCTGATACTGGTAATAAAACTTGCGCCGAAGCAGCCCGCCCGGATCATCGGGAATACGCCGCAACCATTGTTCTCCCGCTTGTTGCTGCTCGCGGCGCTCCGTACTCACCTCGCCCGCAGCCGGCCGATCGCGCTCGGCCGCGGACGTTTCAGATGCCGCGGACCGCGGCTTTTCCCCGCGCCCCTTTGCGTTTTCGCCCTCGCTCATGTCGTCCTTCTGCGTACTATTCTGTTCAGCACGTCGCTCCTGCCGGTTTTCACCCGACTTCTCCTGGTTCGCCTGCTGCTCCTGCGCCCGCTCTCCGCCGTTTTGCCCATTTTCCGGCTTCGCATCCTGCCGCTGTTTGGCGGCTTGGTCTTGTTGCCCATCACCGGGTTTTTCCTTTTTCTGTTCCTGCTGTTGTTGCAAGGCATGCTCCACGAGTTCCTTGTTGTACTTGGCGTCGGCATGCTGGGGGGATAACGCGAGGGCACGGTCATAAGCAGCCAACGCCTCCAGGTAGAGACCCTGCTTCGCCAAGGCGTTGCCGCGATTGTAATGAGCCTCCGCCGTATCCAGCGACTCCAGCGCTCGTGCCGCCTCGGCATAATCGCCGGCCCGATAGAGCGCGGCGCCCTTCCAGGCAGGATCGCTGAATGTCGACGCCGCTTCGGCGTGACGGCCTTCCGCATAGGCCCGGCTCGCGCGCTGGTCCGGGGTTTGCCAGAGACTCGTGCTGCCCTCGGCGTGGCTGGGGACGGGAGCCTGGGCCAGCACGACCGAGACGAATACCCACAGCACGCCTCTGCGGAATGCCAGAGCAGCCAGCGGGAGCAAGCCCAGCAGCAGCCACGGCCCCTGCTCGCGCCATTGCTCCACCCGGAAAACATCCGATCCGGCCCCAGCCCGCGCCTGTTGCGCGAACTGCGCCGTTAACTCGGCGACGTCGGCATCGTCCGCGCCCAGGGTGCGATAAAGCCCACCTCCGGTCGCGGCCAATTGCCGCAGGGCGGGCGTGGCCAGTTGGGAAAGCACGATTTGTCCTCGCGTATCCTGCAAATACCCGCCTTCGGGCAAAGGCACGGGCGCTCCCTCTTCGCTGCCCACGCCCAGGATCGAAAGACGATATCCACTCGCCCGCAATCCGGCGGCGGCTGGCTCCGACTTGCCCAGATTGACACCATGGGTGATCAGCAAGATATCGCCCTGCGTCAGTCCGGCTTGCCCGAGCAACTTCCACGCCCGTTCCAACGCCAGATCGGCACGACCTCCCTGCGTCGGCATGAGATCACTGGTCAAGGCCTCGATTTGTGCCTTGATGGTCGCCACATCGTCGGTCAATGGCGTCACGGTATACGCATCGCCCGAATAAACCAGCAGCGCAGTCAAGCCATCCTTCCGCTGGCGCAGGATATCCTCGATCTTGAAGCGCGCGCGCGCCAGGCGACTGGGCTTGGCATCCGCCGCATCCATGGTCCGCGATAAATCGAGCGCGATGACCAAAGCCGCTTCGTTGCGCAGGGCGGGAGCCGGCACCCGCTGCCAAACGGGGCCTGCCAGAGCCAAGACGGCCAGGACACCGCCCAGCCACCACAGCCAGACGCCGAAACGGCGCCCTCCACCACCCGCGCCCTGCACCAAAATGTGGGGCAGCAGGTCGGGATCGCACAACTCGCGCCAATCGCCGGCGTCACGTCCGCGCCGCTGCAGATATGCGCCCAACAGAACCAAAAGCAGTAGCGCCAGCAGCCACCAGGGCCGCATAAAATGGAATTCGTTCATCTCGGGTAAATCGCTTCAAACGACACGCCCCGCGGAAAGCGGGGCGTGGGCGGCAAACCGGCGGATCGGAAACTTCCCGTTAAACCAGCTCGCGGGCCTTCTGAAACGCATCGCGAAAATCCAGGTAGACCGGCTTTTCGGTCTCCAGCATCAGCGCCAGCAATCGATGTTGCAAGCGGTATTTGACGTCGCCGACCGCCAAGGCGCCTATGCCGACCGCGCCTTTCGAATTGACTGCATGGACCAGCGGTTCGCCGAAATGTTTCAGTTTGAGGCCCTCGATGCCCAAAGGCGGCACGGCATTGACGTCGCCGGCCACCTTGAGCTGCAGGGCGTCGGCCAGCACTTCCGCGCTCAACACCTGCACACCGGCCTTGGCGGTGCAGAACACGATATCGGCGTGCGCCAGCAAACGCGCCTTGTCGGCGTCGGAACTGGCGTAAGTCCCGTGCAGCTTGCTGCCACACAGCGCATTGTATTCGTCGGCCTTCTGCAGCGCGGTCTCGATGTTGAAAGGATCGATGATCGTGGTATCCGCGCCGGCCAACGAGGCGATGACCCCTGTCGCCAGGCCGACCGGCCCGGTGCCTCCGAACACGACCGCGCGCTGTCCTTCCAAACCCAGGCCATGCTTGTTTTTCAACTCTCGCTCCACGCAGGCGACCAGCGCCGCGGCGGTGGTGAATGCGCCGCTCGGATCGGCGAACACCGAAACTTCGAAGGGCGGCACCATGGCCTTCCGGGCTTTGTCCAGCATCCCCATGGCCAAGCCGATGTCGCGCCCGCCGATGAACACACCGGTGCGCTTAACGCCTGCCGGGCCGCGCGAGAAGATCGCATCCTGGACCAGGCCGTTCACCTCTTCGAGCTTGACGTTGCTATAGGGAAGCAAGACTTCGAAACCCGCATCCGCCGCCATGTTCAAATCGAACGGGCTATTGTGCGGCATGGGGTCGATCATGTGGATGATGGAACGTTTTTCCATGAGCTGGGACCTAATCGAAACGTGTGTCGAACGCCCGGAGGGCCGGGCGATGGAGCCGCCGGTCAGCGGCGACTGTCAGAGCTTCTTGGCGAATTCGCGCGCCGCCTCGAAGGCGTGCTCATAGTGGAGATAAACCGGCTTGTCGCCCTTGCGGGTCTGGAAACGCATCTGGTTGAGCAATCGATTCTGCGTCTGATACTTGACGTTGCCGATGGCCAATGCGCCTATCCCCACTGCGCCGCTCTTCGATCCCGGAATGGGCGTGCCTTTGTGGTGCGCGTCGAGACCGGCGATGCCCGAAGGCGGCACGGCATTGACGTCGGCCGCCACCTTCAGTTGCGGCGCGGACGCGACCAGCTCGGCGCTGAGAACTTCGATACCGGCCGCGGCGGTGGCGAACACCACGTCGGCCGTCTTGATCAGCTCGGCCTTGTTGGCGTCGGCATCCCCCTCGATGGCGATCTTGCCCTCACCGTACTCCGAGTTGGCGAGTGAGGCGATGGATTGCGCCCTTTCGAGCTGGCGACCGATGATCTTCACCTTGGCGCCGGCTTGCGCGGCGAGCACGGCGGCGATCTGGCCGACCGGGCCGGTACCGCCCAGCGCCAGCACGTTCTTGCCTTTCAGATCCGTGCCGTGCTGCTTTTCCAGTTCGCGCTCTGCCATAGCGACCATGGCCGCGGCGGTCGTGAACGAACCGCTGGGGTCGGCGAACAAGGACACCTCGAACGGAGGGAACATGGTCTTACGCGCGCTGCGCAGGAAATCCATGGCCGTTTTCACATCCCGCCCGCCGATGAAAATACCGGTCCGCTTGAGTCCGCCTGGACCGCGCGAAAATATCGCATCCTGCACCAGCGCGGGAATTTCGCCCAGTTCGAGCTGGGTATACGGAATGGTGGATATCCAGCCGGCGTCGAGCGCCATGTTCACGTCGAAAGGACTGAGATTCTTCTCGGGGCTGAACATATGGAGGATGAAAGGTTTTTCCATGGCGCGCTGCTCTCGTTATTGTTGGGAACTCGGGGCGGGTTGAGCGGCGCATTTTCCCTCATTGCGCGCGGGCTTTAAAGCACTTTGCCGGCCAGCCCCACCCGCCCCGTTTTGATCAGCCCTTCAATAATTTGGCATGAGCCGCCGCCAGCCGGGCGATGGGAACGCGCGGAGCGGAACACGAGACATAGCTGAGGCCTATTTCATGGCAGAAGTGGATGGACTCCGGATGTCCGCCCGCCTCGCCGCAGATGCCGACTTTCAACTCGGGCTTGACGCGCCGTCCGCGCTCCACCGTCATTTCCATCAGGATGCCCACCCCGTGGATATCCAGCACCTCGAACGGGTTGTCGCTCAAGATGCCGTGTTCGGTATACAGCGGCAGGAACTTGTTTTCAGCATCCTCGCGCGAGAACGAGAACGTGGCCTGCGTGAGATCGTTGGTCCCGAACGAAAAAAACTCCGCCACTTCGGCCAGCTGCGCGGCTCGCATGCAGGCCCGCACGGTCTCCACCATGCTGCCGAACTTGAGGTTGAGCTTGACGCCGAATCGCGCTTCCACTTCCGCCTCGATCTTGTCCACCCATTCCTTGACGCGAACCAACTCCGCGGAAGTGATGACCTGCGGAACCATGATCTCCGGACTGACCGCGACCCCCTCTTTCAGGCTTTCGGCCGCCGCCTCCAGCACCGCCCGGATCTGCATTTCGTAGATTTCCGGATAGGTGATCCCCAGGCGGACGCCCCGATGGCCCAGCATGGGATTGACCTCATACAGTTCGCGGACCTTGCGCAGCATCCGTTCCTTCTTGGTCAGGGCGGTGTTCAGCTGATCGAGGCCGAGATCGAATCCGGCCGGCGGCGGGTTCAGGTTCAGTACCCCGGCGGCGGCCAGATGGCCCTTGACGATTTTGCGGTAGCGGGTGATCGCATCGATGTCGTCGATCAACTGCTGTTCGGTGGGCAGGAATTCGTGCATGGGCGGGTCGAGCAGACGCACCGTCACCGGACGCGGCGCCATGGTCTTGAAGATCGCCTTGAAATCCTCCTTTTGTATGGGCAGCAATTGCGCCAGGGCGGCCTTGCGTTCGTCGACGTTGCGAGCCAGGATCATCTCGACCACCAGCGGCAACCGGTCGACCTCGTTGAACATGCGCTCGGTGCGGCAAAGACCGATGCCCATGGCGCCGTAATCCACGGCCAGACGCGCCGCGCTGGGCGTATCCGCGTTGGCCATCACCTTCAAGCGGGCCGTCTCGTCGGCCCAGGCCAATAAGGTTTTTAGGTCATCCGAGAAAGTCGGCTCCACCGTGGGGATTTCGCCCTGGTAAACATTGCCCGTCGATCCGTCGATGGTGATCACGTCTCCTTCGCGCAGCACCAGTTCGCCTATGGTCGCCTGCCGGGCGCGGGTGTCGACCTTGATGCCTTCGGCGCCGGCCACGCAAGCCTTGCCCATGCCGCGCGCGACCACGGCGGCATGTGAGGTCTTGCCGCCGCGGCTGGTGAGTATGCCTTGCGAGGCGAAGAAGCCGTGTATGTCTTCCGGCTTGGTTTCCTCGCGCACCAGGATGACCTTTTCGCCGGCGCGCCCGAGCAATTCGGCCTGGTCGGCATGAAACACCACCTTGCCGCAGGCCGCCCCGGGGGAGGCCGGCAAACCCTGGGCCAGCGGCTTTTCGCCGTGCGAAGGATGCAGGGTGGGATGCAGCAACTGCTCCAGGTGTACCGGATTGACGCGTAGCAAGGCCTGTTCCTTGGTGATCAGCCCCTCGTTGTACATTTCGATCGACGTGCGCACCAAGGCGGTGGCATTCATCTTGCCGTTGCGGGTTTGCAGGCAGTAGAGCACGCCTTTCTCGATGGTGTATTCGTAATCCTGGACTTCGTGATAATGCCCTTCCAGCTTGTTCCGCAACTCGACCAGTTGGCGGTAGAGATCGGGCATTTCGCGCTGCATCTCGGCAACCGGCTTGGGCGTGCGGATGCCGGCCACCACGTCTTCGCCCTGGGCGTTGACCAGATATTCGCCGTACATCTCGTTTTCACCGGTGCCCGGATTGCGGGTGAAACCGACTCCCGTCGCACAGTCGTTGCCCATGTTGCCGAACACCATGGTCACCACATTGACGGCGGTGCCGTTGGCCTTGTCCGGCGTGATGTTGAATTCGCGGCGGTAATCGACCGCGCGCTTGCCCGACCAGGAGTTGAACACCGCCTTGATGGCGATTTCGAGCTGCTCGTAGACATCCTCGGGAAAGGGCCGGCCGGTATGCTGACGCACGACGTTGAGGAAACGCTCGCTGACTTCTTTGAGGTGCCAGGATTCCAGGCCGATGTCGGCCTTGACCCCCGCCTGGCGTTTGACCTCATCGAACTCTTCGTCGAATAGCTCGTCCGGCACGCCCAACGCCACCTTGCCGAACAATTGGATGAAGCGGCGGTAGGCGTCGTAGCCGAAGCGCTCGTTATTGGTCTGCTGGATCAGGCCGAACAGCGTCTTGCTGTTCAATCCGAGGTTGAGGATGGTGTCCATCATGCCGGGCATGGACATGGCCGAGCCGGAGCGGACCGATACCAGCAAAGGATCGCTCTCGCCGCCGAAGCGCCGGCCGGTTTTTTCCTCCAGGTGACGCATGTGGCCGACGACATCCTCCATGAGATCGGGCGGCAGCACCTTGCGTTCCAGGTATTCCAGGCAGGCCTCCGTGCTGATGACGAAGCCGGGCGGCACGTTGAGGCCGATCTGGGTCATTTCGCATAGGTTCGCGCCCTTGCCGCCCAACAAATGCCTGTTCTTGCCGTCACCCTCGGTGAATGCGTAAACGTGTTTCTTGTTCATGAGCGTCTCCTTATTGATTATGGGTGGGACAACAACTTCGGCAGCCCCTTACATGCCTCGATGAAATCTCAGCGGGAACGCGGGCGCTTGCCGTGCAAGCGCAGCAAATCGACCCGCTCCAGCACACGCAATTGCGCCAGTGCCTTGATCAGTTCGAGCTTGGCCTGATCCCTATCGGTGAACAGGCGCGCCTTTTTCAAGACCTCTTCGGCCCGACGCTTGGCTTCCAGGGCCGACTCGCGATCGAGTTGATCCGAGCGCAGCATGTGATCGGCCAGTATCGTCACCTCGGTGCGTTGCACCTCCAGGTAACCGCCGGACACGTAGAACAACGCCGGCTCCCCGTTCCCCGTATCCAGCTTGATGGTGCCGGGGATGAGCTTGGACAACAGGGGCGCGTGACGGGGAAGGATGCAGACTTCGCCCAGCGAGGCCGGCGCGACCACGCTGCGGCAGAGCCCGGAGAATATCTGTTGCGTGACGTCCGCGATGTCGACTCTTAGCAGGGCCGGAGTGTGTTCGGTCATGAACTCGCCTTGGGATGGCTGAAATAGGATTCCGTTTCGTGCACGGCCAGCAGCGTGATTGCAACCGCACCGTCGACCGACAGGCGGTCGGTATTCAATATCAGGTCGAAATTCGCGGCGTGTTCCAGGGAGCAGTGTTCGAAGTTCTCGCCGAACAGATTGACGATGGACTGATGGCGCTTGCCGTTGATCTCGGCCACCTTTTGTTCGGCCTCGGTCAGGCCTATGCCGGTCTCGCCGCTGATGCGTGCGGCGCAGTTCAAGCGGGAGCCGACGATGCGCAAGCGGAACACGGGGCGATCCTGCAGGATGAGATGGGCACCCCGCCCGATCAGGATGCAGTCCTTTTGCGCCAACTCCAGCACGACGTCATAGAGGTATCGGCGGTAGCTGAGCAGGGTGGCCGTGGAGCCGGTGATCAGACTGTAAAGGAAGGTGGTGGTCTTCGCGCTGCCCTGCTCGTCGAAATGTTCGAGAAAAAACTTGTCGATGCGGGCGCGTTTGGCGACCTGCTCCAGTATCTCCGTCCCGTATACCGGCAACCCCAGCCGCTGTCCCAGGCCAGCGGCGATTTCCTCTCCCAGCGCACCGTAATCGCGCGAAATCGTGATCACCCTTGGCGGAGCGGGCTCGGCCTTGGCGCGAAGCTTCTTCTTGGCGAGGTAATCGTCGATGACGAACTCCCGGGTCAGCAACACTTCGATGGGCTCTTTGCCTGGCATGGACGGCGTCTCCGGAAATCGGGTTGTTTAAGGCTCGCAGCGATTGGTGTCGGGCTTGCCGGAAGCTTCGAGGATTTTCTTGAGTTTCCATTCGCGGTGGCGATTCATGATGTCGACCACCTCCAGAGGATCGTCCGTGACGGAAATGTAGTCCAACTCATCGGGGCCGATCAGCTTATGCGCCAACACCGTATCGCGGATCCAGCTCAGCAATCCGTTCCAGTAATCGGCCCCGAAAAGCACCAGCGGCATGGGGTGGATCTTGTGCGTCTGCATCAGGGTCAAGGCTTCGAAAAGTTCGTCCAGCGTGCCGAAGCCTCCGGGCAGGCACACGTAGCCGATGGAGTATTTGACGAACATGACCTTGCGCGCGAAGAAATAACGAAATTCCAGCGATACGTTCTGATAGTTATTGGGGCGTTGTTCGCTGGGAAGCTGGATATTGAGGCCTATGGAGGGTGCGTTTTTCAGCCAAGCCCCCTTGTTGGCCGCTTCCATGACACCGGGCCCGCCGCCGCTGATGATGGAATAGCCGTTGCCGGCCAACACTTCCGCGATGGTCTGAGCGGCCTGGTAATAAGGCGTTTCGGGCTTTATCCGCGCCGAGCCGAAGATCGAGATGGCGAAATGGGTATCGGAGAGCCTCTCGAAGCCTTCGGTGAATTCGCTGATGATCCGGAACATCCGCCAGGATTCATCGCCTTTGAGATCTTCTATCATGACCGGTTCCGTTCGGGTGGATTTCAGGGAAAAACGAACATCCGGATTATGGCATGTAATCGCTAACTGTTCCGGCCCGTGCGCTCGGGGAGGAATTGGGAAAGCAGCGCATGCAAGGCCTTGCCACGATGGCTGAGCCGGTTCTTTTCGTCCGGCGGCAATTCTGCCGACGTAACGCCCAGACCGGGCAGGAAAAAAATCGGGTCGTAGCCGAAACCGCCGCCCCCCGACGGCTCGAGCGCAATGCGTCCTTCCCACACGCCCTGACCGATCAGCGGGCTGGGATCGTTGGCATGCCGGAGATAAACCATGACGCAGCGGAAGCGCGCCGTGCGACGCTCATCCGGGACTTCGGCCAACTCGTACAACAATTTCTCGTTGTTCGCCCCGTCTTCGGCGCCGTCACCGGCGTAACGGGCGGAGCGTACGCCCGGCGCGCCGCCGAGCGCGTCGACCTCCAGGCCGGAGTCGTCCGCGATGGCTGGCAGGCCGCTGCACCGCGCCGCGTGGCGGGCCTTGATCAGCGCGTTTTCAATGAAGGTGAGCCCCGTCTCTTCGGCCTCGCGATCGATAAACCCGGCTTGCGAAACCACCTCGATGCCTCGACTCCCCAACATCACCTGGATCTCGCGGATCTTTCCGGGATTATTGCTGGCGAGCACGATCTTTTGCGTCATGACTTGGTCAAACCATTTGTGAAATTCATAAGCACAGGCTTATATTCATGAGGCCTGGCTGGCCGCCGGGCGTCACCAACAATCACCCCCGTGGAGAGCGCTACATGAGCAAGATTCTTCAAGAAGTATTGGCAGCGAACCAGAACTACGCCGCGCGTTTCGATAAGGGAGGCCTGGCCCTGCCGCCGGCCCGCCGCTTCGCCATCCTGACCTGCATGGACGCCCGCCTCGATCCCGCCAAATACGCCGGCCTGAGCGAAGGCGACGCCCACGTGATCCGCAACGCCGGCGGACGCGCCAGCGACGACGCCATCCGCTCCCTGGTGATTTCCCACAAGCTGCTGGGCACCCACGAATGGTTCGTCATCCATCACACCGACTGCGGCATGGAGCTGTTCAACAACGACATCATGGCGGATCTGCTGAGCAAGAGCCTGGACACCGCCACCATCGACGAGCACGGCTGGCACGATGTAGGCGCCGGACCGGGCTCCGCGGAAGGCCGCTACATCAACTGGCTGACCATCAAGAACCAGGCGGAGAGTGTCACCGAAGACGTGCGCCGCATCCGCGCCCATGCGCTGGTTCCCAAGCACATTCCGATCTACGGCTTCGTCTACGACGTGAAATCCGGGAAGCTGGTCGAGGTGCCGGAAGCCATCAACGCCGGCCGCGCCATCTGATCCGTACGGGCGCCGGCGCGTCCCGGCTAATCAGACAGCAGATCACCCCACTTTTCGGTGATGGCGGCCTTGGCACTCTGCACGGCAACGGCGTCGACACGCAAATCTTCCGGGCGACAGACGTGGAATCCGGCCCTGTCGCCCTGGGGCGGAGGAATGCGCAAATCTTCGACGTGCAGCCCAAGCCGCACGCCGAACAGGGCGGCGAAATCGGCAAATGCCTTCAATTCGGTGGCGGTGCGCAGCAGCTGACGTGCCGCTGCCAGATATTCGACGGCCAGGCTCTCGCCCTTCTCGCCCAGAAGCTCCGTGCGCAGACTCTGCAGCTGCCGCTGCAAGGCCTGTTCTTGCGCTTCGCGCTGCAGCACATTTCCCTGGCTGCCCCCCCCTGCTCCCAGCCCCCTTAAACGTTCTCTGACGGTGTGTAGCTGGCTCAGCAACTGAGCCCGCCCCTCGGCGGCCGTTTCATCCAAATGGGCTTGGATTTCCTCGATCTGCTCGGCCAGTTCGCAGGCCCGCTCACTGGCGGCGTCGGCCCGCTCGCGCAGGACGAAAACTTCGCCGTTGTCGCCCGGCTGCCCCGCAGTCGCCGAACGACGCGACTCGGCCAGCCGCCTAAAGGCATCGGACTCTTCCAAAGCCGCCAGATGTTCCGCCTTGATGGCGGTCAACCTTTCCTCTAGTGTCATGCCCAACCTCCATGATCCGATCAAGATAGGGATGCAACCCGTCAGACCGGGTTTTCGCTCACGGGAGGAGTGTAACGCAACGCATCCGTGACGTGAGGCCGGATTGCCTCTTCCATCAACGCGTGCAGGCGCGGATTGGCGGTCAGCACGTTGCCCGTTTCCAGGAATTTATCGCCGTTTTCGAAATCCGTGACGATGCCGCCGGCCTCCTGGATCAGCAACACGCCGGCCGCCAGGTCCCAAGGCATCAAGCCGATCTCCCAAAATCCGTCCAGTCGACCGCACGCCACCCAGGCCAGATCCAGTGCGGCGGAACCGGCCCGGCGTATGCCGGCCGTGTCCTTCATCAACTCGCGGAACATCGCGAAATAGGCGTCATTGTGACGCTGGTCCTTGAACGGAAATCCGGTGCCCAGCAAGGCGCCCTTGAAGCCGTTCTGCCGGGTGACCCGCAGACGGCGGCTATTCAGCGCCGCCCCGCCGCCCCGCTTGGCGGTGAACAACTCCTGCCGCACCGGATCGTAGATCACGCCGCACTCCAGCTTGCCCTTGAACAACAGGGCGATGGACACGGCGAACTGGGGAAAACCGTGCAGAAAGTTGGTGGTGCCGTCGAGCGGATCGATGACCCAGGTGTATTCCGCTCTCGGCCCGCCGTGGCGGCCGCCTTCCTCGCCCAGGAAGCCATGAGTCGGGTAGGCCTTGCGCAAGATATTAACGATTTCGTCTTCAGCCTTGCGGTCCACCTCGCTGACGAAATCGTTGCGTCCCTTGGGCGTGATCTTAAGGGTATCAACGCGATCGAGTTGGCGGACGATGTAATCACCTGCCGCGCGTGCAGCGCGGGTGGCGATGTTCAGCATGGGATCCATAGCGCTACCGGTTTTGTGAAAAAGCAGCGTAGGTTAGCAACTTTTGCTAGTATTTTCGCCCCTTTTTTGCCCGAGCCCTCGCCCCGTGCTCTCCAACATCCGCATCGTTCTGGTCGCCACGACCCATCCCGGCAATATCGGGGCCGCCGCCCGCGCCATGAAAAACATGGGGCTGTCCGACCTGGCCCTGGTAACCCCCAAGATTTTTCCCAGCGACGAGGCCAGCGCCCGGGCATCCGGAGCCGACGACATCCTGGAATCCGCCCGCGTGTTCGACGACCTGGACGCCGCCGTTGCGGACTGCCATCGCGTGATCGGGGCCAGCGCCCGGCTGCGCACCATCGCCTGGCCGCAACTGACGCCCAGGGAAAGCGCCGAACTGGCGATGGGCGATGCCGGCCGCCACAAGACAGCCATCGTATTCGGCCGCGAGCATGCCGGGCTCACCAACGAAGAACTGGAGCGCTGCCACTTCCTCCTGCACATACCCTGCAATCCCGATTTCAGCTCGCTCAACGTCGCCGCCGCCGTGCAGGTCATCACCTACGAGTTGTTCCAGGCCACCCGGGCCGGGGCGCCGCCCAATACGGCTAAGGAGCAAGAACCCCTGGCCACCGGCGAACAAATGGAATCCTTCCACAAGCATCTCGTACAAACCCTGTTCGATGTCGGCTTCCTGCACGAGCGCAAATCCTCGCCCTCGCTGACCCGCAAATTACGCCGTATCTTCAACCGCGCCCTGCTGGAGCAAAGCGAGATTCACATGTTGCGAGGCATACTGACTGCCGTCCAGCATCGCCTGGGGACGCGCGATGTCCCCCGTGGCAGCTAGCGCGGACCGCTCTTCCGGACGCCCCCCCAAAAGGCAAGCGGGAAGGGACTTCCCCTCCCCGCTTGCCAAGCCCTGCACGCGACTGTCCCGCACTTGAGCTTCTTGACGGCCGCTCCGGACTAAACCAGCCGCGCTAGCCCCTGCCACAACAGCTTGCCGCCTATGGCCAAGATCACGAAGGCGAACACCCGCTTGAGCTGAGCGGCCGGCAAGCGGTGCGCCAGCCTCGCGCCCAGAGGCGCGAACAGCACGCTGGTCAGGATGATGCCGACGAAGGCCGGCAGGTAGACGTAGCCCAGGCTAGGCGCGGGCAACCCTGGATGCTGCCAGCCCAGCGCAACATACGTGACGGCGCCAGCCAGCGCGATGGGAAAGCCCAAAGCCCCCGAGATGGCTACTGCATTGCCCATGGGCTGGCCGCATCGGGCCAGAAAAGGCACGCTGAGGGTCCCGCCGCCTATCCCCAGTATGGCCGACAGCAGTCCGATCAAACCGGACACCCCGGCCACCACGACGCTCCGCGGGTGCTCGGTGGCGAGCCGCGTGGACACACGGCGCAACATACGCAGCGCGACGAAGATCAGGAACAGGGCGAACAGCAGCTTGAACCAGCCCGCCGGCAGGCGCTCGGCGATCACCGAGCCTACCGCCGTGCCGAGCACGATGCCCGGCGTCATCCGCCGGATCCAGGACCAGCGCAAGGCACCCAGCCGATGATGGGTATAGACCGCGGACATCGACGTCACGACAATGGTCGCCAAGGAGGTGGCCACCGCCACGATCATGACCAGATCCGGCGGGCAGCCCGCCAGCGTCAAGCGCCAGATCAGAAACGGCACCACCACCACGCCCCCGCCTATGCCTAAAAGTCCGGACAAGACGCCGGCCAGACTGCCGAAGGCCAGGTAATACGCCCAAGTTTCGAACATACGCGCTTAAAGATGCTTGAGTTAAACTCGCGACCTTATCCGATCGGCACCTTCAGCATCAATCCATGGCATCGTTGAACACCTATCTCGTCGGCGGCGCGGTGCGCGACCGCCTGCTGAACCTGCCGGTCAAGGAGCGGGACTGGGTGGTCGTGGGCGCGACCCCGGAGCAAATGTTGGCCCTGGGCTTCCGGCCCGTGGGCCGTGAATTCCCCGTGTTCCTGCACCCACAAACCCACGAGGAATATGCCCTGGCCCGCACCGAGCGCAAGACCGCTCCCGGTTATCGTGGCTTCGTCGTGCACGCCGCGCCGGAAGTGACGCTGGAACAGGATCTGTTGCGCCGCGACCTGACCATCAACGCCATGGCCGAAGATGCGCGTGGCCGGCTGATCGATCCCTACGGTGGCCTGAGCGACCTGCAAGCCGGGCTGTTGCGCCATGTTTCCCAGGCATTCGCCGAAGACCCGGTGCGCATCCTGCGAGTGGCCCGTTTCGCCGCCCGTTACGCGCGCCTGGGCTTCAAGGTGGCGGAAGAAACCCTAACCTTGATGCGAGCCATGGTGGCGGCCGGCGAGGTGGACGCCCTGGTGCCGGAAAGGGTCTGGGCCGAGCTGGTCAAGGCCTTGTCCGAACCCGCACCGGCCGAATTCTTCCGCGCTCTGAGAAATTGCGGCGCCCTCGAGCGCCTGTTTCCCGAACTCGACCGCCTGTTCGGCGTACCGCAACCGCCCCAGCATCATCCGGAAATCGATACCGGGATCCATGCCCTGTTGGTTCTGGAACAAGCCGCCTGCCTCAGCGATGATCCCAAGCTGCGCTTCGCCGCCTTGATGCATGATCTGGGAAAGGGATTGACGCCACCGGAGCGTTGGCCCAGCCATCATGGCCACGAAAAATCCGGCCTGCCGGCCCTGCAGGCTTTATGCACCCGACTAAAGGCACCCAAGGATTATCAGCGGCTCGCGGAGCAGGTCATGCGCTATCACGGCCATTGCCATCGGGCGACCGAGTTGCGCGCCGCTACCTTGGTCGACCTGCTGCAACGATTGGACGCGCTGAGGAAAAACAACCGCTTGGCCGACTTCCTGCTGGCCTGCGAAGCCGACGCCCGAGGCCGCACCGGCTTCGAAAACAGGTCTTACCCACAGCGCGACCTCATCCTCAAAGCCCAAATCGCCGCCATGGCCGTGACCACCGCGCCTTTGATCGCGCAAGGCCTGCAAGGCGAGGCGTTAGGCAAGGCCTTGCGTCAGGCGCGCATCGCGTCGGTCCGTCGAGCCCTCGCGCCCCAAACCCCGACGATCACAGACCTTAGCCCCAAATAAACCGCCTCTTGCCTATTGCAGATCGAGTACCGATGAACACTTTTCCATCAATAATTTTGGCCAGACATAAAAGCCGTTGAATCTCCGGCTCTGTTCGAAATTCATACCTTACGTCCTCCGCGGAACACCCTTAATCGCCGACAACGCCCAGTTGAACCAGCACGTTGTGCGACCCCGAAATCAGGCTGCAAATGCGCATTCGATCGATCGATACCCTTAAGGGCTTGGCTATAATTGCCGTAGTCATCATACATACGGAACCCTTTATTGCCACCGCATCGATGAAGGGGGACTGGTACTATCTAGGGCAGTCGCTACAGCAGCTTTCTTCCTTCGCCGTCCCCTTCTTCTTCGTTGCCGCCGGCTACTTTTATTCCAGAGGAATCAGTAAGGAAAGCATACTGTCCAGATGGCTGAAATACACGTCACGACTCGCCTCGCTACTCCTAATCTGGACCATCATCGATGGAATCTTCTGGGGCCCATGGCTGGAACAAATGATTAAAGCAAAGAGCGCAGCTCCATTGCTTTGGAATTTGAACGCTCTCCCTTCGTTCGCCGCGAAGCGGCCAGACTTATTCTTCTTTCGCGGAACGGCCGTGCCATTATGGTTTCTCGTCTCGCTAATCGCAGGAATCAGTCTATTGGCACTATGCCTTAAACTCTCCTTACGCCCACCGGCCCTGCTTGCGATTGGTTTTAGCGCGTATGCGCTATGCCTAGCCACCTCATCTTATGAGGCCACCTTTTTGGGTTTTGGCCTGACTCTACCCCTTGAACAGCGAGGGCCACTCATTGCTTTCTCATTTCTGACCGTCGGGCACTTCTTTGCGGCCCACAACATAAGCACAAAACATAGCGCGCCCTTCCTGGCCACGGCAGTAATTATGATATTTTGTGAATCCGCCTTACTATCTCATCTTTCCGGGCTGCCCTTCCAAGAAAGACCTTATCTGTTCAGCAGCCTCCCGCTCGCCGCTTGCGCATTCCTGTTTGCAACTAGCCATCCGAACCTGGGGGCAAATTCGGTTCTTTCCGCACTCGGAAGTCGCTCGCTTGGCATTTACCTCATACACACGCCGGTGCTCGGCGCCGTCAGCCTCATCAGGAGAGCGGTCGTCCACCCAATATGGGAAATCATTTTCGCGTTATTGGTAATAAGCCTATCGTATGGGCTAGTGGCTTTATTAATGAGAATCCCATATATTCGAAAATCCGTCATATAGCCTGCCGTTTTCACACTCGGGCAACACCTACACCATACCCAAACTCCCAGCTTCAGCACACCCTAACCCCGCGCGCGGCCAACCGGGATGGTCTAACAGGACCTTGCGGGCCGCTTCATGTCTCCCGCAGAAACGATAGCTGTCTATGTATTTTTCTGGAGAGCTTCTGAAACAAAGAATATTCCCGCGATGAAATCGGCTCATCAATATCGAACGGGTATTTCCGTTGCAAGTAATCCAACTCCCCCTGCCGCAGAGCCTGGCTAGATGCCGTCGTATTTGAAACCTGCCCCTCCCAAAGAAACACGGCCGTGGTTAACTCGTTAAGAATATAAGGAGCCCCATAAATATCGTAGAGCCTGCGATAGTACTCACAGTCCATAAACCAAATCAAATTTTCATCGAACAAAGGCGGATCAACATTTCTTATCGTCAAGCAACTGTGAGTCCCTACGGTATTACTCACATGGATCGACTTATTGAGGGTTGGATATTGCGGCCGAAAGTAATTCACACGATCCCTCGTATGTATATATCTCGACAACAACCAGTTCGCTTCAGGCAAAAAAGCATCGACTATGGTCTTAAGGGCCAATTTATCATACAAGTAATCATCCTGACAGAGAAACTTAATAATATCGCCCGAACAATGCCTAATGCAGCTATTATGGTTTGCAGAGGAAGAGCCCCGCATTTCCTCAAACCTGACATAGCGTATATCGAGATTAGCAGCCCAACGACGAACCACTGTATAAATCGCATCATCTCGCGAATGGTCGGAAATAACGACTTCTATATCCTTATATGTTTGCCTTGATATGGCAGAGAGCGAATGATCCAGACACTCGACACCTCTTCCATACATTTCGTAGCAGGGAATTGCGATACTTACCTTCATACAGCCTCATCAGCAAATTCATTAAGTAGAGCAGCATGATTACCAACATTCAGGCCGTATAGCCTGAATTCAAAACGGCGGCAGGTTGGAAAAATGGACGCCAAAGCTTCATGCCACGAAAGGTAGGCGTTGCAAGTAAAAATTGCCGAAAAAAGCCTACACGATGGAACTCCGTGAGTGGACGGAGTAACCGGTATAGGACGGGGCCTGTAAGGGAAAGGAGACCGTGCCATGGCTAGCAGCGTTGTCAGCCCCCTGCAGAATGCGGCGATCGCGACTCGGGAACACCGGCTGAAAGCCGGGGGACGGAACGGGCATTGGCCGAACTAGTCGCATGATTTGCGCTTAGGAAAACGTTGCAACACGAGTTCATGGTATCGGCAAGCGGATGCTGCGCTTGGTTCAAGCAGCCGCCCCACAGCATGTTCCGGAAGCCCGCCGGGAGGCGTATCGAACACGCTCAAAGAGCGATCCCACCTAAATTTGACCCGCGCCGCTTCATCTTTTGCAGCAACGCACGATCCCTTTCCTGCTCCGAGAGGCGGGACTCAAGGCTTCCTCGTTGAACAATCCCGGCATCCGGCCACGCGTCGCATGGGCGACCAAGCCAACGCTCGCTCGCCGCAACCGGAATTCAGTTGCTCTGTTATATAATTAAAAGTATAAATTCTATAATGGAATAAGAAGATGCATGTAAATTGCTTATGCACGCCCCGTTGCCGCTTCCAGGTTAGTTCATGACTTTGTCCAAACGCCACAGCGTATTGCCCGGCTTTCCTTTGGCGATGGGCTTCACCTTGCTGTATTTGAGCCTGATCGTACTCATTCCGCTATCGGCGACCTTCCTCAAGAGTGCGACCCTGGGCTGGGAAGCATTCTGGCAAGTCATCACGACCCCTCGCGTCCTGGCGTCCTACAAACTGACCTTCTTCGCCTCCTTGGCCGGCGCGCTGATCAACGCGGCGTTCGGTTTGTTGGTGGCCTGGGTGCTCGTGCGCTACGAATTTCCCGGCAAGCGCTTGATCGACGCGCTGGTCGACCTGCCCTTCGCCCTGCCCACCGCCGTCGCCGGCATTGCCCTGGCGACGCTTTATTCCACCAAGGGTTGGGTCGGACAGCTATTCGCGCCCTTGGGGCTGAAGATCGCCTACACCCCCCTCGGCGTAGTGGTCGCCTTGACCTTCATCGGCCTGCCTTTCGTGGTCCGCACGGTACAGCCGGTGCTGGAAGAATTCCCCAAGGAACTGGAAGAGGCGGCGCACAGCCTGGGGGCGAACCGGCTGCAGACGTTCATCCGGGTGCTATTCCCGCAAATCTGGCCGGCCCTGCTGACTGGCTTCGCCCTGGCGTTCGCGCGAGCCATCGGGGAATACGGCTCGGTTATTTTCATTGCCGGCAACATCCCTTTCAAGTCGGAAATCACCCCGCTGCTCATCATCACCCACCTCGAGCAATACGACTACGCCGGGGCGACCGCGCTGGCCGTCTCCATGCTGGTGGTTTCATTCGCCCTGCTCCTGGCCATCAATGTATTGCAATGGTGGGGGCAGCGTCGATTGGGTCAGGCACATTAACCTATAGACATCGATATGAGCGCGATCGCAACCCCGCAGGCGCGTACCGCAGGCAGCTGGCTACCCTGGCTGCTGATAGGGCTGGCCTTGCTGTATCTCCTGGGCTTTCTGGTCCTGCCCCTGGCGCTGGTATTCATCCAGGCGTTCTCCAAAGGGGTGGCGACCTATTGGCAATCCCTGACGGATCCCACCGCGCTGGCCGCCGTGCGGCTGACCTTGACGGTGGCGGCCATCGCCGTCCCGCTGAACCTGGTATTCGGCGTCGCGGCGGCCTGGAGCATCGCCAAGTTCTCGTTTCCCGGCAAGAGCCTGCTGATCACCCTGATAGACCTGCCGTTTTCCGTCTCGCCCGTGGTTTCGGGCCTGATCTACGTGCTGATGTTCGGCCTGCAGGGCTGGTTCGGCGACTGGCTGCACGAGCATGACATCAAGCTGATCTTCGCCGTACCCGGCATCGTGCTGGCCACGATCTTCGTCACCTTTCCCTTCGTCGCCCGCGAATTGATCCCGCTGATGCAGGCGCAGGGCACGCAGGAAGAAGAAGCCGCCATCGTACTGGGCGCGACGGGCTGGCAGACCTTCTGGCACGTCACCCTGCCCAACATCAAGTGGGGACTGCTGTACGGCGTGATCCTGAGCAACGCCCGCGCGATGGGCGAATTCGGCGCCGTATCGGTGGTGTCGGGCCATATCCGCGGACTGACCAACACCATACCGCTGCACGTGGAAATCCTCTACAACGAATACAACACCGCGGCGGCCTTTGCCGTGGCTTCGCTGCTGGCGCTCCTGGCCCTGGTGACGCTGGCGGCGAAGAGCCTGCTGGCATGGCGCATCAAACAGCAAGTCCGCTTAGCCCATACCGAAGAATAAAGCCCCATGACCATACATATCGACCACGTCAGCAAGCATTTCGGCCAATTTCACGCGCTCAAGGACGTCAGCCTGGAAATCGCCGGCGGGGAACTGGTCGCGCTGCTCGGGCCGTCCGGCTGCGGCAAGACCACGCTGCTGCGCATCATCGCCGGCCTGGAGGCTCCGGACTCCGGCAGCATCATTCTGCACGGTGAAGACGCCACTAATGTGCACGTGCGCGAGCGCCAGGTTGGCTTCGTGTTCCAGCATTATGCGCTGTTCCAGCATATGACCGTGTTCGAGAACGTCGCCTTCGGCCTGCGCGTGCGTCCGCGCGCGACCCGGCCCAGCGACGAGGACATCCGCCGGCGGGTCAACGAACTGCTGGAACTGGTACAGCTCGGCTGGGTGGCGCAGCGTTATCCGACCCAGCTTTCCGGTGGACAGCGCCAGCGTATCGCCCTCGCCCGCGCCCTGGCGGTAGAACCCAAGGTGCTGCTGCTGGACGAGCCTTTCGGCGCGCTGGACGCCAAGGTGCGCAAGGACTTGCGGCGCTGGCTGCGGCGCTTGCACGACGAACTGCACATCACCAGCGTATTCGTCACCCATGACCAGGAAGAAGCGCTGGAGGTGGCCGACCGCGTGGTGGTCTTGAATTCCGGCCGCATCGAGCAGGTCGGCACGCCGGATTCGGTTTACGACCACCCGGCCAATCCTTTCGTCATGCACTTCCTCGGCGACGTGAACCTGTTTCACGGGCGTATCCACGAAGGCCAGGCGCATATCGGCGACGCGACCGTCGAACTGTCCGAGGCGCTACAACCTCCCAGCGACCAGGCCGTCTTTTACGCCCGACCCCACGAGTTGCAGATCGCCCCGCTCGACTCCGCCAAGCTCAACGGCGGCCTGCGCGCGCGCATCCGGGATGCACGCCGCTTCGGTTCCACCGTCCGGGTCGAACTGGAACGTAGCGACGGGCAAGGCCTGCTGGAAGTGGATATTTCGCAGGCGGATTTCCAGCAGCTGGGTTTGCAGAAGGACGCCGAAGTCCTGGTCGAGCCGACCAAGATACGGTTTTTTGCCGGCACCTAAAGCCCGGCGGCGACGCCAGTTCAGGACGCCCCTGGCGCCGCCGCGTCGGTGATGCGAGACACCAAAACCTTGTCCACCCGGTTACCGTCCATATCGACGACTTCGATACGCAATCCGTCGAATTCGAAGTGATCGGCCGTCCTGGGCACCCGCCCCAGGTGCAGCATCACGAAGCCGCCCACCGTGTTGAACTCGCCGGCCCTCTCCTCCGGCAGCTCGTCTAGATCGACCACGGCCTTCAGTCGGTCGATATCCAACATACCATCGACCAGCCAGGAGCCGTCCTCACGCTCCACGATCTCCGGCCTGTCCTCGCCCGCGTAAGAAGACAGATGTCCAACGATAACGCCCAGCACATCGCCCAGCGACACCAGCCCCTCCACCTCGCCGTACTCGTCCACTACCAGGGCGGTATGCAGGTGGGAAGCCCTGAACTGCTCCAGCAACTCCATCAGGGTCAGCGATTCCGGCACGTAGAGTGCCGGGGTCGCGATCGCGCGCAAATCCGCCTGTTCGCCCATCAACATATGGTTCAGCAGATCCTTGGTCTTGACCACGCCGATGATGTTTTCCAGGCCGTTTTCACACAAGGGCAGGACCCAATGGCGATGGTCGACGATGCGCTGGCGGTTTTCTTCGAAGGTGTTGCCCAGGTCGAGAAACACGATGTCCTTGCGCGGTCGCAGGATGGCACCCACCTTGCGATCGTCCAGGCGCAAGATGTTCTCCATCAACTGTTGCTCGGTCTGCTCGAACACCCCTTCCTCGGTGCCCTGCTCCAGCAAGACCTTGATTTCCTCCTCAGTGATGGACGGCGCTTGAGACGGTTTGATCCGCAGCAGCCAGAGTACCAGCTCCGTGGACAGAATCAGAGCCTTCACCGCCGGCAGGGCGGCCAGCGAGAGCCAATGCATGGGGCGCGCCGTCCAGGCCGCGATGGACTCGGGAAAGTTCAGCGCCAGCCGCTTGGGCACCAGTTCGCCCAGGATCAGGGAAAGGTAAGTGATGACTACCACGGTCACGGCCAGGGCCAGTTCATCCGCATAGGGCTGCAGTTGAGGGACCGCGGCGAGGTAAGGCAGCAGAGGTTTTGCGATCGCCGCCTCGCCCAAGGCACCGCTCAGCACGCCGATGGATGTGATGCCCACCTGGATGGTGGAAAGGAAACGGGTCGGCTGATCGACTAACTCCAGGGCCCGGGCCGCGCCGGCGTGGCCATCGTCCGCTCGCTGCTGCAGCCGGTGCTTGCGTGCCGAGACGATGGCCATCTCCGACATGGCGAACACGCCGTTGAGCAAAATCAACAGCATGATCAAACCGAATTCATAACCCATCGGGATACTCGAATGTAGGAACCGATAAAGACCGGACAACGGATATGCGCGCGGCTCCGGCCCGGTAGACGCCGACAGTGTAACAGGCCAGCAGATCCTGCTTTAAGAGCGATGAACACCCGGCGCAAGCGCCCCGACGGAGACACCTGCGACCTGCACAGGGCGGAGTTCTCCGCGCGCTTCAATTTCCAGGGCAAGGCGATGGCCGGGGCGCCACTCAAGGACGTGACGCCGAACCACTATCCGTCGAGAACTCCGCCGCTCACCCGGTCGTATCCCAATCCGTCGGTATAACTGGCGACATCGGCATATCCCGCCTCGTGCAGCAGTTCGCGGGCGGACGCGCCCTGGTCGTAGCCATGCTCGAACAGCAACCAGGCGCCCGGCAGCAGGTGTTTGCGTGCATCCGCGACGATGATGCGGATGGCATCCAGCCCGTCGACGCCGGAACTCAACGCGAGTGCGGGCTCGAAACGCACGTCGCCCCGCGATAGATGCGGATCGTTTTCGGCGATATAGGGCGGGTTGCTGACGATCAGATCGAAACGAGCGTCGTCGTCCAGTGCGGCAAACCAGTCGCTGGCCAGGAAGCGCAGATTGCGGGCTCCCAGTCTTTCCGCGTTGTCGCGCGCGACCGCGAGAGCCGCCGGACTGAGGTCGAGGGTGAGAACTTGCGCCTTCGGCAGTTCCAGGGCCAGGGTGACGGCGATCGCGCCGCTGCCCGCGCCGAGGTCGGCGATGCGGGCCGGCCGGTCGGGTGGGATGCGCTGCAAGGCCAGATCCACCAGCAGCTCGGTTTCCGGGCGAGGGATCAGCACATCCGGGGTAACCCGGAACTCCCGCGACCAGAACTCCCGCGTGCCGAGGATGTGGGCGATCGGCTCGCCCGCCAGCCGTCGCGCGAGCAGGCTTTCGAAACAAGTCATTTCCGCCGCATCGACCGTTTTTTCAGGCCAGGCGAAAAGCTGGGCCCGGCTTTTTCCGGTGGCGCGGCCGAGCAGGATTTCGGCATCCAGACGGGGGCTGTCGGTAAACTCGGCGAGTTTGGCCGTGGCATCCCGCAGCAATTCGCCGTAAGCGAGACGACTCATGTTCGATCGAATCGGATGCGCACGAAAGAGTCCGCCGGACGATGCCAGGCGTCCGGCAAATGGACATAATCCCCCGGTCCGCACCACCAGCTTTGCAGAGACGCATCGCGGCCATACTCGCGGAAGGCCGGATCGACGACACCTTGCGCTATCAAATCGTCGCACTCGACCGCCCGCGCACCGCCCTGAGACGACACCGACTTGACCAGCAGCAGATGGGACGCACCCGTAGCGACAGCCAGCCAGGCGGCCAGACTGTCGGACGTGATGTCCCAGGAAGCCGGCACGCGGGCGGCGCTCAGCGTTTCCGGCTCCGGCAGCCAGACGGCGGGCAAGCGCCCGGCCAATTCGCAGGGCGAGCGCGCCGCCCGCAAACCGGCGTTGAGGCCCAGCAGCATCCGCCCGTATTGCTGCATGCCTAAGATGGCCATTTCGTGGGCTGTCTGTTCGTCGAAATGCCAGCGGGCCTGGGCCGTTCTCACGGCGTCCGCGAAAGGTCCCCCGCCAGGCACGACGACGACCGGGCAGCCGGCCAGGGCATCCAGCCAGTGCGGCAAGGCATCGCCGTCGGCCAGGCTGCCGCCCAGCTTAAGCACCCACATGGTCGCCGGTGTTGCCGATCTGGAAATGTTCGAGCAGATGCAGGAGGGCGGCGGCCTTGTGATAACACTCCTGGTATTCCTGTTCCATGTCGGAGTCCGCGACGATGCCGCCGCCCGCCCAGAAGCGGATGCGGCTGTCCGAATGCACCAGGGTGCGGATGGCGATGTTGCTGTCCATGTCGCCGTCGTAGCCGATATAGCCGATGGCCCCGCAGTAGACGCCGCGCCGGTTGGGCTCCAGTTCCTCGATGATTTCCATCGCACGGATCTTGGGCGCGCCGGTGATGGAGCCGCCGGGAAAACAGCCGCGCAGCAGATCGAGCGCATGCCTCCCCGCCGCCAGCCGGCCGCGCACGGTACTGACCAGATGATGCACCGTGGCGTAGCTCTCGATCTCGAACAGGCCGGGCACGTGGACCGAGCCGGGCTCGCAGCTTTTGCCGATGTCGTTGCGCAGCAGGTCGACGATCATCAAGTTTTCCGCCCGGTCTTTCAGGCTGGCGCGCAACTCCTCGATGCGGGCCCTGTCGTCCTCGGGGTTCAGGGAACGCGGCCGGGTGCCCTTGATGGGCTTGGTTTCGACGACGCCCTGCTTCAGTTTGAGGAAGCGCTCGGGCGAGGAACTCAGGACCTGGACCTGGGGCTGGTTGAGGAAGGCGCTGAACGGCGCAGGATTGACGTGCCGCAGGGTCACGTAGGCGGTCCATGGATTGCCGTGGCAGCGGACCTGGAAGCGTTGGGCCAGATTGACCTGATAACAATCGCCCTCGCGGATGTACTGCTTTATGCGCGTGAAGGCCTTGCCGTACTGCGCGCGGGTCATGTTCGATTCGACCTGACCGCTCAGGCCGAAGCCTGTGTGCTGCCAGCCCAGGGTCTGGATCTGGCTGAAGGCGTGAACCAGATGAGGCCAGCGCGCCGCGGTCGCGGGATCGCGATTGAGGCTGACCAGACGGGTGCGACGCTCGTGGTGATCGACGACGACCGCCCAGTCGTAGACTCCCACACCCATCTCGGGTATCAGTTCCGCATCGCTAGCCAGCTCCGGCAAACGCTCCAGCCGCCGCGCCAGGTCATAACCGAAATAGCCTATGGCTCCGCCCGGAAACGGGATATCCGGCAGAGCCGGAGCCGGCTCGCCCAGAGCCTGCTTGATCAGGGCGAACGGGTCTTCGGGTGACAATCGGATGCTGTCGTCCTGGCGGATTTCGGTCAGTGGCCCGCGCGTCACCAGCGTGATGTACGGCTCCGCCGCCAGAATGTCGTAACGGCCCTGTCGGGTAAACGGAAAACCGCTGTCCAGGAAAGCCGCCCAGCGCCGTTCCGCCCAGGGCATGAACAGGGCGGTGCTGTCCTCGAAATAGGGTAGTTCGGTGATGGTGGGGATGTTTTCGCTCATCGGTTCTGCTCGGCCAGACAGGCGACCGCGACGGCCGGCGCGCAATCGGCCGCATGGAATCCGGCTGGGGATAGGGAGGAAGCTAACACGTCGTCGAAATCCAGATAGGGTCGCCCGGATCGGCGCGCCAATTCTTGCACCAGAAAACGGCCGACGCCAGCGCCGACCAGAGGCGCGTCTTCCGCCAGCAGGCCGAGCGACTCGGAACGGGCGCAGGCATCGCCCACGCAGGACAATTGCCGCTCGCGAAAATAGCGGGCGAGCCGCACCCAGTCGGCCATGGCCACCGATTCGGCGTCCAGCCCCAACATCCGCGCCAGGCGCCGCGCGCTGGCCTCCGGCGTCTTCGGACCGCCGTCGGCGGTATCGGCCTGATCGGCATGAGCCGGCAAATCGCCGAGCAGGCGGTAAACGTCGGCCGTCGTGGCGAAATGCTCGGCCATCAGGCGGACCCACTCGCCTCGAAACGGGGCGTGCGGCGTCAGGGCCATGAGCGAGGTGCGCACCGCGCCCGTGTAAACCAGCTCGTCGTAACGCATGCGTTCGAAATCGCTATAGCCCCGGTAAGAAACCGTACCGCCATGCAGGACCAGGATATCCGTGGTCGTGCTGCCGATATCCACCAGCAGGCCCGACGCGATACGACCGGCCGCATAAAGCCCGGTGGCCAGCCAGTTGGCCGAAGCGATGGCCGCGACGTGCCGCGCATCGACCTCGGCGGCGGGCAGGAATCCTTGAGGACCGGCAAAAACGGACAGTTGCTCGACGGGGCAATGCTCGCGCATCGCCGCGAGCAATCCCAGCACACCTTGTTCGCGATGCTCGAACAAATCGACCAGTTCGCCGGTCATGGTCAGGACATGACGGCAACCCGCGGCGGGAGCCAGTTCTTCGACTATGGAAGCGGCGGCGGCATGCAGATGGTCCAGGCCTCGCCACAAGGGGCAGGGCCGCTGGGCGACGGCAACCACGACACCGTTCGCCAAGCCCGCCGCCTTGAGATGGGCGCCGCCGATGTCCCAGCCTATCCGGTCAATCTGCATGATTTTCCCGCAGGGAAATTGCGACCGCTATCCCCCGAGCCGAGACCGGCGGCGGCAGAGCACCGCCTCGCATCAGCTCGAGAACGAACTCGGCGGGATTGTGCCCGATCGCGCGACGGATGCCGGCATAGGACGTCGTCAGGCGGGGGTTGATTTCCAGGATGCGGGGCCCCTGCGCGGTCAATATCAGATCGATACCGGCATAGCCCCACAACTCTGGCATGGCCCGAGCGACGTCCTCAGCCAGTTTTTGCCAGCGACCATCGGTGTCGGACAGGGCATTCACGAGGCAGCCGGTGAGTACGAAGCCCTTATCCCGCTGGTCTATCATCTGTCGGTTGACGGTCAGCAGGCTCGCCTCACCCGCGGCGAAAAGGATGGACAAGCTGAGCGGTTCCCCTTCCAGCAGCGGCTGAACGATAAACGCCGTATCGTCCGGTACTTCGGGCTCGTCCGGATGGAAAAAGATGCGCGTATGCTCACACCCTACCCCATCGTCGGGTTTGATCACCAGAGGCGAGTTGGCAAGCAGACCGTCGCGCTGAACCTGTACCCGGTAATCCGCCCAGTGCCAGCTTTCCACCACCGGCAGGCCATGGGCGCGCAAGCGCTCCAGAGTCGCGGACTTGCTGCCGGCCAGATTCACGGCCTGCGAAGGATTGCTCAGCAGACGGATGCCGGCCGCTTCCGCCTCCGCGCTCAAATCGGCCAGGATGCCGCCGCTTTCCGGCGCGACGAGCCATAGCGCATCGCAAGCCCCCAGCCCCTCGCGCCAGCGGGCCGAGAAACCCGCCGCATCGCTCACGGGAAGCCACTGCACGCGCGTATCGGCCGGCACTGCGGGAATGCGAGCATCGTTCAAGACCAGCACCTCGCTCACCCCGCCTGCCTGCAAGAGATCGTCCAGCAAGGCCCTCCGCATCAACCCGCCTTCCCGAACCAAGCCCGGCGGCAGCTCTGCCCCCGCGAGTCCACCGCCGGTGATATATTCCATCACCAAGATTTTCATGGATTGCGCCTTGCCTAACTCACGCATACAGATCGTCCCGGTTGTCGACCTGATGGGCGGCGTCGCGGTACAGGCCCGCGCCGGTTTGCGGGAGGAGTATCGCCCCCTCGAAAGCTCCCTGTGCACCGGCCCGGCGCCCGAGGACGTGATCTCCGGCCTGGCCCGGCTGCATCCTTTCGCCACCTACTACATCGCCGACCTGGACGCCTTGATGGGCCGGGGTGCTCAACATCCCCTGGTGCGTACGCTGGCCGAACGGCATCCGACCGCCGATATCTGGCTGGACGCCGGCTGGCCGGCGCCGACGGGCCCGTGGACTCCGATCGTCGGCACGGAGTCGCTCGACGCGAGCGCCTGGAATGACCTGAAGTATTCCGGCCGCGACTGGATTCTTTCGCTGGATTTTTTCCATGGGGAACTGCGGGGGCCGAGGGAGATTCTGGCCCAAGCGGACCATTGGCCGGAACGGGTGATCGTCATGACACTGAACCGGGTCGGAACCTGGGCAGGACCGGACTGGGATCGATTGACGCAAATACGGGAACTCGGCCCGGCCCGGCACCTGATCGCCGCGGGCGGCGTGCGCGACGAGCACGACCTCGATCGGCTGAGTGAATTGGGCATCGAAACCGTGTTGGTAGCGAGCGCCCTGCATGCGGGCCGATTGCATGACTATCTAAGTCGTTGAAGCGCTGTCGAAGACTGCAAAAAGAAAAAGCGCCTTGCAGCGCTTTTTCATTTTATCGCCGGAGCGACGCGACACCGCCAAACGGGTCGCGTCAGGCCACGAAATTAATCGTGAGCGGCGAAGGGGTGGCTTTCCTTGCTCTTACGTGCAACCACGTCAACGGCCTTCGGCTCGCCGGCTATGGCGCGCTTGATGGACAAACGGGTGGCTTCGTAGTTGTAGTCCTGAATCTTGGCATCGTCTTCAGCCAGCCAGTGGATGAACACACCGACGCTGATGAAGATGTCGTCGGCTTCGTCGGCCGGGATGGTGCCGTCTTCAACGGAATCGGCAACGGCCAGAGCCACACCGCGCTGTGCGGGTCCGAACAGCTGAACGGCTTGCTTGCCGTTCTTGATGGTGACCTTGTTGAACAGAATGGTGTTCGGCTTGACTGCCAGGTTCGGAGCGACAACGGCCAGCAGGGTGGTGAAGCCATCCTTGTTGTTGGTCAGTGCGTTGGCGAAAGCGGTTTCAGCAGCGCTGCCACGCGGTCCCAGGATCAGGTCGATGTGAGCGATTTCGTTGCCTTCGCCGACCAGGGCTTCGCCGACCAACAGTTTATTGATTTTTGCCATCTTGATTTCCTCTTCACTCGTCAAAGTATGAATAAATTATTGATTACAGACTCAGGTCTTAATCGGAATAGTTGCAAACAATCTCCGTGTTCAACCTCCTGCGGCTTTTACCGGCCACAGCGACTCCAGGCGTACTGCGAGCAGACAGGTAACCGTCAGGTCTGCGGTCGTGCCTGGATTGATCCCGGACGATTTGAATTCCTCATCCACCTCCTCGAGGAGTTGCATGAGTCGTTCAGATTCGACCGGAGCGGACAACGCCTCGTCGACTTGCGCCATCCTTTCGGCCACCTTCCTGGTGTACCGGGTGCCAAACTTGCGTTCGATGTGGCTGTCGGGGATCGCTTTCAGCAATCCTGCGAACACGGCCACGGCCGCCCATTCTTCATCCCCCCAACGGGACAGGGCCTTATAATAGCTTGGAATGGCAAAATCAAAAACATCCGCATAAACGGTTATATATTGCCGAGCGATTCGGTCGCGGTGCGCCGCGATGTTCATGGCTTCCCGCAGCGTAACGCTCGGAGGAGCGCGTACATCCTGCTCGGACGACTCGCCCAAGCCACCGGGCTCGGCCAGACAGATGGCCCGAAACACCCATTCGGCATCCTCGCGGGTAGTCTGTTCGAGCACATGAAATAGATTATTACGCAAAGGCAGCTCGCTCCTGCCGACCTGGCAAGCGAGCAGCAAGGGAGCCGCGAGCAAAATGATGCCCAGATTGGTATTGCAGCCCGCTGTTTCGCGGGTGGCGAGCACCGCCTGATAGATACGTTCGCCCAGCGACAGCGCCGGATCGCATAGAGGAGGCGCGCTGGCCTGCGCGCTACGGCGAAAATCCTCCACCGTCATGTCGTGACCTTCCGAATGGATGCTGACATTACCGGGTTTGAAGGCGCGCAGTTCCACCTCGCAGGCATCACGATAAGCCTGTTCGAGAAGCGCCCTTGCGATGCTCACGAGGCGCAGGCGCGCGTCTGATCGATATCGCTCCGGCACAGCGCGAGAAAATCGTCGGCCAGACGGTCGGCGATCACGACCTCACTGACGCTTTGCAGGCCCTTCCAAGCCGGCACGCTGTTTACTTCGAGGACGGAATAGTGGCCGAAAGCATCGCGGATGATGTCCACCCCGGCGTAAGCCATGCCGACTTTTTTGACCGAGTCTTCGGCCATTCGGCATAGCAGCGCATCGTCCAGCCTCACCGACTCGCAACGCCCGCCCTGCGCTACGTTGTTGAGCCAGGTCAGTCCGCAACGACGCATCGCTGCCACGGCCCGCCCATGGATGACGAACACCCGGAAATCATGCGGCTCGGCACCGGTGCTGACAAACCGTTGCAGATAATAGATGCCGTTGCTCTCGGCCAGAAAGCCCAGATCGTCCGGGCCTGAGTGGCGCTGCAAGCCCTCGCCCTGGGAGCCGAACAAGGGTTTGGAAATCACCTGATGCCCCTGCGCGAACTCGCGCCGGGCGATGGCCTCGGCTTCTTCGCGATGGCTGACGACCCAGCTCGGCGGCGTCGGGATGCCGGCCTGCTTGAGCAGGAAGCTGGTCATGCCCTTGTCCACGGTCCGTTCGATGGCGCGGGCGTCGTTATAAACGGGCACTCCCAGGGCCTTCAAGCCGTGCAGGATGTCCAGATAAAACGTCACCTGCTCCAGCGAGCCGCCCGGTATGCCGCGGACGAACACACCGTCCGGCAACGCGGCCTCGAAGCCGGGTATTGCGATGGGCAATCCGCCGCCATCGAGATTCATTCGGCAGGCGGTGAGGGAGACATAGGCGCAATCGTAGCCCCGTCCGGCGAAGGCGCGCTTCAAACGCGCGCCATGCCAGCCGGGGTCGTCGGTGAACAGGGCGATGCGGCCCATTTATTCTCCGCCGAAGGAACGTTCCAGCAACTCCTCGTCCAACTGGCCGGCGTGGAAGCTTCGGCCGGACTCGACCGCAGTCACGATCACCCTGGCGGGGCTGAACAGCATGGCGTCGACTTTGAAGAAATCGTACTTGTATTCCTTGAACACCTGGGCGAAGGGCTTGCCATAATCTCGCGAGGTGGAACTGGGCAACTCGTTGGCCAGCTTCTCCGCGGCTTCGGTGCTGCCCTTCACAAACAGATGCACGGTACCGCCGAACAGAATGGCATCGTTGGTCCGCCCCATCGCCTCCACAAAGCTGGGATGAGGCGGCGGAACCGGCGCGGAAGCCGTTCCATCAAGGATGTGCTCCAAAGGAAAGTGCAAAGAATGGGCCTTGTGCAGCGAAACTTCGAGCACGCGGGACACGACCTGCATGCCGCCCGCCAGACTGCTGGTCGGCGTGACGATGACATTGACCTTGGCAGGCTCCAACTGACACGCCTTGGCCACCTTGTCGACCAACTCGACCGGAGGAATCTTGTCCACTTCCAGCACGATGCTGGTTTCGCCGCAGACATCTCGATACCCCAACTCCTTGTAAAGCTCTTCGACCGGCGCCTCCACGCCGTCCTTAACTTTTACCGCCAGCGCGCGAGCAGGACCGGACCCCAGGGCATAGAAAGCGCCCTTGCCCTCCCCGTGAGACAAACTCCAGCCTGCGTACTGGCTGCCCAGACAGGCAATGACCGGGTTGGTGGAGTGCACGTGAACCGTGGTGGGCCAACGGCTGAAGGCACCGTTTTGGGTGAGCGTCACGGTGCCCAAACCACCCATGCAGATCTCGCCGATCAGACGACCCGCTTCCAGGCTGCCGAGCGCCTCGATGCCGGCATCGATCAGCGTGGCTCCGTTGGCCAACGTGCCAATCTTCAGGCGTAATTTGTCGGCGTTGGCAATCAGGTGTTTAACGATAGGCAAGGCGTGGGCATTGACGCTGACGGCTTGGGGCATGGCGATCCTCGTAAGAGCGGTAGTTGGATTTAAAGAAACAAGCTTTTGTACCCGATTGCAGTTCTACTGCAAAGCCGTGACCGAGATCGGACAGCACTCGAAACCCTCGTCACACCCGAACACACTTATATCCCCAGCCACGTGAGCAGCGCCCCCTCCCTCTCGGCCAGCAGGCTCAACACCTGGGACTCCTCAGTACCCATGGCCTGCACGCTGCACAGAGGAGATCCCGCGGCGATGCACGCGCCGGGCATGGGGCGATCGGCACACCAAATCGGCAATCGCTTGTCGAAGGGCAGCGTGAGTGCCCGCGGCGCATAAATCACACGGAATGCGCGCACGCGCCCTTGCAGCGCCACAACCCCATCCAACCGGCCTCGGCAAGCATCGATGTGCGCACGCAGCAAGCCGGCGGGGAAATCCTCGTCGTATAGCGACATGGTCGCGCTGGGTCTTGGGTTTAATTCGAGCACGCGACAAACTTCGCCGTCCATAACGATATCCAGGCTGTTAAGTCCGACCAGCCCGAGCGCCCGAGTCAGTTTCAGGGCGTATTCGTTTAATTTGGGCCTTTGCGCCGCATCGAGTTCCAAACGATTGATCGCACCGGCGAACAGGAATGGATGGGCAGGATCGTGACCAGCCGTCCACAGCGTGTTGAAACCGATCGGAACGATGTCCTGACCATCGGCCAAAAACAAGAGCGAGCCGATGCGACCGGCCACATGACGCTGGAAATATTCGCAAGGCCCCAGCCGGCCCGGTTCGGCGAGGAAGCGTACACCCATGCCCCCCTCGCCGCAAGCGGACTTCCGCAGCCAGCCGTCCAGTGTTTCCGGAACTTCGAAGCGTATTTCCGGGTAAGGAATGGCGAGCCGATCCAGCAGGGCGAAAAACTCGTGCGGCTCGTTCGCCCGATGAACGGTCGCGGGCGAATTTCCCAGCAGCGGCCAGCCGGCTTCCAGCTTGTCGAGCCACGCCGGCCGGGTATCGATGCCCCCGCCGTAAACCACGCCGCACACGTCCTTGCTTGAAACGAACGCACTCAACTCGTCCAGACAAACCGGGGCGTCGAAATCGGCCACAGCGACATGTTGACTCGCTGCGTTCAAGGTATCTTCGTCGCCGAAGCCATCGACCGCGATCGACGCATATCCGCCCCGGGCGGCCGATTGCGCCAGCATGCGTGCGGAGACTGCAACCAATAACAGGGCGGAGCCCGCGCTCTCGGGGCGGGCTTGCGTCACTCCAGCCGCACCTCGGCGCCCCGGTTACGTGGACTGGCAATGAGGAAATCCAGATCGGGCCATCGCGCTTGAATGGGGACAATCAATTCCGCGGCGCGCGCAGCACTTTCCACCAAACAGAATCCAGTTGGACCCCACGAACTCTGGCCTATGGCCACGGCCCCGGCGGACTGCAAATCGGCCATGGCCGCGCCCACCTCCGGACTGGTGAACCGCCCGCCCTGCGCCGGAGCAAAATGGTCACCCATCGCGCTCTGCAGCTCGGTGATCACCGCACCGAAACCGGCCAGATCACCCTCGGCCAGAGCCGGCAGTGCCTGCATCAACAAAAGATGACACAAGCGAGCGGTCTGCTGCGGGGGAAACGGCGGAAGCTCCGCAAACGCCGCCACCTCCGATACCCCGTGCAAGCCCTTGCCGCGGCGGTCGAAGGCGAGAATAAAACGCCAGTCTCCCGGCATTTCCAAACGCGCGATCACCGGAGGAACCACGGTATCCGGGCCACGTCCGCCGTCCACGACCAAGCCTCCTTGTTCGAAAACCGCAATACCGATGCCCGAGCGGGCACCCCGCTCTATGGTTCCCGCCAGTTCGCGGACCCTCGAGTTGAGACCGTGCAACCGCGCCAAGGCGGTGCCCAAGGCAAGCGTCAATTGGGTACCCGACCCCAAGCCGACATGCTCAGGTATCGCCTGATGGATACGTATGGAAATGCGATCGTCGACCCCCATGCGCTCGGCAAACTCCCGCGCCACTTTCAGCGCCCTTTCCGAACCCGGCCCTTCTGCGCACAATGATTCGGCACGCCTGACGCTCAATCGCGTGGCGACCTCGTTGATGCCTACGCCGATGCTGCCGAACTTCCTCCCCAAACTGCCCCCCAGATCGATAAACCCCATGTGCAAGCGGGCGGGGGCTTCGATGCTGACGACGGGTTGCGTAATTTCTGATGTGTCGGGATACTCAAGCATGCGTGGACGCGAAGTTGCTAGCGGGTGGACGGCGCGCGAACGTGGCCGGCCATGCTAGGCGATGAGTCAATTTTTGTCGACTTCTACGACGCACCCGGTAACATTGCGCCCGAGCCCACCGGCCCTCAGCGAGGGTCGAATTTGAATCTGCCCCACTCAAGGGTATGGGTTATAATTGCCCGCCTTGGAATACGCCATAGGACAAGCTTGATGTCTGTGCCCAACAAACCGCCTCTCAAGGATGCTCCCAAGTCCTCCGGCCTTTTATCCTCCATCGACAGCTTTTCCCTAAAGGAGCGTGGCGGCCTGTGGTTGGGCGGTGCGATTGCCACCGCGCTGATCATCCTCTTCGTGGCCATTTCCGAGTATTGGAGCCGAGAACCGCCCCGACTGGACGTCCTTGAAACCGCTGTGGAGGAAGCCAAGGTCCAGGATCCGAAAGAACTCCCGCTGGGCTACACCTACGCGACCGCCTTGATCGACATCGCGCAGACCTTGCTCCACAAGCCGGGCGGATTTCTGTCCAACGACATGTTCCCTCCTGGAGTATTTCAGGACAATATTCCGAGTTGGGAATACGGTGCTCTGACGGCCCTGCGTGATGGAACCTCGGCGCTACGCAACCATATCGCCCGCGCTCAGTCGCAGTCCAAGGAAGACGCCGATCTCGGCAAAGCCGAACCCTTTTTCTATTTCGACCACCGCTCCTGGCAGCTACCCTCCTCCGAATCGGAATACGACAAGGGGATCGAAGCCATGGAGCATTACCGCGAGCGCCTGGTGGGGCGAGACGCCCAGTTTTACTCGCGCGCCGACAACCTGCGCCAGTACCTCGAAATCCTCGAAAAGCGTCTCGGCAGCCTGTCCAACCGTTTGAGCGCCAGCGCCGGAGACAGCCGGCAGATGAGCACGGAAGAGAACCGAGCCATCGTCACGAGAACGTCGTGGATCAACATCGACGACGTATTTTTCGAGGCCCGCGGCTATTGCTGGGCCACCATACACATCCTCAGAGCCGTCGAATTCGACTTCCGGGACATCCTCGGCAACAAAACCGCCCTTGTTTCGCTCCAGTCCATCATTCACGAACTGGAGGACGGCCAAGCTCCCTACCTCAGCCCCGTCATACTCAACGGTGGCGGTTTTGGGCTATTCGCCAACTATTCACTGACGCTCGCCAACTACATCGCGCGCGCCAACGCCGCCACCATCGACCTGCGCAACCTGCTGCAGCAGGGTTGATCCCATTCCATTTAACAGTACGACCCGACAGTCATCCTTTCCATTCGCGTTATCCGTCATGCATAGCCTACCCAACGATAATCAGGTGGCGAGCAACGCCTTCGTTCGCCTGCTCTTCATGCTGATTTACTTCGCCTTGTTCGGTATCGTTCGCTTCATGATCTGGGCCTTGGTACTTTTTCAGTTCCTGGCTCACCTTTTCACCGGGGGCGTAAACGGGCGCGTAAAGCGCTGGGGCGATGGCCTGTCTGGCTGGACCCACAACATGCTGCGTTTCATGACTTACAACACCGAACGCATGCCATTTCCTTTCCATAAACTCGGACCCAATGGCGATTAGGCGCGGACACCGTCAGTCCATTGCTTTCCGGGCGGCCTAAGCATGGACTCCGAAGACTACTCCGAGTTCGACGAACATCCCCGGCGCCCGAGCAAGTCCAGCCAAAAGCGGGATAGCGAGGCGTTACAAAGCGTGGGCGAAGCACTCATCGCCTTGCCTCGCGAACGTCTGACCGAATTCGACCTGCCTCCGGACTTACTCGAAGCCGTCACGGTTGCGCAAACGCTCTCCACGCACCGCGGTGCTTACAAGCGACAGCGTAAATACATCGGAAAGCTATTGCGGGATATCGATGCGACACCGATCAGCGAAAAGCTGGCTAGCCTGAATCAGCAAAGCGCGGAGGCCATACACGCGCAGCACTTGATCGAGCGCTGGCGCGATCGCTTACTCGCGGGCGATGATCACGACATAAACGCCTTGATGGCGGAGCATCCGGACGCGGACCGGCAAAAGCTGAGGCAACTGGTTCGCGACGGCCGTAAGGAGAGGCAAGAGGCTGCAGCACCTCGTGCGGCTAGGTTGTTATTCAGGTATCTGCGCGAACTGCAACAACAGACGCAAGAGTAGTCTGTCACTTATCCAAGAACCAGACCTGCGGCAATTCGAGGATAGGACCAACGTGACCGTTGGCTTTCCTCTCACCAACAATCCGCCCCGCCTCCTGTGGAAGTTTTTTGGGCCAAATGGTTCAAACTCAACGATGCGCACTTCGTATCGCCCGCCTGTACACCCTTGGCGGTTGCTGTAAGCGTATAACACGAAACGAATGTGCCTGTGGTGCAACTGGGATTGGAGACCGTCATGGTGTAATAACCCTCATCAGACTCATAAGCACCGCCGGATGCCTTCCAGCCTAGATTTGCCGCGCTCGAGCTGTAGGTATTATTTTCTGTAAACCACCGCTCTTGGGCGTTGGCTGCCCTCATTAAAGCCACTTTGGCATCCGCCCTCCGGGTTTTCCGGATATGCTGCTGGTAACTCGGATAAGCCACGCTCGCCAAGATCGCCACCACAGCGACGGTGATCATCAATTCTATGAGGGTAAACCCCCGATAAATTCTAACGCTCCCCATCATTCGCCCTAGCCTTTTCATTGTATCTGTATCCAGGATTGGCGCCCCGTTGCGGCGCCAGCACCAACGGATTCGCGCGTAACATTCAGCTTGCCGCCTGAACCGCTGGTGTACTTGTACTCCACCGTACCGGCTGAGATGACACCCGGGGTTTTGATGATACCGATGGTCGACTTCATCCCCGACGGGGCAACCTTGGCACTGGAATAAGTCAATAAATCATTGCTATTGATCGCATTTTTCCCGTCAGCCGTATAAATATCCCAAGGCGTATTGGCTGGACTCAATCTGCGCCCGGTCGTGGCATCCAGTTCCATGAGCCAACTGTTGCCGCCGGCATCGCAAGAAAGAGAACTGGGTATGAGGGTAGTGAAAACGACGCGATTGTTACGCAGCAAGGCGAAACTCACGACCCGCTCGCCCTCTTTGGTCGGCGGGTCGGTTGAAGGACTAGTTGCCGGTTTGGCTAAATTCATAAACCAGCCCCGCGGACGCACAGATGGATTTGTCGTGTCGGAACAACCGAGGGTCGATGACGTTGTGATTTCCGTGTAGACGAACTGGCAATCGCTGGTGACTCTGAACTCGAGCCCGAATTCCGTTTGCTGGGAGACAATTTCCTGCTCCTGCAAATCACCTTTGCTGTCGATCCTGTCCGTATTCGCAGTACCGGTATTCTTGTCCCATATTCCGTAAAACGTCTGCAACTGCGGGTTCGCGCCCACCGTACCGTCGCCTTCCTCGAAATACTTGCCCGTGCCGAAATAAACCATCAGGCCACCCGCGGCTTGCGTCGCCCCCACATTGCCGACTTGGGGTTTGGCGGTAATCGGTTGACGGTTGGCGTCTGAACAGGAAGTCTCGGCAACGGCGCAGGCCACAAACAAGGGTTGGTTTCCAGCTGCGCTGCCGCCACCGCTTTTATAGTCAACAACGCTCCAGCCGCTGCTGCAACCCGTATTGTCCAGATTGGCGCTAGTACAACTCACGTCGAATTTCCAGAGATTGCCGAGCAAGTCACCCGCATAGATATAATCCACGCGGTGATCACCATTGCGATCTACCGGTATCGGTGTCGATAAGCCGTTTTTAGCCACCACGGTATTACCCGCAACGCCCGTATCGAGCTTTTTGATGATACTGCCGTCGGCAAGATTCAGGATGAACAATACAGCCTTGCCAGCGGTGCTCTCGTAGCCGTTTGCCACGATGGCGGCCCACTGCCCGTTGGCCATGCGTACGATAGTGGGTTGAGGGATGGTATAGCCAAGGTCGGCATCGTCGGCGCTGGTAAACTCCCACATGACTTTCTCTTTCGCGAACGAATCCGGCTCGGTCACATCGAGGGCGAATATGCCCTTTGCTCCTGCACCCGTCGCCCCGACCAATACCGTCCGCCATTTCACCGTACTATCGGCAGGTGTTCGGATATAAGCATCGCCCGTACGCACGGCACCGTCGACGAAATACTCGTGAGAGTGTGATGGCGATCCGTATAGCGAAGACGTTAGCTTACCTAGATTAGGAAATACGCTATTCGGCACATAGGCGAAGATCTCCTTTCCCCCATCCGTACCGTCGGTTGCATCGACGCCATGCAGCATGCCGTCATTCGCGCCGATATAAATCATTCGCCGCCGGGTTAGGTAAGATGATTGGGCTCGATAAGTAAGATAGCTGCTACCTTCCACATTGACCGGATCGGTAGGGCTGGTATTGGAAGGATTAAATATTTTGTCATAACCGAAATCCTCCGTGCCGGTAAACCACGGATCGGAGTTAATAACATCGCCAAGCAAGTCCGTCCTATCCCTAAACTCCCCCCCCGATTTCTTCAATTCTTTGCTTTGATCGCCGCGCAGGTAATTCAAGCGGAACTCACCTTTGGTATCGGAAACAGCCGGCGAGGAGTAGGGCACTGTATTTAGTGCTGCTTGTTGGGCACTGCTCAGCCCGGCAGATGTGGTATCCCAAACGAATGGAATCCCGCGGCTTCCCGCAGCCTTATCGCGATCGAAGGTATAGATGCTCCGACTGCCATGCGTGGGGAGTTTTTCCGCAGCATCCCAGCGCCGCTCGCCAATATCCCCATCCGATTTGACTTCAAACGCCAAAAGGCTGCCGGTCCAATTCGTGCTGTCGAATTTGGCCTGGTATACCAGGGTCGTCGTATCCAGGCGGGTGGAGTTGGTGGCTATCGCCGACGCCGAGGACGATTGCTTGATCACATCGTTGATGATGTTATCCAGCGCGGCTTCCAACAGCGAAGGATTGGTCGCCTTAAAAAAACCGTCCGGTAGTCCGTTCCCGTCGGAGTCCCATTCCGACGCCAAATTGGGCTTGTCGTCGGTAATATCCTTGTCGGCCGTATCGTCGATTTCGGTAAAGCTGCCGTATTTCGCCATATACCACAGCGGGTTTTCGAGCAGCTTCGCCGTGGATGCACCTTGCGTGTGAGTGACTACGGTAGGCTCGGTCACATCCGAAGATGGAAGGTTATCACCGACGATAAAGTTTTGGCCGCCTCCACGGATCACGGGCAGGTTGATGCCGTCGGCGGTACTGCCGGTGACGGTATAGCCGAACCGCAGGGTATGACCCGCTTGTGCCTGGGCGGCACAGGTGATTACCGTGATCTGGCTATCGCCAACCGATGAAAGCGATACGGCCGCGCTCGGGCTGGAAGTCGTCGGGCAATTGATGGTAAATGAACCGCAGGCCGCGCCGACACAAAAACCCAGCCGCTCGATACCGTCCATGTCGTGGTCGTTACCCCAGGTCGAGTCTTCCCAGTTGACCAAAAAACTGCCGGACATGAGTTTTTTGCCCGTATCGTAGTTCAATTGCTCGACGACCAGGTCGGTGAGACTGCACGCCCGCCAGCCGGTGGTGCTCGACGTCGCATGCGCGTCCGAGTTGGCCTCACAAGCCGGTAGCAGAGCCACCGTACCGGAACCTGCAGGAATTTCGAAACGGGGAAGGTTTTCCGCCAACGCCACGCTGTAACTGGTGACCGTCTGATTGTCCGGATACGCCGTTTGGTCGGGACGCAAATCGTGGGTATGGGCATGATAGGCCAGACCGGCGATTTGATAGCCGCCCTCCTGGGTGGGCACTTCCGGGCATATCCCTTCGGCATCGGCCAGGCCGGCAAGCACCTTGCCCGTACAGGATTTGTCCAAACCACCATAGAGATAGGTGCCGCCGTTGATGTTTTCCAAGGCGCCGATGGCATTAGTGGTCGCGGCCGCATCGATGCCAAGATCATTGCTCAACTGGTCGCGGTCGAATGAATTGAGTCCGGTGGAAATCGCAATGATGGAGCATTTGGCGCACCAGTCGCCGGTCGGTACCGGGTCGATCCAAGTCAACTGCGGCAGCGAGGAGATAAAACCCGAATCGGCCGCATTGAAGGCGGACGTCGGGTCTGTCTTACCTGCCATGTAGCGCAAGGCCTCCAAATAGGTTTCGCTCAGCGGGTTTCCCCAATCGACGCACTCGCCATCGTTGAAGTTGAGTATTCCCGGGCTGTCGCAGTTACTTTTGTATTCATGGTCGCCCAAGTGGTAGCTGCTGATACGCAGGCGGTTCAGGGTGTTGACGATGCCCGCGTCGCTGGGACCTTGATTGATGAATAGGCCATCAGTATCGATTTCGTTTTTTGTGACGTTCGCATTACCGCTTATGCGTTCCACGTTACGCCGGAGCACGCCTCCGGATTTGTTCTTTTGGAAGCTGCCGGTCATCAAACCGAAACGCAGCGGCTTATTTGATTGGCCGTAGCGTTGGACGATACCCGCCGGCTTGTAATTGGTGCCACTGGTTTTGTTGGGATAATCCTTGCAGTTACCCTCGCGCACCCCCGACACGCAGACTTGCACCCGAACGTTATAATCGGCCAGTTTCACGGTTGGCTGGGTACCGCCACTCAACTGGCATTGGGTGATCTCCGAAGCCGCCCACCGCGGGAAAGAACCCTCGGCGATACGCATTAGCGGCGGGTGGGAACTGGTGTCGACGTCCTTCAGCAGACCGGAAGTCGCATCGGTGAAGTTACATATGCTGATCTGGGTTTTGGCATAAGGCAGATATTTCTGCATATCCGCCTCGCTAGCTGCGGTATATACCTTGGCGAAGGAATGCACGTCATAAGGGAGTATCGCGCGCTCGAGCACGGTTTCCGCAGCGGTGTCGGTGGAACGATAGCCGCCGTATAACACCTTGCGGACGATATCCATACGGGTCATGGTAGCCCAGTTCAGAAAATTGCCACTCCAGTGACCCGTACACTCGTCTTTATAGGTTCCGCCAGCCACGCCGAACGGCTCGAACCGGTTGCTGCTGTAGTCGTAGCACTTTTCGGAATCGAAATAGCCGTAATAATCGATCTTCGGATTATATGTGGTATCGATACCGTCATTGTCCGCCGGGTTAAGGTCGGCGTAATCGGTATAGGCCTTGATATAAAGCTGGTGGTCGCGCGACATCGCCAGCAATACCCGCGGGTCCGCCGACGCGGTGAGAAATAATGGCGTCGTGGCGATAGCGGCGACCGCCGCATTCAGCGCGGCAGTAAGCAATAACGTGACAACCGCTATCAAAGTTTTTGTAAGCATATAGCCTCCACCGCCCGAAACACCGTGCAGCGTCTTAGCGTTTAAAAGTCGACTGCAAGATAACCACCGATGAGGCCGTGCCACCGGTACCGCGTGCAGTTATGCGGTACGTATTTGGCACTCCCGAAGTGTATACCGTCCCCGCTTCCAAACTGCCACCGGAAGCGGAAGCCGATGCAGCAGAAAACTCTTCGACTATATAAGCCGGATTGTTTGCTACACCCGATAATGTGCCACTATAAGTCGTAACATTGCTCGACGTCCAATCCACGGAAGCCCACAAATCCGGCGTGGCCGTCGCGCAATTCGTTCCGCTCGCATTGGCTTTATATAAACCATTAGCGCAATTGAATACCGGCAATGTCGCCTGGCTCAAAAATATTTCACCGGCTCTCAAGGCGCTCTCGGCCGCTTGAAACGCCAAACTCCGATCACGCATGTTGCCAGCCATCTTTTCTTCCAAGGTGATGGTTTGCAATGCGGTAACCCCCAGCAAGGTCATCAGCAACAACATGATGAGTGAGACGACCAGCACGGCCCCCTTTTGAGCCCCTGCTATTGCTAGGCAAATACCGCTAAGCGGCGGCATTTGCGCACGAAATGCTCGAGATCCTCCGAGCTCTGAACGATCATTCGCCATGACTTACTCCACCCGATTTCGCAAGGTAAAGGTCGCTTCAAACGACTGGTATAAACGGCGGTCCCCGGCTGGCACATCGGCACCGTTATAACGATAGGTTTGCTCTATATCCACGACGTTGTTTTCCACCGACATCAACAGCAAAGCAACCCGGACCGACTTGGCCTTATCCCACTGCGTATTGTTAGTAACGGTTTGCGCAGTCGAATACACATCGATTGCGCCATCGTTATCGGTATCGACGCCGTAGGTGATTTGCATATCTCGCACACCTTCGACAAGCTCCAGCGGAACTGAGGCACCTTGCTTGCGGTAAAGCGATGGTAGGTTCGCCGGATTGTTGCTGATGTAATAGACGAATGTGTCGATTTTAATAAGCTGCCCGTCGCCGGCGTAGCAGGCGCCGAGGTCCCCAGTGGCATTACCTGGACCGGCGCTTACGCTACCGGTGTTGTGAACGACATTATTCCCGGTATTCAAATTGGTGATTTGTAAAACCGACGCATGACTACAGTTTGTCGCAACCACTATGTCATTAACAGACAAGCCCGTCGTTGACGAAATTTTCAAATCCTTTGTATAGCTCGCTGAATTGTTACAGTCGCCGGAGTTGCTGGGCTGTCCCGTAATCAGGACCGAACGATCGGCTGCTTTTCGTATGACCACGATGTCTCTATTACCCAACGGGCTGGTAATCGCCGCATCGAGCGTTTCGTTCCAGGCCGTGGCGGAAATGGCCTCATATCCGTAGACCGCCTTTCCAAAGTCCCACAAAAAACCAGTTGCGTTGTTGAGTGTATTGGTCAGCGACACGAAGCGGCTACTGCAACCGAAATAGCCGGCCATGCGGATATCGCGCCCCATGATCTCGAAAGCATAACGCGCATTTTCCTGCAATCTCGCCAAGGCTTCGTTCAAGCGATAACTTTGCTTGTTGCCTAGATAAACCGTCAAAACCCCGGCCGTAAGAAAAAGCCCGAGCACCAAAGCCACCATGATTTCGACCAGAGACAGGCCCTGCTGACGCCGACGAGGGATAGCTGGATTTCGGCAATAAAGGAGCTTTGAACTCATAACTGGGTTTGATAGATGAATTGTTGACTCGAACTCCCCCCGCTGCGGGCGTCGTTCCATTGGATAGTGATAGTCACCCGACCGGAACTGACTTGCACCGCTCCATCCCCTTGCGGCAAACGCCGTTCTACCCGTTCAGTGAGCCAGTTATTCAACTGGCTCTGAGGCACTGTGCCACCCGACGGCGCCGCATCGCCCAACGCGAGGTTATAACCGCCATTCAAAGCAGCCTGACGGTCGGAGCGAAGAACATCGAGGATGTCGTAGGCGAGCATTGATGCCTGTGACCGCAGGTAGGCACTGTGATTGGTCTTGAGCCCATGCGCCTGAAGCCCCGCCAAGCCCAAAAGCCCGATGGAGAGCACCAAAACGGCGACGAGAACCTCCAGGAGGGTAAAGCCGCTTTGTATGCGCCTAAGATTCAACATGTGCCAGCCTCGACACGCGCTCTGCCTGTGCTGCTAACAACGATATTTTTCGCCTTAGGCGCCATGCAAAGCCCGAATGTGTCATTGACCACACCCCCGCTTCCTTGGGCGAAGCCATTGGGCAAATAGGCGATCCAGTCATCAACATGGCTACCCGCAGTCATGGTCGCGCCACTCAATGGCGGAAATATGCGCAGGATTTCGTCCCCCGCGTCTAAAGTACCGTTGGTCCCGCTAGGCTTGTTCTGGTCGACGAATACCAGCCAGCCTTGCGCCCAACTGCCGGAGGTTGCACAAACCGGGGAGCTCGCGGTCGTGTTGCTTTTGCACACGGTTACTTGAACACCACGCTTGATGGCCTCGCTACGTGCGAGGTTAAGGGCCGTGACGACATCGTTAGCCCGTGTGGTCAAGCGATTATTGCGTATGACTTCCTGAAAACCAGGCACTCCCAAACTTAAAATAATAGCCGCCACCGCCAAGGTGACCATCAGCTCGATGAGCGTGAAGCCTGAGTAGGCAGGATGTTTGTTCATGACGCTATATATAGCAATGATTCCTCTGCTTGAAAGGTGGCGCCGATCACAATTTCCATCGGTCGATGGAGGTGTTGGCACCACTGACAGCCTGAGTTGAGAGACTGGCTCCTCAAGTGGCATACAAGCCATCTTCGCGCTAGTCTCTGAGCATCCCCAACTAAACCTCATATTCCGCCTGGAGTTTTTCGATCATGCCGCTGACAGGCGGACGCTACTGAAAGATCGGAGAAGCCGTCATGAACACTACACCGCTCGCCGTTTCCCGCAACTACTTTCGCCACAGGGCCGCCAACCAATGGCACAAGACGCCTGCAGAACCAGGTGAACCGGGGGCGATACGGCCGTTTCTGGCAGGAAACTGGAAAATGAACCTGGTGCCACGCTCCGGCGTGGCCCTGGCGGCCCGCATTTTCGATATCTGCAAAGGCGTCAAGGATGTCGATATCGGCCTGGCGCCACCCTATACCGGGCTGTCCGCACTCGCCGATTACATCAAGCCCGATTTTCTGCGATCCGAATACGACTTGGGCAGAAACGTCTTCTTGATGGCCCAGGACACCTTTTTTGAGTCCAAGGGTGCGTATACCGGCGAAATCTCGCCCGAGATGCTGGCTGCCATCGGGGTGGACCGCGTCATCATCGGACACTCGGACCGCCGGGCCAATCTGGGGAAATTTTTCGGCTTCAGCTCCAGCGTCGCACGCCGCTTGACTCCCGATTTTCTCACACATGAACTCGATGCGTTGAGAAAGCGGGAGGGTGTCGACCCGCAGGTTTTTGCCGCCATCGAGTTCATGGCGGCCGAGCAGAATCACGAAATCCTCGCGGGCTTGGCGAAATTCCTGGAGGAAGACCTCAAAGAGCGCGCGGGTGAAAGTGACGCGGTGACCCAGCGTAAGGTGCATGCCTCGCTCGCCCAGGGCCTGCAGGTGATCCTTTGCTGTGGCGAGAACCGGGAAGCCCGGGCCCTGCACGAGACGTTCAAGCTTCTGGATCGGCAAATCCGGATAGGGCTGGAGGGTGTTTCGCCCAAGACCGTGAACGAGATGATCATTGCCTATGAGCCGGTATGGGCGATCGGTTCGGGCGCGAAGGCGGCCGGTGTGGAACAAATCAGCGAAGTGCATGATTTCATCCGCAACCTGGTGATGGATTTATACGGCGAGGAAACCGCTTCCGTGATTCGCATCCTTTATGGCGGAAATGTGAATCCCGAAAATATCGCCGACATCATGAGCATTGCCGGCGTGGACGGAGCGCTGGTGGGTGGCGCCAGCCTGAAAGCGCATGACTTTGCCCAGATCATACGCTTCGGCTGCCTCATACGGGACCGCCACAGCGATCTGTAAGACCGAACCATACCCTTTCGCCTACTGGTTTGGGGAGAAGCACGGTATCATGGTCGGGCGCGACGGTGCGCCCGACCACACCCGGAGGGACTGCAGCAGAAGACTGCTCCTTATTACCTTTCCTCATTTTGAGGAAACGGTGGACCGAATGAGACGGAGAGTCCGTGAACGACCGGTCGCCATACACCTGCCGCCACGCCCGAGGGCTCACCCGCCACCTGAATTGGCCCCGTCGGGCTAATCTTTCACCACCATCGTAGACATCTCGACGAGGACGTTATGCGTAACTGGAAACGCCTGCTGGCGACCACTGCCGCGATTTTGACCGCCCTGGTGGCGCTCGTTTTGGGGGCGGGCATCCTGCTGACCGATTTCCTGGTCGATCTGTGGTGGTTCTCTTCGCTGGAATATGGCGGGTATTTCTGGCTTCGACTGTTGTACCGTTACATCCTGTCGGGCGGGGTGACGGTATTCTTCTTTTTGATCTTTTTCCTCAACTTCCAGGTGGCATCGCGCTTCCTGGGAGTCGATCAGTCGGTCTTCTACCGCGAGGAAGTCGGCACCCTCATGCGCCTCGCCCAGACCGGTTCGATGCGGCTTTATATACCGCTTTCACTGGTGTTGGCGATCGCCATCGCGGCGCCCTTGTACCAGCATTGGGAGGAAGGGTTGCTTTTCCTTTTCGGGCCCGCGTCCGAGATTAGCGATCCTGTTTACAATCAGAATATCAGCTTCTTCCTTTTCTCCCTGCCCATCTTCGAACTGATACAGCGGGAGTTGTTCGGCAGCTTCACCCTTCTCACGGCCTGGATCGGTGTGCTGTATTGGCTGGAACACCGCATGGTCCCGGGCGAGCACAGGCCATGGGCGGTCGGCGCGAAACTGCACTTGAGCGGGCTGGTCTTCATCACCGCCTTGATTACTGCGTGGGGTTATATCCTGCAACGTCATGGCCTGCTCTATGTCGGCGACCATGAACCCATATTCTTCGGCCCCGGTCTGGTGGAGTTGCGCTACACGCTGCCCCTGCTTTGGGTGAGTGCCGGCGCCTTGGTCGTCGGCGCGGCTTGCGGCATCGCTTTTGTGCAATCCGGCCGGGCGCTCCGCGGTATGCTGGCCAGCGTGGTGGTATTCGCCGTGGCCGGCGGACTGCTGCGCCTGAACGTCATTCCCGAACTGCTCGATCGCTTCGTCGTCAAACCCAATCCCGTGAAGGTGGAAAAATCCTTCATGGAGAACAACATCAAGGCCACCCTCGCTGCCTACGACCTGACCGATATAAAGACCATAGACTTTACCGCTTCGAGCAGCGATTTGCGGATCGTGGACCCTCACACCCGCGAGCATCTGCACAACATCCCGATCTGGGATCCGGAATATCTGGACGACGTCTATCAGCAGCTACAGGGCATCCGGCCCTATTACAATTTCACCGACGTGGATGTCGGGCGTTACCAGATCAAAGGCCAGGAGGAACAGGTCAATCTGGCGGCCCGCGAAATCAATATCGAACGCCTGCCCAAAGAGGCGCGCAACTGGGAAAACAGGCACCTACGCTACACCCACGGCTTCGGCGCCGTGATCACGCCCGCATCGCAAACCGGCGAGAATCCCATGCAGTGGTTTTTGCGCGACCTCAGCCTGCAATCGGACGTAGGTCTGGGCGTGGAAAAGCCGGACATCTATTTCGGCATGGAAAACCTGGATTACGCGATCGTACCTAACCGGTTGAAAATCGTCGACATTTCCAGCTTCGACCAGGACTCCAGCCAGAACTACACGGGCAAGGGCGGCATCCCGATCTCGTCGCTCTTCCGCAAGCTCATCATGGCCCTGCATCTGCGGGACGAGAAGCTGTTCTTCTCGGTGAACATCGATAGCGACAGCAAGCTGCTGTTGCGCCGCAATGTCGTCGACCGCATTCAGAACCTGACCCCGTTCCTGGCGCTGGACAACGATCCCTACATCGTGGTGACACCCAAGCGCATCTATTGGGTTCAGGACGCCTACACCACCTCGCGCTGGTATCCGGTTTCCAAAACATCCAGGTTTGCGTTCAACAAGGACCGCAAAGCGCGGGAGTTCAACTACATTCGGAATTCCGTCAAGGTGGTGGTCGATGCTTTCGACGGCACGGTCGACTATTACGTAGCCGACCCCAGCGACCCCATCATCCTCGGCTATGGCAAAGCCTACCCCGGCCTGTTCAAAAGTCTGGCCGAGTTGCCGCCCCTACTGCGAGAACAGGTGCGCTACCCCAAGGACATGTTTCAGATCCAGATGGGCATCTACGCGAAATATCACCAGACGCAGCCGGAGCTCTTTTATCAGCAGGCTGAAACCTGGGACTTCGCCAAGGTGGGCGACAAGATCGTGAAGCCTTATTACATCACGACCTACCTGGAAGGTGCCCCCGAAATGGAAGAGTTCACCCTGCTGAACCCCATGACGCCGATCGGCCGCAACAACCTCAGCGTACTGGGCGTGGCAGGGTCTTACAGGACCGACGCCGGCCGTTCGTACAACAAGCACGTGGTGCTTTACAAGTTCAGCCGGGATGTCCAGGTGGAAGGCCCCTCGCAGGTCAGCGCCCTCATCGACCAAGACCCCGAGATTGCCCGTACGTTCGCCCTGTGGGACCAGAAGGGTTCCCATGTCCAGCGCGGGCGCATCATCATGCTGCCGATCGGCAAATCGCTCTTGTACGTGCAGCCGGTCTACATCGTATCGACGGCCAACATCAAGATCCCCGAACTGGCTCGCGTGATCCTTTCCCTCGGCAATATCGTGGTGATGGAAACCTCCCTGGAAAAAGCCCTGGACCGCCTGGAGGCCCGACTGCAGGCGCTGAAAATATCGAGCCCCGCACCATCGCCGCAGCCCGAGACCAAGCCACAGCCCTCAATGCGCCCTTTGCCCTGAAATCCTCCCGCGTCCTCAATGGGCACAAAAAAGCCATTTCCGGGTACCCGGAAATGGCTTTTTAACGAGAAGGACGAAGCGCTCAGGGTTGCGCGGGCGGGGGCTCTGCGACCGGAGGCAACTCGGCCCCGACCGGAGGAGCCGATACGGAAGGCACGGGAGCCTTGGCCTTATTCTTACCCTTGGGCTGAGTCGGGGCAGGAAGCGGCGCCGGATCCGCGGGAGGTTCAACCTGCGGAATAAGCTCGCCCGCGGCGGGTGGCGTAGCCGCGTCCGGAGCCGCCCCCTCACCCTCCGCCGGAGCGGCCTCCGGATTTTCCGCCTCTTCGGGCTCGGCCAGCGTATCCAGTTTATCTTCGAAGGTGGAGCCGGTATCGATGGAAATGGCACTCCGGTCCGGCAGGCTCAACTTATGGCCCAGATCCCGGAAACTGAACTTCAGCTCGCCCTTCAGCGAGCGCGGACCGGCGATGAGGTATTGCTCCTTGGTCGAATAATCGAACAGCGCCGTATCCAACTGATCACCCACCGTCAGCTCGAACGGTTCGCCGACCTGATCGTCTCCCGCCTGGAAAAACAGCGTCTTGAAAGAAATTTTGTCGCCGCTGGGCACACCCAGGCCATTGGCGGTACTGAAAAATCCCTGTAGCTTGGAGCGCGCCATGATCTTGCCGTTGATGCCAGCCGGAAACTCGTGCTCGAAACGCACCGTGATGTCCTTGCGTGTCGGGAAAGCGGCCACGAACGTCGTCTTGAGAATGGAGATAGAATTCACCTTGGCGCTGGTATAGCAGATGCGCGGTATCGCACCGGCTTCGCTGGGTTCGACTCTGACCCCGGGATATTCGCCCTCGATTTCGATGCAACTGGCGCCGGGCTGTTGCGACTCCAATCTTTTTCCCTGTATTTCCACGACCAACGCGGCAGCGACGGAAGGTGCCAGCATGGGCACCAGAAGACAGGTCAGTAACAAATGCTTGGGCTGCATGGTGTGAATCCCTTATCAAATCGATTATTAGATGAATATAGAAATCTGGCTTATGGCGACGCCGAACCCGGTTAACCCCGGAATGAGCTAAAGCATAGCGAAGCTCCATCGCCTTGTCTTGCGCCCCCATACCCACTCTGTCACACGCTCAATTCATGACCACAACATCCAACCATCATGACGTCATCATCACCGGTGGCGGCGTCCTCGGCCTGCTCAGCGCCAGAGAACTGGCGGCAGCCGGCCTCCGCGTCGCCGTCATCGAACGAGGCCACATCGGCGGGGAGTCCTCCTGGGCCGGTGGTGGCATACTTTCGCCCTTGCAGCCCTGGAACGCGCATCCCGCGATCAATACCCTGTGTGCATGGAGCCAGCGTGCCTATCCGGAACTCGCCCGAGAACTGTCGGATCGGACCGGCATCGATCCGGAATGGACCCGCAGCGGATTGCTGAGCATCGCCTCCCCTGACAGGGAGCGAGCCCTGGACTGGTGCCGGGCCCACCGCATCGAGCACGCGCTGCTGGAGCCCGGCGAACTGGCCAGGCAGGAACCGGCCCTCGCCGCGACCGATGCGGCCGCACTGTACCTGCCCGACATCGCTCAGGTGAGGAACCCCCGGCTTATCGCCGCGCTTAAAGCCGACGCCATCGCGCGTGGCGTCGTACTGTCGGAAAACACGCCGGTAATCGAAATGCCGATGGAAAACGGCGAAGTATGCGGCCTCGTCACGCCGCAGGGCCGATATACGGCCGATCGTTATGTGATCGCCGCGGGCGCCTGGTCCGGCTCGATTATACCCAGCCCGGCGCTGGCGATTGCGCCGGTCAAGGGACAGATGCTGGTGTTCCAGGCACCCGCAAACCTGATACGGTCCATCGTCCTGAGAGACACGCTCTACCTCATCCCTCGGCGCGACGGCCACATACTGGCGGGCAGCACGGTGGAGCACACGGGATACGACAAGGGTCTGACCGACGACGCCCGCGAGATGCTGAAGGATTTCGCCTGCTCGACGCTGCCGGCCTTGCGCGACTGCCCGATCGAGAAACACTGGGCCGGACTGCGTCCGGGCTCGCCCGAAGGCATCCCGCGCATCGGGCGCCATCCCGTGATCGAAAACCTCTATTTCAACTGCGGCCACTTCCGCAACGGCTTCGTCATGGCTCCCGCCTCCGCTCGACTGCTGGCCGATCTGATACTCGACCGGCAGCCCATCGTCCCTCCCGAGCCCTATCGCGTTCCCGACCACGTCTGAGCAAACGGTTCCGTTCAGCGCTCAGCCGTCGATGGCTATCATCTCCAGGGCATTGTCGTCCGGATCGCGGCAAAACAGGGCCCGGCGACCGGAAACGCTGACGGTGTATTTCACGCCCAAGGCATCCAGATGGGCCCGGAGGCCGTCGAAATCCCTGACCAGCAGCGCGGTGTGGCGGTCACGCCCACCGTGGGCGGGGCGAACCAGACCCGCTTCGGGACTGGGCAAGGCGATCAGATGGACCTGCTGTTCGCCGATCTCGTACCAGGCTCCGTCATAGGCCAGCGGCGGGCGCTTGGGGCTGGGCGTCAAACCCAGCACGCCTTCGTAGAACGCGCGTGCGCGGGGGAGGTCGGACACCAACACGGAGGCGTGGTGCAAGCTTACGATGTAGCTCATGGGGTGACTCCGAAAAAGTTAGAACAGGGCTCAGTCGCCAATTTTCTGGTAGCCGCCGTCCCGACTGGGCACGGCGTAGCGCTCCAGCGTGTCCAGGCGCAAGGCCGTCAACTCGCCGCCCCACAAACAGCCGGTGTCCAGGCCCCAGCAACCGTTTTCCGCATGAAAACCCAAGGCCGACCAGTGCCCGAACACGATGTTCGTGCCCTGGCTGCGCCGCCCGGGCACGCGAAACCACGGTAGCAAACCCGGCGACTGCTGACCCAGCGGGACTTTCTCCTTCAGGTCGAGACGGCCGTCCGCGGTGCAAAAACGCATGCGGGTGAAGCAATTGGTAATCAAACGGATGCGGTCCCAGCCGCGTAAATCATCCGACCAGCAGTCGGGCAAATCGCCGTACATGTGCGGAAAAAACTCGGCGTAAGCCTCACCGGACAGCAGATTTTCCACCTCGCCGGCGTAGCGGATCGCGTCTTCCAAACTCCACTGGGGCGGCAGACCGGCGTGTATCAGGTAAAATGCGCCGTCGCCGTATAGCAGGGGTAGCCGGCGCAGCCAGTCCAGCAGTTCGTCGCGGTCCGGCGCGCTCAGCACGGCGGCGAAGGTGTCCTTGCGTTTGACCCGGGAAGCCCCGCTGGCCACCGCCAGCAGGTGCAGATCGTGATTGCCCAGGACGGCTGCGGCCGCGCCGCCCAAGCCCTTGATGAAGCGCAGGGTTTCCAGCGAATCCGGTCCGCGGTTCACCAGATCGCCGGTGAACCAGAGCCGGTCTTGGGCCGGATCGAAACGGATGAGCGCCAGCAGGTCGTGAAGTTCGGCCAGGCAACCCTGTATGTCGCCGATTGCGTAAGTCGCCATGCCCGGTCAATGCAGGGTGCGGGGAATCGCGAGCGTGAACGGCGGGATCTCCGCCTCGAAGCGCTCGCCGTTGTCGTCGACCATGAGGTATTCGCCGCGCATCACCCCGACGGGCGTGGTGATCATGGCCGCGCTGGTGTAGCTGAAGCTCTCACCCGGTTCCAGGTGCGGCTGCTCGCCGATGACGCCGTCGCCGCGCACCTCCTGCACCTGGCCGTTGGCGTCGGTGATCACCCAATGGCGCGACAGCAGTTTGGCCGGCGCTTTGCCCTCGTTGCGGATGATCACCGTGTAGGCGAACACGTAGCGGTCGGCGTCCGGCTGGGATTGCTGATCGAGGTAATGGGTCACGGTCTGGATATCGATGCGATGGCGGGCGGTCATGGCGCGGTGTAGGTACGGTCGGGGCGCTCAGTGTAATCGGAACGCTCGACGCAACGAAACAGAGGAACACATGATCAAGAGCATTACACTCGTGTTGGCGCTGTTCTCGCTCGCCCCGAGCGCGTCCGCCGAGAGCGGCGCGGAGCTTTTCGCCGCCGCGGCGGCCGGCCAGGTCGAGCGGGTCGACGCCCTGCTGGCCCAAGGGGCGGACGTGAACGCGAAAAACCCGGCCGGCCGCACGCCGCTGCTGGCGGCTTCGTCGGCCGGAAACGCGCGCATCGTGCGCAAACTGCTGGCCTTCGGCGCCGATCCCAATGCGCCCGACCCGCACGGCGTCACGCCCTTGATGGAAGCGGCCGGACATGGCTACCCGGAAGCCGTCAAGGCCTTGCTGGCCGGTGGAGCCGATGTCAACGCCAAAGACGGTGCGGGGATGGCGTTGATCGACCGGGTCAAGAAAAGCGGCGTCCCGCACATCGCCGCTCTGCTGGAAAAATACGGAGCGAAAGGCGCGGAAGCCCCTCTGCCCGAAAGCGACAAACCCGCCGAAGGCGAACCCAAAACAGAAGGCGAAGCGCCCAAGGATGGCGCGGCCCAGCCGTGATTCAAGCGATAACCCGATTCGAGGCTCACAAGACGACATGCACATACACATACTAGGCATCTGCGGCACCTTCATGGGCGGACTCGCCCTGATAGCCCGGGAACTCGGCCATCAGGTCACCGGCTCCGACCAAAACGTCTACCCGCCCATGAGCACCCAGCTCGAGGAGCAGGGTATCCGTCTATACAACGGTTACGACGCCCAGAACCTGGACTCCCGCCCCGACCTGGTCATCATCGGCAACGCGCTCTCGCGCGGCAATCCCGAAGTCGAGGCCGTACTCAACCTGGGTCTGGCCTACACCTCGGGCGCCCGCTGGCTGTACGAAGCCTTGCTGAAGGACCGCTGGGTGCTGGCGGTCGCCGGCACGCACGGCAAGACCACCACATCCGGCATGCTGGCCTGGATCCTGGAGGAGGCCGGCCGCAAGCCGGGCTTCCTGATCGGCGGCATTCCCCTGAACTTCGGCATTTCGGCCCGGCTTGGCGGTTCGCCTTATTTCGTCATCGAGGCCGACGAATACGACACGGCGTTTTTCGACAAGCGCTCCAAATTCCTGCACTACCGGCCGCGTACCGCCGTACTGAACAACCTGGAGTACGACCACGCCGACATATTCCCCGACCTGGCGTCCATCCAGCGCCAGTTCCATCATCTGGTCCGCACCATCCCCGGCAACGGCCTGATCGTGTCCCCCGATGTGGACGCCAATCTCGCCGAAACCCTGCGCATGGGCTGCTGGACCGGCGTCGAACAGACGGCGCTGGACGATGAAGCCGGCGAAGCCGCCTGGCGCGCCCGGCTGCTGGCCGGCGACGGCAGCCATTTCGAGGTGTGGCGCGACGGACAGCTCACCGGCACCGTGCTATGGACGCTGACGGGCCGGCACAATGTGCGCAACGCCCTGTCGGCCATCGCCGCCGCGGCCCACGCCGGTGTCGCCCCGGACCAGGCCTGCCGGGCCCTGCAACGCTTCCAGAACGTCAAGCGCAGACTGGAAGTGCGCGCCGTGATCGACGACATCACCCTGTACGACGATTTTGCGCACCATCCCACGGCCATCGCCACCACCCTGGAAGGGCTCAGGGCCAAGGTCGGCGGACAACGCATCATCGCCATCCTGGAACCGCGCTCCAACACCATGCGCCTGGGTGTCCACGCCGACTGCCTCGGCGCCTCACTGCAGGCCGCCGACCAGGCCATCGTCTACCAGGCGCCCAATCTCGGCTGGGACGTCGGCCAGGCACTGGAACAGACGGGGAACGTCAGCGTGTTTTCATCGCTGGACGACATCGCGACCCGGCTCGCAAGCGACGCGCGCCCCGGCGATCACCTCGTATTCATGAGCAACGGCAGCTTCGGCGGATTGCACGGCAAGGTCGAAGAAGCGCTGCGCAGCCGCACTGCGAGTTGAGCGGGCTCACGGGATAACAGCGCCCGGTCCGGGTCTGGGTGCCTGTGTTCATGCCGTCTCGCGCGCCGGCATGGCCATCATCATGTTTGCGCCGCGAAACACATGACCACGCGCCGCAAGTCTCAAAGGCCTGCGGCTGACTTCGACGCTCAAAGCGACAAGCCCACCCTGCTCCGCGCATCCAGGCAATGCGCGCTGCCGCGGGCGAATTCGCGGCAGGTGCGCGGCCTGTCCGGGTAGATGTCGCAGGCGTAAGGTTCGTGCGGCGTCTGCCCGCCTTGCAGCGCGGCGCAGCGCTCGCCTTCCCGGCGCAGCTTGGTGTGGGTTTCCAGCTTCAGCACCAGATCCGGATGCCGCTTCACGACCTTCTCGCCCGGGCCGACTTCGACGGAATGATAGGCCTCGCGGCAGCACGCGCCGCAGGTCTGGCAATCCAGCTCCTCCGCCGGCTCCCAGCGCGCACAGGGCGGCGCATCGCCGGGCAGGCGGGCAGCCGGGGCGTGGCGGCAGCGCAGGCCTCCCCGTGCGCTAAAACCCCAGGCGCAATCCGCGCAGCCGTGCCCGCCGAAGTAATGCGCGGCGACCGCGTGACCGGCGGGATGAGTCGGCAGGGGATGCGTCACGGTATGCCATAAAGACGGCAGGCTCCCGCCGCCCTGTGCGGAAGCGGCAATGGGCTCCCGACTGCGCGGCGTCACGGCGGCGATGGCGGCACTCGCTTCCAGCGCTTCACGCAGAGGCCCCGCCCAACGCGGCTGCCCGGCGCGCCAGGCGGCGAGACGCGCGGCCACGCAACTGCGCTCGCGCCTGCCGCCCTTTTCCGCCGGCGCGGCGTAAGGATCCGCAGGCAGTTCATCCCAGAACTTCACGCGAAAATCGGTGGTCGGCGCGAAGAAATCGCGCAAGCCGTAAGGCATGGTCAGATAAGCCTGCAGGCGCAAGGTGGCATGTTCGCGCCAGGTGTGACGCCCGCTGGTATTGTCCAGACCCCAGTCGGTCTGCCCCTCCCCTGCCTCGCCTTCGACCAGGGCGTGACAGAGTTCGTGCAATATCATCTGGGCCAGCGAATCGTCCGGGTCCAGCATTTCATCCGCGCCGATCAGTAAAATGCCTCGCCCGTCGGTCGATGCGTAAGCCTCGGCCGTGCGTTCGACGCGAAAGCCAATGCGCTGCGCGCAAACGACCCAGACCCGCGCCAGCGGATCCTCGTATACATGCTGGGGAATGCGGATGAAGTTGGTCATATAAGCCGGTCGAACGGGGGAAAAACAAAAGGCGCCGATCATCGTTCGGCGTTTTACCGCTGTCAAATCGCGCTCGGCAAGACAGCATGGCCCGGCTTGCTGAATAATCGGCTTCCAGCGACCCGCGTCCGCGGGCCTTCCGCGCTTGCACGATGTCATCAGGGAGTACGCCATGCGCCGGTTTTATCTGCTGCTATCGCTCTGTTTCGTCTTCGGCCGTGCGGTCACCGCCGCACCGCTCGCCCCGGCCGACGTGCCCGAACCGCTCAAGCCCTGGGTGGGCTGGGTGCTGCACGACGAAGAGGAAAGGCTGTGCGCGGCCCTGGCGGGACAGCCGGATATCCACCGCTGCCTTTGGCCCAGCAAGCTGGGCCTGGCCCTGGACGAGCGGGGCGGCAGTTTCGACTTGCGCGTGCAGGTGGATGCCGCGGGCTGGCTACGCCTGCCGGGAGATCCGCAGCGCTGGCCGACGGACGTCAGCCTGGACGGCCGCGCCGCCCTGCTGGCGGGTCGCGACGGGATGCCGACGCTTTGGCTGACGCCCGGCAATCACGCGATAGCCGGGCGCTTCGGCTGGGAGCGCCTGCCCGAAAGTCTGGGCATACCGCGCGACGCCGGCCTGATCGCCCTGACCGTCAACGGCCGCGCGCAGTCGACGCCGCTGTACAATGCCCAAGGCGAACTCTGGCTGCGCGGCGCGCAGCGCCAGGACACCCAGGCCGCCAACAACACCCTGGACCTGCGCGTCTACCGCAAGATCGCCGACGGCAATCCCCTGCAACTGGCCACCCGGCTGGACCTGACGGTGGCCGGCGAGGCGCGGGAGGTTCTGCTGTCCGGCGCCCTGTTGCCCGAATTCATCCCGCTCTCCCTGCGCAGCGCCCTGCCGGCCCGGCTGGAAACCGACGGCGCGCTGCGCGTGCAGCTGCGTCCGGGCCGCTGGCAGATCGAGCTCGTCGCACGGCATCCCGGCGAAGTCGCCAACCTGAAACGGCAGGACACAGCGGTCGAACCCTGGCCCGGGGAAGAAATCTGGTCTTATGAAGCGCATGCGGAAACCCGCGTGACGGAAATCGAAGGCGCGCAGCAAATCGATCCACGCCAGACCGAGCTGCCGGACGAATGGAAAGCCTTGCCAGCCTACCGGCTGCAAGCCGGACAGGTATTGGCGATCAAGACCCTGCGCCGCGGCGATCCGGAACCCGAGCCCGACAATTTGACCCTGACGCGCGATCTCTGGCTGGATTTCGACGGTGCCGGCTATACCTATCGCGACCGCATCGCCGGAACCATGAGCCGGGACTGGCGCCTGGAGGCACAGTCCACCCAGCAGCTCGGGCGAGTCGAGATCGACGGATCGGACCAGTTGATCACCCTGCTGGAAGACCGGGCGGGCGTGGAAATACGCCGCGGCCAGCTTAATCTGACCGCCGAGGGTCGGACCAACCGCAGCGGGGCCGGATTGCCGTCGAGCGGCTGGCGACGCGACTTCCAGAGCCTGTCCATGACCCTGCACCTGCCGCCGGGCTGGCGTCTCCTGACCGCCACCGGGGTCGATCAGGCGCCCGGCAGTTGGGTCGGACGCTGGACCCTGCTGGATCTGTTCCTGGTGCTGATCGCCGGCCTGGTGGTCGCCCGCTTGTACGGCTGGCCGCAAGCGGCACTGGCCCTGGCGGCGCTGACCCTGCTATGGCACGAAAACGACGCACCCCGACTGGTCTGGCTGCATCTGCTGGCCGCGGCCGCCTTGCTGAAATCGCTGCCGGCCGGCCGCGCCGCCAAGGCCGTCAGGTACTACCGCCAATTGGCCGCATTGGGGCTGGCGCTGATCGCCCTGCCCTTCATGGCCGAGCAGATACGCATCGGCCTCTACCCCCAACTCGAACCCCACATCTGGGCCGATTACGAGGAGAGCGCCGACAGGAGCGCGCCGGCGATGGCTACGGAGCCGGCCGGTATCGCGGCGCAGAAGGCGGAAGACTATTCCGCCGAGCGCGCGTCGGGCGCCAGGAATTATCTGCCGCAGTCGCTGCCGACGCCGGCACCTCGGCGACTCGACGAATTCGACCCCGAAGCCAAAACGCAAACCGGTCCCGGCCTGCCGAACTGGCGCTGGAATCGCGTCGCGCTTGCCTGGAACGGACCCGTGCTGGCCGATCAAACCACGGCGCTTTATCTGCTGCCGCCCGGCCTCAACCTCCTGCTCAGCCTGGCGCGCGTCGGCCTGTTGCTGGCCCTCGCCTGGCTGCTGTTGCGCTCGGACTGGGAGTCCGCGCCCCCGCGGGCGGTATCTCCGCCGCCGACCGGCGCCAGTCTGCCCCCGGCGGCCGCCCTGCTGGTTCTGCTTGCACTTCCCTACGCGCCGGAAAGTCGCGCCGATTTTCCGCCGGCCACGCTGCTGCAGGAGCTGAAATCCCGCTTGCTGGCCCCGCCCGAGTGCCTGCCGGATTGCGCGCAGATACCGCGTCTGACCCTGCGTTTCGACGCCAGCGAACTGCAGATGCGCCTCGAACTGCACGCCCAGGAAGCGCTGGCGGTGCCGCTCCCCGCCCGCGAGGGCCAATGGCTGCCGGAACGCGCCGAACTCGACGGCCGGCCCGCCGGAGGACTGTTCCGCGGAACCGAGGGCGAGCTGTGGATCAAGCTGGATCCGGGCCGCCATGAACTGCTCCTGAGCGGTCCTTTGCCGCAGCACGGTCAGACGGCGCTGACCCTGCCTTTGGTCCCGCGCCGGGTGGCCGTGGAAGGCGAAGGCTGGCGGGTGGACGGCCTGGGGGAAAACGGCGTCCCGGCCGGGCCCTTGCAGATCTCCCGCACCCTACCCGGCGATGCGGGCCACGCCGAGCAGGAACTGGAAGCGCGTCCCCTGCCGCCTTATCTGCGCGTGGTAAGGACCCTGCGCTTCGGGCTGGACTGGCGCTTGCTGACCCAGGTGCAACGGGCCTCGCCGCCGGGCACGCCGGTTCTGGCAGACATCCCCCTGCTGGAAGGCGAGTCGGTCACCACACCCGGCTTCAAGGTCAAAAACGGAACGGTCGCCATCAACCTGGCGGCCGGGCAGAGCGAAACCGCCTGGGAATCGATCCTGGAACCACGCGCCTCGCTGACCCTCCATGCGGCATCCAACACCTTGTGGAGCGAAATCTGGCGGGCCGAGGTCGGCTCCATCTGGCATCTAAGCAGCGACGGCATCCCGGTGACCCGCCACCGCGGACCGAACGGCGACTGGTTGCCGGAATGGCGGCCCTGGCCGGGCGAAACGCTCACCTTGAAACTGCTCAAGCCGCGCGGCGCACCGGGCGCCACCCTCACCCTGGAACGCAGCCGCCTGGAGCTGAACCCGGGAGTACGCGCGACCGACGCCACCCTGACCCTGAGCTTGCGCAGCTCGCAAGGCGGACAGCACGGCATCGTGCTTCCGGAAGGCGCCGAACTGCGCTCCGCCGCTTTGGACGGCGTCGCCCATCCCCTGCGCCTGCAGAACGGCGCACTCAGCCTGCCCATCCATCCGGGCCAACAGACGGTGACCCTGAGCTGGCGGGAAAACCGCGGCATGGCAGGGCTGTTCGACGGCTCGCGCGTGGACCTGGGGCTGGCCGGTGTGAACAGCGAGATCCGGTACACGCCGGGACAGGATCGCTGGGTGCTGCTCGCCGGCGGCCCACGCCTCGGCCCGGCTGTGCTGTTCTGGGGGGTGTTGATCCTGATCGGCGTATTGGCGGCGGGGCTCGGCCGGATCGGTTGGACGCCCCTGAGCACCCGGCAATGGTTCTTGCTGCTGATCGGCCTGAGCCAGATCGGCCCGCTCGGCGCGCTGAGCGTGGTCGGCTGGCTCTACGCCCTGGCCTGGCGCGAGCGCCGAAACTCAATTTATTCGGATAGCGGCTTCAACCTCATGCAGGCCGGCCTGGCCCTGCTCACCCTGCTGGCCTTGTCCAGCCTGTTTCTCGCCGTACAAAACGGACTGCTGGGGCTGCCCGACATGCAGATCGCGGGCAACCAGTCCGATGCCTGGCATCTGAACTGGTACCAGGACCACAGCGAAACCGTGATGCCGCGGCCCTGGGTCGTCAGCGCGCCGCTATGGAGCTACCGGCTGCTGATGCTGCTGTGGGCCATGTGGCTGGCCTTCGCACTCCTGGACTGGCTGCGCTGGGGCTGGAATTGCTATTAACCCGGCCAAATAATACCGTACTGAGTCTGGTAAAATTCGAGCATGGAAGCAGAACGAATCGATACTCGAAAACTGGAGCCGGCGGCACGAGAGCAATTGCGCCGTACGGTCATCCGCTTGCACCGGCGAGGGCATAGCCAGGCGGCGATTGCGCGGGAGTTGGGTTTGCGCCGTCCCACGGTGACGCTCTGGCTGCTTAAAGCCGAAGCCGGGCATGGCGTGAAAGAGGCCCAGCGTGGTCGGCCCGCAGGCAACGGTCGCCGTCTCACGCCCGCTCAGGAAAGCGTTCTCCAGAAAGACCTGGTGGACAAAACGCCGGATCAAGTGAAACTGCGCTTCGCCTTATGGAGTGCGCAGGCGGTGCGAGCGCATATCCAGGCGTGTTTTGGGCTGAACCTGCCAGTGCGCTCGGTCAGAAACTATCTGAAGCGCTGGGGATTCACGCCGCAGCGCCCGCTCAAACGCGCCTTCGAGCAACGACCGGCGGCGGTGCAAAAGTGGCTCACAGAGGACTACCCAGCCATCGCCCAACGGGCCAAGGCCGAAGGGGCGGAAATTTGCTGGGGCGATGAAACCGCTGTCAGTTCGGTCGAGCATTATCCGCGCGGTTACGCGCCGCGCGGCAAAACGCCGGTGCTGGTGTTGTCCCAGTCCAAGCGGGAGCGCATCAACCTCATCTCCGCCATCACCAACCAAGGGAAGATGCGCTTCATGATGTATCGAGAAACGCTCACCGCCGATGTCTTCATCCAGTTTCTCCAGCGCCTGGTCCGTGAGGCGGGGCGCAAGGTGTTTCTGGTCCTCGACAACCTGCGGGTTCATCACAGCCAAACGGTCAAAGCATGGCTGGCAGACAAAACCGACCAGATCGAGCTGTTTTTCCTACCCAGCTATTCCCCTGAACTCAATCCGGACGAATACCTCAATGCCGACCTCAAGGCACGGATGAGTGCCGCCGAACCCGTGCGCGACGGCTCTCACCTGAAGCGCAAGGTGACTTCGCACCTGCGTTCGATCCAGAAACAGCCCGCCCGCATCCGCGCCTACTTCAAAGCCGCCCCCATCAAGTACGCCGCTTAGAACGTACGGTATTTTATGGCCGGGTTAATATGTGCGGGACGGATACTGGCGCAGCAAGCCCAAAAAGGCTCAGACCCCGGCGGAGCAGGCGCCGACGGACGCGGGGGGGAAGGAGAACGGCCCGTGATCAGGCCGAGCCGTGGGCGTTGAGGCGGCCGATGTGCTCGGCGAGGCGCAGGTCTTCCCGCACGGTGTGCTGGGCGAACCAGTCCATCAGAAACTCCAGCACCGCCACGGCCTCGCTTTCGCCGCGCTGGTAAGCCTCGATGTGATCGCGTAGCCTTCGGCTCAGTTGGAGGTGCAATTGCCGGTGCCGCTCCCGTTCGGGATAACGGCAACTGATCATGATGTTTTCTTCGCTCAGGAAATGGAACTCGGCGTATTTCTCGACTTCCGTGAGCAGCCTGACGATATAGTCGCTTTCCGCATCGTCTTCGATGCTATAGGCGACATTGCGGATGAGCTCGACGAATACCTGATGCTCCTTGTCGATCAACTCGTTACCGATCTCGTATTTCTGGTCCCAGTCGAATCGCATGGCACACCCGGCGTATGATTTTGCGTTCAGAGTATAGGCAAGACTGTCCCGGCGCGGCGGCGTTGAAATGCGCCGACCCGCCCGTTAACATCCGACCGCGGCATATCGAGATTTTTACGCTTTATTATCATTGCGTTACAACGGACAACTGCAAACCTTCGAAACCCGGACCGTTTTCCCCTCATGCCCCTCTACTTTTATAAGGCCGTCAACCGCGAAGGCGAGACCCAGGAATCGGAGCGCGAGGCGGCCGACGAGAGCGTCCTGCTGGCGGCTTTGCAGAGCGAGGGGCTGATCCCGATACGGATTGCCCCGGCATCCTCGCGACCCTTCGCCTGGCTGCGCCTGGGACGGGACAAATCGAAGCTGGCGCAGAAAGACATTGCGCTCTTCACCCACGAGTTGCTGACCCTGCTACATGCCGGCCTGCCGCTCGACCGGGCGCTGACCGTGCTGCTGGAGCTCACGGAAACTCAACCGGCGCTGAACGCCTTGATCGGCCGGGTGTTGGAAACCGTCAAGGGCGGCGCGCAGTTGTCGGATGCGCTGGAAAAGCAGACCGGCGTGTTCTCCCGCTTTTACCTGAACCTGATTCGGGCCGGCGAGGCCGGCGGCGCGCTGGAACAGGTGCTGCAACGCCTATCCGACTATCTGGAACGCTCCAAGGAATTGCGCGAGACGGTGAGCACCGCCCTGATCTATCCGGCCATCCTGGTCACCATGGCCGCCCTCTCGTTGTTGCTTTTGCTGACCTTCGTCGTCCCCCAGTTCACCGAGATGTTCGAAAGCGCCGGCAAGGAACTGCCCTTGCCCACCCAGATCGTGGTGGGCCTGGCCGAAGGCCTACGCGACTACTGGTGGGCGATCCCCTTGCTCGTGATGGGCGTCGCCAGCTACGTCCGCCAGCAGATGAGCGTGCCGGAACGGCGCTACGTATGGGACCGCCGGCTGCTCAAGCTGCCCCTGGTGGGCGACCTGGTCCGCAAGATCGAGGTGGCCAATTTCAGCCGCACGCTGGGTACCTTGCTGGGCAACGGCGTGGCGCTTTTGACCGCGCTGACCATAGTCAAGGAAACGCTGGGCAACCGCGTGGCGGCGGAAAAGGTAGACTTGGCGCTGGAAAACCTGAAACAGGGCGGCGGGCTGTCCGGGCCGCTGATCGAGTCCGGTTTGTTCCCCACCCTGGCAATCCAGATGATCAAGCTGGGCGAAGAATCCGGCCATCTCGACGAAATGCTGGAACGCGTGGCCGCCACCTACGACAAGGAAGTGAAGATCGCCATCCAGCGTCTGCTGGCCCTGCTGGAACCGGTGCTGATCGTGGGATTGGGCATCATGATCGCCGGCATCATCATCTCCATCCTGATGGCCATACTCAGCGTCAACGACCTGGCCTTTTGACCGCTCCTAACTCCTAACTCCTAACTCCTAACTCCTAACTCCTAACTCCTAACTCCTAACTCCTAACTCCTAACTCCTAACTCCTAACTCCATAAAAGCGTACCCAGCCATGCTTACCCCAAACTCCCGTCCTCTCGCCTCCCGCGGCTTCACCCTCATCGAACTGCTGGTCGTGCTCGCCATCATCGGTCTGCTGGCCGGTCTGGTCGGACCGCAGGTGATGAAGCATTTGGGCGAATCCAAGTCCAAGACCGCACGCCTGCAGATCGAGGAGCTGTCCTCTGCGCTCGACATGTACCGCCTCGACGTTGGCCGTTATCCCTCGACCGACGAAGGGTTAGCCGCGCTCATCGAAGCGCCCGGCAACGCCAAGGTCTGGAACGGGCCTTACCTGCGCAAGAAAAAGGTCCCGGCCGACCCCTGGAACACCCCCTATCACTATGTCGCGCCCGGCCAGCACGGCAAATTCGATCTGTTCACCCTGGGTGCCGACAACAGCGACGGCGGCGAAGGCGAGGATGCCGACGTCGCGAGCTGGGAATAAGCCGCGCCGAACATGGCCGCTCCTCGACCGCCGAACTCAGGCACGGCTAGCCCGCATGGCTTCACGCTGATGGAGATGATCCTCGTGCTGGTGATCGCCGCCCTGCTGACGGCGGTGGCCGTGCCCAACCTGCAGCCGGCCATGGCCACCATGCGATTGCGCGGGGCGGCCAGCGACATCGCCTCGGCCTTGCGCCACGTGCGCGGACTCGCGCTCGGCCGCGGCAAGGAAACGGTGTTCAGCCTCAACGTGGCGCGGCATGTCTATCGCGTCACCGGACGCGCCAAGAGCTATGCCCTACCGGATTCCGTGCGCCTGCAGTTGTTCACCGCCGACAAGGAGCTGGTCGATGCCGAAGAGGGCAACATCCGCTTCTATCCCGACGGTTCCGCGACCGGGGGACGGATCACCCTGGAAGCCGCCGGGCAGCGCCGGCTGGTCGACGTCAACTGGCTGTCCGGAGAAGTCACGGTACGCGAAGAACGTGAAGACTGAGTTCCGCGCCGGCCAAAGGGGATTCTCCCTGCTCGAGGTCATGGTCGCATTCGCCATATTGGCCCTGGCGCTGGGCGTGCTGCTCCGCATCTTCGGCGGCGGCACGCAGCTGGCGGCCAACGCCGGCGAGCGTGCCCGGGCGATATTGCTGGCGGAATCGCTGCTGACGGCCGCCGGCCGGGATGCGCCGCTGCAGCCTGGCACCAGCGGAGGCGAAATCGACGATACCTACCGCTGGCAACTCGACGTAAATCCCTGGCAACCGCCCGACCCCCTGCCGGACAATCTGCCGTATCAGGCCTATTGGGCCGAACTGACCGTGAGCTGGGGCGACGAAGACCGTCCGCAGACCTACAGCCTCGGCACGCTGCGGCTGCAGGCCGCGCAAGCCGGCCTGCCCCGATTCGGCGCGGGGAGATCCCGATGACGCGACCCCTGCGCCAAGCCGGCTTCACCCTGATCGAAGTGCTGATCGCGGCCACCCTGCTGGCCGTGATGATGACGCTGCTGCTGGGCAGCCTGCGCATCGGCGTGCGCAGTTGGGAAAGCGGCGAACGCCGGACCGCCGACATGAACCGCATGTTGACCACCCAGAATTTTCTGCGTTCCCACCTGTCGTCCACCCTGCCACTGAGACAAACCACCGCGCCGGGAGCCGATCCGGATCCGTCCTCGTCCGCCCTGCTCTTCGACGGCGGACCGGACCGGCTCGCCTATGCCGGCAGCCTCCCGCCGCAAGTGCGCGGCGGGCTGTACCGCTTCGAACTCTATACCGAGGAGCACGACGACATCCGCGATCTGAAACTGTCCATCCAGCCGGTCTACCAGGCCGCCGGAGGGTCCCGGGGAAATGAAGAAGGCAGCATCGAAGACGTAACCCTGGTTGAAAACCTGGCCGATCTGCGTATCGCCTACCTCGCCTCGGCTCAAGCGGACCAGCCCGCCGAATGGCAAAGCGAATGGCGACAGCCGGTCCTGCCGGCGCTGATCCGCATCGAGATCGCGCTGAAAGGCTCGCCGCCCTGGCCTCCCCTGACCATCGCGCCCCGCAGCGAGGCGCGCCAATGAAGGATATGCGCGGCCTGGCCCTGATCGCCGTGCTCTGGGCCGTGGCCCTGCTCAGCATCATGGCGGGAAGCTTCTCACTCGGCCTGCAACGCGACGCCGGCCTGCTGAATTCCCTGCAGGACCGCGCACGCAGCCTGGCGCTGGCGGACGCCGGCCTGCAATACGCCCTGATGATGCTGAGCATTCCCGACCCCAAGCTGCGCTGGCGCGCAGGGGACAGCTTGCGGGAAATCGAACTGCCCGGCGGCCGGGTAAGGTTGCGTGTCCTCGACGAGGGCGGCAAAATCGACATCAATACCACTCAGGAGCTTACGTTACGCGCCGTGCTGACCAAGCTGCTGAACGAGGACCGCGACAGGGCGGACGCCTTGGCGGATGCCATCCTGGATTGGCGTGACCCCGACTCCCTCAAACGCCTGCATGGCGCCGAAGCCGACGATTACGCCGCGGCCGGTAAGGGCTACGCGCCGGGCAACAAGAATTTTCAAACACTGGAAGAATTAGCCATGGTGTTAGGCATGACACCCGCGCTCTACGCCCGACTGGAACCCGTGCTGACCCTCTATAGCGGGCAGGACGGGATCAATCCCGCCTATGCCAGCCGCCAGGCCTTGCTCGCCCTGCCCGGCCTGGACGAAAGTGCCGTCGACGCCTACCTGGCCCAGCGCGCGAGCACCCCGCCCGAGGTGCCTCCGCCGCCGCTCAACATACCCCCCGGCGGCGTCCGCATGCACCAAGGCTCCAACGTCGCCTTTTCCATACTTTTGGAAGCGCGCACGGCGGAAGGCGCGAGCGCGGGCCTCAAGGCCGTGCTCCGCCGCCAGTTCTCCCGCAGCGGACTGCCTCTCGCCGTGGTCGAATGGAAACCGCAAACCGCAGGCGCCCTCGGTTACTTTGATACGCCGGGCGCGAACTGACCGCCATGCTGAAACTGGATTCCCACATCGAACTGGATTATGCCCGCTTCTTCCGCTGGTGGGGCGGCGAGTTGGCGGCGATACTGCCGGCACCCTTGCGCGCGTCCCTCTGGCCGCAGCGCGCCCGCCTGCTGCTGAGCCGCCGCGGCGAGCAAGTGCAGGTTTCCCTGTCCGACGATAACGGCGAGCGCCCGCTGGGCCTGTTCCCGCTGGACGAAAGCGCGGCCCGGGAACGGGAAAAGCTGTACGAAACCACGCCGCACCTGGACGAGGCGGAGCTTTGTCTGCGCTTAGGCCAGGGCCAATCTTTGCTGCGCACCTTCAAGCTCCCGGCCGCGGCGAGCGAAAATCTACGCCAGGTCATGGCTTTCGAGATGGACCGGCTGACGCCTTTCAAGGCCGATCAGGTCTATTACTCGATCCAGCTCATCGAACGCCTGCCGGACACGCGCCAGATTCGGGTGGAACTGGCCCTCACCCCGCGTGCCAAGCTGGACCCCTCTCTGGACGAACTGGCGTCCGCCGGCTGGCGGCCCGAACGGGTGATCGCCGACGGTGCTCGCGCCAATCACGACCTGTTGCCGGAGGCATTCCGCAGGCCCCGCTCGCGCCTTCCCCAACGGGTCAACATCGCCGCGGCGGCCCTGTTCGCGCTGCTGCTGCTAGCGACACTCGCCCTGCCCGCCTGGCTCAACTACACCCTGGAACAGCAGTTGCGCCAGGAGGTGCGCCAAGTGACCAAGATTTCAAAGGAAGTGGAAGACATCAAGGCCGAGGCGGAAAAACTTGCCCATGAGAATGGCTTCCTGCTCCGCAAAAAGAGCGAGGAGCCGGCAACCCTCGAAATGCTGGACGAACTGAGCCGGCTCATTCCCGACCAGACCTGGCTCAACGGCCTGCAATATCGCGACCGCAAAGTCGTCATCCAGGGGCAATCGCCCGCGGCCTCCAGCCTGATCTCGCAAATCGAGGCTTCCCCCTACTTCAAGAACACCAATTTCGTCTCCCCGGTGACCAAAGATGTCGCCAGCGGCCAGGAGCGTTTCCAGATAGCCAGCGAAGTACTCGGCAGGAGGGCATCTGAACAAGCCATACCCCCTCAGTAAATCGCGCCTCATCGCCCTGGGTCTGCTGGCGGGCGCCGTGCTGCTGGTGCTGGGCGTCGTGGTGCTGCCCTTGCATAGCCTCACGGCTTCCTATGCCGACAGCATAGAAGAACTGGAATTCCGTCTGGCCAAACTCCGCAAGCTCGCGGCCGGCAAGGAGGCCTGGACGGCCAGACTGGAAGAAATCCGGCAGCAGGGGCAGCAGGAGGAGCGTTTCTTCGCGCGCGACACCACCGCACTGGCCTCGGCGGACTTGCAAACCCTGATCAAACAGACGGTAACCGACGCCGGCGGCGAACTCATCAGCACCCAGGTAATACCCGAGCGCAAGGAAGAACAGTTCTCGCGGGTCGCCGTCAAGGTCCGCATGACCGGCAGTACACCGGTGCTGCGCCAGGTTCTCCACGCATTCGAAGCCAACACTCCCATCCTCTTCGTCGAGAACCTCAACATCCGCCCCATCCGGGTGGGCCAGCCTTTCTCGCCCGGCGGCAAGCCGGCGGCCAAGGCGACCGACAAGCTCAGCGTCGATTTCGACGTCGTCGGTTACATGAGGGGAGTGAATTAAGCATGCCCAAGACCTTGCGCCCCTATCTTCCCGCCCTGGCCCTGCTCGCCGGCAGCGGACTGCTGATCCTGATTCTGCTGCTGGAATGGTGGAGCGATCACAGCCGGCGGTCCGTTCTCCGGGCGGACCGGCCCGCCGGCACAGCCGAAATCGCCGCGGAAGCGGACGCCGGCGACGTCGGCCTGAAAGCGCTGGAAGAATACGGCCAAATGGTGGAGCGCCCCTTGTTCCAGGACAGCCGGCGGCCGGTGGAAGCCGAAGAGCCGGGCTTGGCGGGCGCGACAGAGCAAACACCGCTCGACTTCAAGCTGATGGGCGTGGTGCTGGTCCCGCAGGGCAAGAGCGCGCTGTTCATGGACGCCCGCAACAAATACAAGCGTGCGCGGCTCAACGCCAAGGTGAACGGCTGGACCCTCGTCAAGATCGGCGAAGACCGGGTGACGCTCGAACAGGCGGGGGAGCAGAAGGAACTGCTGCTGCTCAAACCCAAGCCGAAAGCCGCCACCCCCGCCCCTCCGCCCAAAGGCAAAGCCCAGATAAACACGGGCGCCCCGCCCCCTCCCGAGGGCGAGGTTGCCGAAGAACCCGATCAAAACAGCGCTGAAGATGAAGAGACGCCACCCGATGAACCACCCCAACCTTAAGCGCCGCGTTCCGGCAAACCCCAAGCGCCTCGCGGCGGGCATAGCATTGCTGGCCATGAGCCTGAACGGCTGCGAATACCTGGGACCCGTCGCCCAAAAGCAGCCCGTACCCAAGGTCCTGCTTCCGCAGGAACCGCCGGCGGAGAGCGAAGCAGCACCGCCCGCCGCCGAATCGAAGCCGCGGCAGGAAAAGGAATACTATCCGCCCTCCGGCGGCCTGGTGGGCCAGGGCTCCCCGTCCGTCCCCGCGGCGCAGCCGGCCAAGGAAGGCAAATACACGCTCAACTTCGACGAAGCCGACCTGGGCGAAGTCAGCAAGGTGATCCTGGGCGACACCCTCAAACTCAACTACGTGCTGAATCCCAAGGTGGTCGGCAAGGTCAGCCTGCAGACCACGCGACCGCTGGCCGAAGACGAGCTGATTCCCACCCTGGAAATGCTGCTGCGCATGAACGGTGCGGTGCTCATCAAGGACGGCCCGCTGTACAAGATCGAACCCGAAGCCGCCGGCACCGTGGGCGCGGCCGGCGCCCGCCTGGGCCTGGGCGGCCGGGACCTGCCGGCGGGCTATCAGCTCCGGGTGGTGCCGCTGCGCTACGTCGGCGTGCAGGAGATGCAGAAAGTCGTCGAACCGCTGATGCCGCCCAAATCCATCATACGCGCCGACGAGGTGCGTAACCTGCTGTTGCTGGCCGGCACCTCCGACGAACTAGAGAGTGTGATCGACACCATCCGCCTGTTCGACGTGGACTTCATGCGCGGCATGGCCGTCGCCCTGTTTCCGCTGCGCAACGTGGACGCCGTCACCATCGCGGAAGAACTGACCAAGCTGTTGGGCGAGAGTGCCGGCAAGGGCCCCCTAGGCGGCATGTTCCGGCTGCTGCCTATCGAGCGTCTCAACGCCATCATGGCGGTCAGCCCGCAGCCGCGTTACCTGGACGAGGTGGAAAACTGGATCGAGCGCCTGGACCGCTACAACACCGACAAGAGCGGCAGCATGCACGTCTACCGGGTGCAAAACGTGGACGCGGCGGAACTGGCCAACACCCTGGGCCAGATATTCGGCCAGGGCGGGGGACGCGGACGCGGCGGCGCCTCGCTGGCGCCCGGTCTTTCCGGGGCCAGCATAGGCGGTGGCGGTGCCTCGGGCGGATTCGGCGGCGCGGACGACAGCGGCTTCGGCGACGGCGCGTCCTCGTCCTCATCTTCCTCGTCATTCGGCGGCACCGGCTCGACCAGCAGCACCACGACGGGAACGGGGGGACGCAGCAGTCTTTCCGGTTCCGGCACGGGCGGCCTCGGCGGCTCTTCGGCGAGCGGTTCGGGGTCGGGAGGATTGGGAGCCGGTGGCCTCGGATCGGGCGGCTCGTCGGGTTCCTTCAGCCGGCGCACCACCGCTCGCGGCGCCACCGCCACCGAGCTCGGCAACAACATGCGCATCGTCGCCGACCCGTCCAACAACGCCCTGATCATCATGGCCAAGGCGCAGGACTACAAGGAAATCGAGACCGTCATCAAGGAACTGGACGTGCTGCCCTTGCAGGTGTTGATCGACGCCACCATCGTCGAAGTCAGCCTGACCGGCTCGTTGCAGTACGGTCTCCAATGGTTGTTCACGCACGGGCAAAGCGCCGAAGCGCTGGCGGGTTCCAAAAATCTGCTGGAAAACGCGGCCAACGCCGCCCTGGCCGCGTCAGGACCGGGCGGATTCGCCTATGCCTTCGCCGGCAAAGACATCAAGGTGATCGTCAACGCCCTGGCCGAGGATAAAAAGATCAACGTGGTGTCCTCCCCCTCGTTGATGGTATTGAACAATCAGGAAGCCCAGATCAATGTGGGCGACCGCGTGCCGACCACGACGAGCTCTTCCACCAATCTCAATTCCGGCGCCACCAACCCGTTCTCGACCGCCACCATCCAGTACCAGGAAAGCGGCGTGACCCTCAAGGTCAGGCCCCGCGTCAATTCGGGCGGCTTGGTCATCATGGACATCTACCAGGAAATCAGTACGCCATCGGAGGTCGTCGTCGGCGGCACAAACACCTTCCAATTCGCCCAGCGCAAGGTTCAGAGCCAGGTCGCGGTCGGCAACGGCGAAACCTTGGCCTTGGGAGGATTGATCAGCAATACCGTCGACAGCAGTCAGAGCGGCATCCCCTGGCTCAGCAATGTCCCCGTGCTGGGTTATCTGTTCGGCAGTCGAAGCAAGACCGACGACCGCAAGGAACTGGTGGTGCTGATCACCCCGCGGGTCGTCGAGAAGCGCCGCGACATCGCCGAAGTGACCAACGAATTCCGCCGCCGCCTCACCGGCATCTACCAGGAGCACCGCCTCGCCCCCCCACCGCCCGCAAGGCCATGAGTCGACGCGGGTCCCGGCCCGCACGGTCGAACTCCGCGCATTGCCAGTGGGCCAGGCCTTTTAGGATAATGCCCGGGCCACGAGTCCCTTCCCTCCCTACAGAGCACGATGAAAAAACGCCTGGAATCCCTGCTGCAAACGTCCATCGACACCCTGAAATCCGAGGGGATAGTGCCCGCCGACCTGGCGCCCTCGATCACGGTGGAGCGTGCCCGCGACGCGCAGCACGGTGATTTCGCCAGCAATGCCGCGATGGTCCTGGCGAAGGCGGCGCGCAGCAATCCGCGCCAGTTGGCGGAGAAAATCGTCGCGGCCTTGCCCGCCGATGCCGCCGTGCTGAAGGCCGAGATCGCCGGCCCCGGCTTCATCAATTTTTTCATCGATCCGGCGGCGCAATTCCAGCTCGTCAGGCAAATCATCGAAGCCGGCCACGATTACGGCTTGAGCAAGGTCGGCGCGGGCCAGTCCGTGCAGGTCGAGTATGTCTCGGCCAATCCGACCGGGCCTCTGCACGTCGGCCACGGTCGCGGGGCCGCCTACGGTTCGGCGGTCGCCAAGCTGCTGGCCGCGGCGGGCTTCACGGTGCACCGCGAATATTACGTCAACGATGCCGGCCGGCAGATGGACATCCTGGCCACCAGCGTATGGCTGCGTTATCTGGAATTGTGCGGCGAAGTCCTGACCTTCCCCAGCAATGGCTATCGCGGGGAATATGTGCGCGAGATCGCCTGGGAACTGCACAAACAGGTCGGCGACACCCTGCGCCGGGCCGCCCCGGTGGTGACGGCCGAGCTGCCGCCCGACGAGCCGCAGGGCGGCGACAAGGAATTGCACATCGACGCCCTGATCGCCCGCGCCAAGACCTTGTTGGGCGAAGAGGGCTACCAGCAAGCCTTCGATGCCGGTCTGAACAGCATACTGGCCGACATCCGCCAGGATTTGGCCGAGTTCGGCGTGGAATACGAGGAATGGTTTTCCGAACGCCGCCTCACCGACGACGGCTCGGTCGGACGATCCCTGGAGAAATTGCAGGCCGCCGGTTACCTCTACGAAAAGGACGGCGCGACCTGGTTCGCCTCCACCCGGCTGGGCGACGAAAAAGACCGCGTGGTGGTGCGAGAGAACGGGCAGATGACCTATTTCGCCTCCGACATCGCCTACCACATGAACAAGCTGGAGCGCGGCTACGACCGCATCATCAACATCTGGGGCGCCGACCATCACGGCTACATCCCGCGGGTGAAGGCGGCCATGCAGGCGCTGGGCGGTGCACCCGACAAGCTGGACGTGCTGCTGGTGCAGTTCGCCGTGCTGTACCGCGGCGAGGAAAAGGTGCAGATGTCGACCCGCTCGGGCGAATTCGTCACCCTGCGCCAGTTGCGCAACGAGGTCGGCAAGGACGCCTGTCGCTTCTTCTACGTCATGCGCAAATCCGACGCGCACATGGATTTCGACCTCAAGCTGGCCACCAGCCGCAGCAACGAAAACCCGGTCTATTACGTGCAGTACGCCCACGCCCGCATCTGCAGCGTGTTCCGCCAGTTGGACGAAAAAAGTTTGCCGCGCGATCTGAACGCCGGCATGGATCACCTGGACAAGCTGACCGAGTCCCACGAAGCCGCGCTGATCGCCACGTTGGGCCGTTATCCGGAGGTGGTCGAAAGTGCCGCCCTGCAACAGGCGCCGCATCATCTGGTCAACTATCTGCGCGAACTGGCGGCCGAATTGCACGGTTATTACAACGCCCACCAGTTCCTGGTCGAGGACGCGGGCCTGCGCGATGCCCGCCTCAACCTCATCGAAGCGGTCCGCCAGGTTTTGGTCAACGGCCTGAAGTTGCTGGACGTCAGCGCGCCGGAAGCGATGTAAGGCAGAGCGCATGGATTACAAACACCGGGTGCCCGGCTACCGCCCCCATCGCCATACCAGGCGCCGACTTCCCTGGCGTCTGCCGGCGGCCGCCGTTGCGCTCGTGTTGATCCTCTGGCTGATATTCCGCGATGGCGACGAAACGCCGCCGCCCACGGCCGCAGAACCCGCGCCGCCGCCTCCCCGTACGACCCAGCTGCCGGCGCCGCCCATCCCGCCCAAGTCCTTGCCGGAAGAAAAGAAGCCGGTCAAGCCGGAAGCCAGGCCGGAGAAAAAGGCGGAGCCTGCCGTGACCAAGGTGGAACTGCCGCCGAGCAAGCCGGAAGTGCCGCAAAAACCGGTCGAGCCCGCGCCGGTCAAGCCCGAGGCACCCGCGAAGCCGGTCGAACCCCCTCCGCCGCCGCCCAAGCCGCCCGAACCCCGTTTCAGCTTTTACAAGATTTTGCCGGAAAAAGAAGTCATCATCGGCGAGAGCGACATCAAGAGCATGAAGCAGGAGGAAAGCCTGGGCAACAAGCCGGCCGGCGTGGTTTACCTGCTGCAGGCCGGGTCGTTTCCTAATCTGGCGGACGCGGAAAAATTGAAGACGCAATTGTCGCAGCTCAAGGTCAAGTCCAAGATCGAAACGGTCAAGATCGAGAACACCCCCTGGCACCGCGTGAAGATAGGCCCCTTTGGCAGCCTGGTGGACGCGGACCGAACGCGCGCCTATCTGCGCACCAACCAGATCGACAGCGTCGTACAGAAATCGACCGGCAAGCCTTGAGCACGGCCCCGTTTTCCTTCTAGAAACGCCGGATGCGGCCGATAATTGAATTGCCCGCAAACCACCCGAAGGTCATGTCATGGATATTTCGACCGCCAACAGCGCCGGCTTGGCCGAGATGATCGGCGGCGTCAGCCTGAAGCAGCAGCATGCGACCTCCGTGTTGAAACTGGCCAACGATCAGATCAAACAGGACGGCGCGAATGCCCTGAAGCTCGTGCAGTCGGCCGCGCTCCCCGAATCCCCCCAACCGCAGGGGCCTCTAGGACACCATATCGACGTCAGAGCCTGAAGGCCGATGCTGGAACGAGAAACGGCGCCTTAGGCGCCGTTTCTTATGGTTTGGAAGAGCTAAATCAATTCAAAACTGAATCCGCCGATTTCCCTGGCCGGGCGCGCCAGCAGGAGGCGGACCTCCACCGGCTGGCCCACGGGCATGGAGCCCGGACGGACCGATCCCAGATATTCTTCGGGTTTGAACTGGCGGACGGCGATGGGGGCTCCATTGACCTCGGTCAATGCCAGCCGCAGGGTCGGATAGGCTTGCGGCAGGCGTGCCTGGTTGACCATGATCAGACTGAATTCGAAGCCGTCGATGTCGTCGGGCGCAGCCTGCAAGGCGCGGTCGACGATGCGGATGCGGTCCAACTGGTGGAACTCCGGCAGGCTGCAGCGCAAAGGACGGCACAGCCATTCCAGACCGGCGCGCAAGTCTTCCTGCTGGGCCAGGCGAGGCCCCTCGAACACGGCCAGTTGTCCCAACGCCAATAGGAGCAAGGCGGTGGAGCCCAGCCCCCAGCCCCAGCCGGCGAACCGGCTGTCCGCCGAACCCTCGGGCTCGACGGGAGGCGCTTCCACAGACCGCTCGGGTACGCGGCGGCGTACCGGCCGGTTTGCATCGGCGGAGAAGGACGGCAAGCCATCCGCCCCATGGACCGTGTCCTGCCGCATCTCCTGCTCATAGCGCGATGTGGCGACCGTCTCCGCCGGCCCAAGCGAGGGCGGCAGGGCGGAATTGCCGGGCGATTCGGAAGTCGCCTCGCTGACGGTCTCGGACAATGCGCCCAGCGCATTGAAAACGATATGGCAACGCTGGCACAACACCTCGCCGTGCGCACTGCGCAGACGTGCCACGTCGATGCGGAACACGGTTTTGCAGCCGGGGCATTGGGTATACATGGCTCAATCTCCGCGGCGTATGCCGCTCAATCGGCTCCAGTCTTCCAGAAAATCCGGCTCGTTCATTTCGAACCAGGGTTGGTAGGCCAGTTTCACCGCCTCGGCCTGTTCGCGCAATATGCCGGACAAGGCCAGTTCGCCGCTGGGTTTGACCAGGACGGCCAGGGACTCGGCCAGCTCGATCAGCGGATTGGCGAGGATGTTGGCCACCAATACGTCGACGGGCCCGGCGGGGAGATGCTTGGGGTGGCAGATTGTCAGGCGCTCCAGGACTTCGTTCTTGCGCGCATTGTCTTCCGTGGCGGTCAATGCCTGCGGATCGATGTCGGTGCCGATCGCGCTATCCGCGCCCAACAGCAAGGCGGCGACTGCCAATATGCCCGAGCCGCAGCCGTAATCCAGCACCGTCTTACCGCGCAGATCGAGGCCATCCAGCCATTCCAGGCATAACGCGGTGGTCGGATGGGTACCTGTGCCGAACGCCAGGCCCGGATCCAGACTGACGCAGACCGCATCCTCCTGCTCGGGGGCCGGATAGCCGGTCGGCACGATCCACAATCGCCGGCCGAAGGGCATGGGTTTGAAATGCTCCAGCCAGGCGCGCTCCCAGGCCTGGTCCTGGATTTCCTCCTCGCGCCAGGCATCGAACCGGTCAGGAAAGTGTTCGATCAGATCGCTGCGTATGGCCGCCAGGTCCTTGTCGGCCTCGAACAGCCCGATCACCCGCGTGTGGTTCCAGATGGGTGTCTCGCCCGGCTTCGGTTCCAAAAGCGGCTGATCGCCCTCATCTTCCAGGCTGACCGAGAGGGCGCCGAGATCGGAAAGCCGATCGGCGACCGCCTCGGCCGTGCCCTGGTCGGTCGCCACCGAAAGCTGGCGCCACATCAGTGTTTCAGCCCCAGCTTCTTCTCCAGGTAGTGGATGTTTTGTCCGCCCTCCTGGAAGGCCTTGTCGTTGATGATGTCCAGCAGCAAGGGGATGTTGTTCTTGATGCCGGCGATGACCATCTCGTTCAAGGCGGTACGCGCGCGCGCGATGGCGCTGTCGCGGGTTTCGCCGTGGGCGATCAGCTTGCCTATCATGGAATCGTAATAAGGCGGCACCCGGTAGCCGTTGTAGATATGGGTTTCGACCCGGATTCCCGGCCCGCCGGGCATGTGAAAATGCTCGATCAGGCCCGGCGAGGGCATGAAGTTGGTCGGATCCTCGGCGTTCAGCCGGCACTCGATGGCATGACCGATCAGCTTCACGTCTTCCTGCCGGATCGACAAAGGCTTGCCGGATGCGATGCGCAGTTGTTCCTTGACGATGTCGACACCGGTGACCATCTCGGTGACGGGATGTTCCACCTGGACGCGGGTGTTCATTTCGATGAAATAGAACTCGCCGTCCTGATAGAGGAATTCGAAGGTGCCGGCACCCAGATAACCGATCTCCCGGCAGGCTTCAACGCAGCGCATGCCCATCTCCTGGCGCTTTTCCTCGGAAATGCCGGGCGCCGGAGCCTCCTCGATCACTTTTTGATGACGGCGCTGGGTCGAGCAGTCGCGTTCGCCCAGATGCACGACATTGCCGTGGCTGTCCGCGAGCACCTGAAACTCGATGTGGCGCGGATCCTCCAGGAATTTTTCCATGTACACCGTGTCGTTGCCGAAGGCCGCCGCAGCCTCGCCCTTGGTCAGCGTGATGGCGCTGTGCAGCGCGGCTTCACTGTGCACCACCCGCATGCCGCGCCCACCACCGCCGCCGGCCGCCTTGATGATGATGGGGAAGCCGATACGGCGCGCGATCTTGACGGTTTCGTCGTAGTCCTCGCCGAGAGGACCGTCGGAGCCGGGCAGACAGGGAATGCCGGCCTTCTTCATGGCCTCGATGGCGGAAACCTTGTCGCCCATCAGGCGTATGGTTTCGGGGCGCGGGCCGATGAAGATGAAGCCGCTCTGTATCACCTTTTCGGCGAAATCGGCGTTCTCGGACAAAAAGCCGTAACCGGGATGGATCGCCACCGCGTCGGTGACTTCCGCCGCGCTGATGATGGCGGGAACGTTGAGATAGCTTTCCTTGGACGGAGCCGGCCCTATGCAGACCGACTCGTCGGCCAGGCGCACGTGCTTGAGGTCGCGGTCGGCCTCGGAATGGACGGCCACCGCCTTGATGCCGAGCTCACGGCAGGCGCGCAGTATGCGCAGCGCGATCTCGCCGCGGTTGGCGATAAGAATTTTATCGAGCATGGGGTTTACCTGAATCGGATAAGGAGGCGGAAACTAGCCTGCAAGCTACCGGGCAAGCCCGGCCGGCTCACTCGATGACGAACAGCGGCTGGTTGTATTCCACCGGCTGGGCGTCCTCGACCAGGACTTTGACGACCACGCCGGATTTGTCGGCTTCGATCTGGTTCAGGATTTTCATGGCTTCGATAATGCACAAGGTGCTGCCCGCCTCGACCCGCTGTCCCACTTCCACGAATACTTTGGCGCCGGGCGACGGGGCGCGGTAGAAGGTGCCGACCATGGGGGAGCGCACGATGTGGCCGGCCGGCTCCTCCGGCTGAGCCGGCACGGCGGGCGCCGCTGCCGCGGCAAGCTGAGGCGCAGCGGCGACAAACGAGGGGGCGGCGGCCACCAGCGCAGGATTGGCGTTGGCGCCGTAGCGGCTGAGACGAACCGACTCCTCCCCCTCGCGAATCTCGATTTCAGCGATATCGGATTCTTCGATCAGTTCGATAAGTTTCTTGATTTTGCGGATATCCATCTTTCTATTGCCCCTTTTTTTCTAGTTCATGGATGGCGGCTTGGAGTGCGAGTTCGTATCCGAGGGCGCCCAGCCCGCAGATGACGCCTTTGGCGATGTCGGAGAGGTAGGAGTGCTTGCGGAACGGTTCCCGTGCATGCACGTTGGACAGATGCACTTCGATGAACGGGATCCGGGTGCCCGCCAGGGCGTCCCGCAGGGCGACGCTGGTATGGGTGAACGCGCCCGGATTGATCAGTATGAAGTCGGTCCCTTCGTGAAACGCGAGATGGATGCGGTCGACCAGCACATGTTCCGCATTGCTCTGCAAAAAGGCCAGCTGATGGCCGCGTTGCACCGCCTGGGTCGCCAGCGTCTGTTCGATGTCGGCCAGAGTTTGCCGGCCATAAATCTCGGGCTCCCGCACCCCCAGCAAGTTGAGATTGGGGCCGTTAAGCACCAGGATGCTAGTCATAGGGTGAGAACCGTCGCTCCGATTTTGCGAAAAGCCGTGAAAACGCGCGGTTATTTTGCAGAACTTGACGGATTTTGTCTACAAAATAGCGCCATCGGCCTGATTCGCCGTGACCGTCCGGAACCCGGAGCGAGCGCTACACCAACACCCGCTCAATGCCACCTTTTCCCGCCTTTTCGACGTATTCCTCCAGCCATTCGCCGCCTAATACGTGTTTGGCGATTTCGACGACGATGTAGTCGGCGTCGAGCTGGTCCACGTCGTCCTTGTAGCGCTGCAAACCCTGCAGACAGGAAGGGCAGGAAGTCAGCACCTTGACCGGTCCGTCGTAGCCGTCGTCGCGCAGATGGTCGGCGCCGCGCCGCAATTCCTCCTCCTTGCGGAAGCGTACCTGGGTCGAGATATCCGGCCGGCCCACCGCCAGAGTGCCGGATTCGCCGCAGCAGCGCTCCGATTTCGCGATCGGCATGCCGTCGGCCGTGGCGAGCAGCGCATTGACCGTCTTGAGCGGATCCTGCGTCTTCATGGGCGTATGACAGGGGTCATGGTAGAGGTAGCGGGTGCCGCTGACACCCTCCAGCTTGACGTCTTTCTCCAGCAGATACTCGTGGATGTCGATCAGCCGGCAGCCGGGGAAGATCTTATCGAACTCGTAATCGGCGAGTTGGTCCAGGCAGGTGCCGCAACTGACGATCACGGTCTTGATGTCGAGATAATTCAGCGTGTTGGCGACCCGGTGAAACAACACGCGGTTGTCGGTAGTGATCTTTTCCGCCTTATCGAACTGTCCCGCAGCCCGTTGCGGAAAGCCGCAACACAGATAACCCGGCGGCAGCACCGTCTGCACGCCGATTTCGTAGAGCATGGCCTGGGTGGCGAGGCCGACCTGCGAGAACAGGCGCTCCGAGCCGCAGCCGGGAAAATAGAACACGGCTTCGGAATCGACCCGGGTCTTTTGCGGGTCGCGGATCACCGGCACGATCTGGCTGTCCTCGATATCGAGCAAGGCGCGCGCGGTCTTGTTCGGCAGCTTGCCCGGCATTTTCTTGTTGATGAAATGGATCACCTGCTCGGTCAGCTTGGGCTTGCCCAGCGAAGCCGGCGGATGCGCCGTCTGCGCCCGGCCCAGCGGCCCCAGGATCAGATTGCCCAGACGCTGCCCTTTGTAACCCCACTCGATCATGGCCGTGCGCATGGCCTTGACCGTCTTCGGATGTGTGGCGTTGAGGAAGAAGATCGCGGCGCTCTTCACCGGGTTGAAGCTTTGCTTGCCCATCTTGCGCAGCAGGTTGCGCATGTTCATCGATACGTTGCCGAAATCGATGTCCACCGGGCAGGGGTTGTAGCATTTGTGGCAGACGGTGCAATGGTCGGAGACGTCTTCGAACTCCTTCCAATGAGTGATGGACACGCCGCGCCGGGTCTGTTCCTCGTAGAGGAAGGCCTCGATCAGCAAAGAGGTGGCGAGGATCTTGTTGCGCGGCGAATACGGCAGGTTGGCCCGCGGAACGTGGGTGGAACAGACCGGCTTGCACTTGCCGCAACGCAAACAGTCCTTCACCGAATCGGCGATCGCGCCGATGTCGCTCTGCTGCATGATGAGCGACTCGAAGCCCATCAGGCTGAACGATGGGGTATAGGCGCGGGTCAGGTCGGAGCCGGGCATCAGCTTGCCCTGGTTGAAGCGGCCTTCCGGATCCACCTTCTGCTTGTAATCGTGGAACGGGGCGACCTCATCGGGCGTGAGGAACTCGTATTTGGTGATGCCTATGCCGTGCTCGCCCGAAATCACCCCGCCCAGCGAACGGGCCAGCGCCATGATGCGGGCCACCGCGGCATTGGCCTCCTGCAGCATCTCATAGTGGTCCGAATTGACCGGCAGATTGGTGTGCACGTTGCCGTCGCCGGCGTGCATGTGCAGGGCCACGAACACGCGACCGCGCAACACGTCCTTGTGCAAGGCGTCGACACGCTCCAGCACCGGGCGCAGATTGTCGCCGGCGAAGAACTCTTGCAGCGGCGCGCGCAGCTCGCGTTTCCAGGACACGCGGATCGAATGGTCCTGCAGACGATGGAAAACGGTGGGGCGTTCGACGCGACTGGCGAGTTCGCCGGCCTCGATACTCAAGGCCGCAAAGCGGGATTCGGCCTCACTCAACGGCAGATCGAGATGGTCGTACAGCCACTGCCAACGCGTCCGCGCGGCTTCCACGGTCTCCAGGGCCCGGGCACGCCGGTCGCCGATCAGCTCGTCCTTGTCCACCCCTTCCTCGTAGGCGCGCAGAGGCAGTTCGCCGCGCAGGAACTCGGCGAGGGCCTCGCTCAAGCGCAGCTTGTTGCGCAAGGAGAGCTCGATATTGATGCGCTCGATGCCATCGCAATAGTCGCCCATGCGCGGCAAGGGGATCACCACGTCCTCGTTGATCTTGAAGGCGTTGGTATGGCGGGCAATCGCGGCGGTGCGCGCGCGGTCCAGCCAGAACTTCTTGCGGGTCTCCGCGCCGACCGCGATGAAGCCCTCGCCGCCCCGCGCATTGCTGAATCGGATGACCTCGCTGGTCGCCTGAGCCACGGCGTTTTCGTCGTCGCCGACGATGTCGCCCAGCAATACCATCTTCGGCCGCCCGTGCCGTTTGGCCTTGGTGGCATAGCCGACGGCTTTCACGTAGCGTTCGTCCAGGTGCTCCAAGCCGGCCAGCATGACCCGCGCGCGGCCGGTCTTGGGCAGGCCGTCGAGATAATCGCGCACTTCGACGATGGCCGGCACCGCTTCGCGCACCTGGCCGAAGAACTCCAGGCAGAAGGTGCGGGTATGCGGCGGCATCTCGTGGAGTATCCAGCGCGCCGAGGTGATGATGCCGTCGCAGCCTTCCTTCTGTATGCCCGGCACGCCCCCCAGGAACTTGTCGGTCACGTCCTTGCCCAGGCCCTCCTTGCGGAAGCGCTCGCCGGGCAGGGCGAGGATTTCCTCACCCAGCAGTTTGATGCCGTCGGCGGCATAACGCTTCAGGCGGAAGCTCACCTCGGCCTGACGGTGGATCTTGCCGAAATTATGATCCAGCCGCTCGACTTCCAGCCAGTTGCCGTCCGGCGTGACCATGCGCCAGGACGCCAGGTTGTCCAGCGCGGTGCCCCATAGCACGGCTTTCTTGCCGCCCGCGTTCATCGCCACGTTGCCGCCTATGCAAGAGGCATCGGCCGAAGTGGGATCGCAGGCGAACACCAGACCGGCGGCTTCCGCCGTCTCCATCGCCCGCCGGGTCACGACGCCCGCGCCGGTGTACAGCGTGGCACAGGACTCGGACGCGCCGGGCAAGCGGGTGCCGAACTCCACCGGACGCATTTCCAGCAGTTTCTCGGTGTTGATGACGGCCGACAACGGCGTCAGCGGTACCGCCCCGCCCGTGTAGCCGGTGCCGCCGCCGCGCGGAATGATGGTGAGCCCCAGCGCGATGCAGTCGCGCACCAGATGCCCCACCTCCTCCTCGGTGTCGGGATAAAGGACCACGAAGGGGTATTCCACGCGCCAGTCGGTGGCGTCGGTCACATGGGTGACGCGGGCGTAGCCGTCGAAGCAGATGTTGTCCTTGCGCGTATGCTTGGCCAGCTTGTGCAAGGCCCGGCGTCTGAGTTCGGCGGTGTGGGCGAAGCGGGCCTCGAAAGCATCGACCGCATCGTGGGCCGCCTGGAGCAACCGCGCCACCTTGGGCGCGCGGCCGGCATTTTCCTTTTCCAATTCGACGCGGCGCTCGTCCATCTGTTGCAGACGATGGCGCAAGGCATCCAGGAGCGCCTTCCGCCGCCCCTTGTTCTCGAGCAAGTCGTCTTCCAGGTAGGGGTTGCGCTGCACCACCCAGATGTCGCCCAGCACCTCGTACAGCATGCGTGCGGAGCGCCCGGTGATCTGCTCGGCGCGCAAGGCGTCCAGCACTGCCCAGAGTTCCTCTCCGAGCAGGCGGATGACGATCTCGCGGTCGGAGTAGGAGGTGTAGTTGTAGGGGATCTCGCGGAGGCGGACAGGCGGACAGCTCTGGTTCACCGATGCGGACTCGGTAGCGGCTTGCATGCGGGGCTCTCTCGGCGGCAATGGATGTGAGATTGTACCGTGAAAGCCGGCTTCGCCATTTTTTGCGCCGGCTCGTGCAGCGAATTATCCGTTTCCCGCCGTAAGGGAGCACTCGTGGGAGCCGGCCTTCAAGCCGCGGTTCCGCGCGGGCCCAAGCCCGCTCCCACGGTAGAGCCTCAGCCCAGCTTGCGCACGACGGCGTCGGCCAGATCGTCGGTGCCGTAGGTGGAGCCAGGCTTCAGGTCCGGCGTGAGATAAACGCCTTCCTTGATGACTTCGCGCACGGCCTGTTCGATGCGGCGGGCGGCGCTCAATTCGCCCAAGTGCTCCAGCATCATGGCCCCGGCCAGGATCATGGCGGTGGGATTGGCTATCCCTAAATGGGCGATGTCCGGAGCGGAACCGTGCACGGCCTCGAACAAGGCTGCGTCGGCGCCGATGTTGGCCCCGGCGGTGAGCCCCAGGCCACCGATCAGGCCCGAGGCCAGGTCGGAGAGGATGTCGCCGAACAGATTGGTGGTCACCAACACGTCGAAGATCTGGGGCTTCATGACCAGCAACATGGAGGCGGCGTCGACGATGCGGTCGTCGAACTCGATGTCCGGGTATTCCTTGGCGATCTCCCGGCCGATTTCCAGGAACAGGCCGGAGGTGCATTTCAGGATATTCGCCTTGTGCACCAGTGTGACTTTCTTGCGCTGGGCCTTGCGCGCGTATTCGAAGGCGTAGCGGATGATGCGCTCGGAGCCCTTGCGGGTGACGATGGCGATGCTCTCCGCGCCGATCTTTTCCTCGTCCACCTTGATGAAATGCTCGATGCCGGCGTAAAGGCCTTCGGTGTTCTCGCGTACGGTCACCAGATTGACGTTCTTGAACGGCGTGTCGGTGCCTTCGAAAGAGATGGCTGGACGGACGTTTGCATAGAGGTTGAAGGTCTGGCGCAAGGTCACATTGACGCTGCGATAACCGCCGCCGATAGGCGTGGTCAAGGGACCTTTGAAGCAGATCCGGTTCTTGCGGATGGATTCCAGCGTGGCGTCCGGCAGCGGATTGCCGTGTTTCTCCACCGCGGCCATGCCGGCGATTTGCTGCTCCCACTGGACCTCGACGCCGGTCGCCTCGATGACTCGGACGGCTGCGGCGACAATGGCGGGACCGATGCCATCACCCGGAATGAGCGTAATAGTGTGCATGAGGCGTACCTGTGTTCTTCTTGTCTGGAGGGGAAGTGCGTTTGAACGCGCCTATGATAACGCCTCGTGCGGCGTCTTTCCCGCCTCGCTCAAAACGGCGGATGCCAAGGGCAGGCTGATTTCGAAATACGCGCCGCCGTTCGGGCGGTTTCCACCGTTCAGGGTTCCTCCGACGGCTTCCACCGCGCGCCGGCAATAGCAAAGGCCTAAGCCCATGCCGGCGGGCTTGGTCGAGCGGAAAGGCAGGAACACATGACTCGGATCCGGCAGGCCGGGGCCATCGTCGTCGATCCGGATCAGGACCCGAGCGTCGGCGACGCTGGCCCCGAGACTCACCGCGCCGCCCAGGCCGGTGGTCGTGATGGCCTCGGCGCTGTTGCGCAGCAGATTCAGCAGCACGCTTTCCAGGCCGACCCGACTCCCCATCACGCGGTGTTCGCGGCCGGCCCCCTGGACCGAAATGTCGACGGTGCGATAACGCGCGTCCAGTCTCGCCATTTCAGCCACCCGCCGCAAGGTTTCGTCCACGGTCAGTAGTTGCGTGTTCTGGGTTTCCTGGGTCGCGCTCGCGTGCCGGCGTATATCGTCCAGGATGTCGGCGGCCCGTTCCGCGTGCTCGAGCGCCTTCGCGAGCTCCTTCCATCCTTCGGTGTCGGCTTGTTTGCCGGCGGCGCGCAATTGCGCAGCCTCCAGACAGGTGATGACGCCGGTCAGCGGCTGGGCGACTTCGTGGGCGATGGCGGCGGCGAGTTCGCCCATGGCCGCGATGCGGGTGTAGCGCTCCAGTGCCCGTTCGGTCTCGCTCAAGCGCTGCTCGTAGCGGCTACGGATGAAACCGAGCAGGCCGACGACTGCGAACACGACCATCAGGCCTGCCCCGAATACGGCTCTGCCCCAGCGACGAAAAATCCTGTCGTCCGCCGACGCGCCGGCCAGTTGCACCACCAGGTCGTTGCCCAGAAAGGCGATCTCGTCGTGACTGAGCAGCGTACCCGCCGGGCCCTGCTGAGCGTAAAGCGGCACGAGGCGGGCGCCGCCGTCGGTGCTCAGGATCAGGGTCACGCTGCGCACCGACAAGCCCATCATCGCGGGATCGTCGAAGAGGTGGATGAACAGCGGCCGCGGTTCGAAATAGGCCTCGACCACGCCGACGCAGGCGGCACGCCGCTGCTCGGGGGTTTCCAGCGGTGCGCCGACGCGATAAACCGGCAAATGCCAGCTCAGCTCGGGATTTTCCTCCCGGCCGGAGACTTCCGCCCATTCGGCGGGGAATTCCGCCGGCGCCGAAGCGTTGCGGCAGCCCTCCGGCAGGAACCGGACGCGGTTCAGGCCGGGGTAATGGCCATGCGGCGAGATATCCTGTTGACCCGGTAAAATGCGCGCCGTCAAACCGTTGCTGGCCGTGCTGTGGGCGGACCGCACCACGGTCTCGAATTCCGCGAGCCGCGACGCCAGGTGGGCCAGCACGCGTCCGGAGCGGTCGCGCGCTTCGCGAAAATTGCGGTCCTGTTCGAACCGGTCTGCCGCATAAGCCGCCAGCAGCGACAACAGGATGCCCACTGCCAACACGGTTCCGGATACTCGCCCAGGCCTGTGCACGTATTTCCTTTTAGGTATTCAACGGGATGAAAAAACTACGAATCGCCATCATCGACGACGATGCCTCCGTGCGCGATGGTCTCGCCACGCTGCTCGAAGCCCAGGGGCATGCGCCCACCCTGTTCGGCAACACCGAAAGCTTTCGCGCTACGGCCGGGCCGGGCGAATTCGACTGCATCCTGCTCGACCTGTGGTTTCGCGAAGGCGGCAATGGCATCGATCTGCTGCGCTATTTTCTCGACTCGGGCCTGACCACGCCAGTCATCATGATGAGCCGGGAGGCCGACATCGAATCGGCGTTTCGCGCCGGCGAGCTGGGCGCGGTGTCGTATCTCCCCAAGCCCATCCGCAGCCTGCAACTGGCGGATGCCTTGACCAAGGCGCGCGCCCGTCTTACCCGCCTGCCCCAGGCTACGCATCGCTCGGCCGATGCCGCGCGCCTCAAACTGGAACGCCTGACCGCGACGGAGCGGAGAGTGCTGGACCGTCTGGTCCAGGATCTTCCCAACAAGAAGATCGCCGATGAATTCGGCGTCTCGACACGGACCGTCGAAACCCACCGCGCCCACATCATCGAAAAGCTCGGCACTCATTCCAAGATAGAAATGCGCGAGATGCTGGCGGCGGCCGGCGAGTTAGCGATCTGATACGGTTCTTTCCTCGCCCAGCCATGACCGCCATGGCGGGCTTCCCTACGCCTCCGCATTACTACGTAGGCCGTCTCGGTATTACTCCGAATTCTACCCCGCTTTCTTTTCCGGATAATTCAAGCCCGAAGTTATCCCGATCATTTCCTCAAGCACGCATTAAAAAGCGGGGAATGCGCGGAGATTAAAGAATGCTTCATCACCTAGCGCTCACAAAAATGGCAGGGCAGATCCCATGACAATACCTTATATAGCCATGTCCGCTTTGCTGTTGATATTCGTATCCGCGGCGAACGCGGAAGAATCTGTCGGGAAGACAAGTGAGGCTTGTGTCAAAGGGAGATTAGACGCCCTAGTCGAGCAAGTTCAGAAGAATTCGATACCGCTATCGGCCGAGGAACTATCCCGGCGACCTGATTGGGAACGCAACGCCTATGAAATCGTCGAGAGTTTCTACCATACGGAGAACCTGGCGGCCATCGCGTCCGGTATCGGAGGCGACACGGATATCATCAAAGCCTTGACCACAGAAATCGGCGCGGCGCGCTATTGGTTGATGCCGCCATACCTACGCGTGCAAACCGTGGAAGACATCGACGGCGATGGGCGACCGGAGGTCAGGGAAAATATCGCCAGGGACTTTCGCCCTGACATCGACGCCATCCCGTATGGCTCGTTTTTCTCCTCCGAGCTTTTTCGAACGATTAACGACCTTTTAATCGACTGCGGCGCGCCCGAGCTAACGTACGACGATAAGAAAATCCAAGAGAAATGGTCGTATGAGAAGTCGAATGACAGCATGGGCCCTATCTTATTCGATGCCGCCATGAGCGAGGCAAATTTTGATTTTCTAATTTCGGGTCATGCCGTCCGGGTCAAGTATCAAAAACTAAACGGTTATTGGGTACAGACCGAATTGCAGTTTCCCTGAATTCGGCAAGCGGACCTGAGGTGCGTCACCGTGAGTTCTGTTCTTGTCGAAGGACTTGATCCGAGTTTCTTTGCCTCGTCGAGGATACCGATTCCATGAAATACACCGCATATATCTTGGGCATAGCCATGCTGATGCCGGCGGCAAACGTTTACGCCTTTTCCGGATTCTATGTGAACCAGGCGGACGGCAAACTCTACAACCAGGCCTCGCAAGCGATCATCGCCCGCGACGGGGATAGCACCGTGCTGACCCTGAGCAACGACTTTCAGGGCGAGGCCAAGGATTTCGCCCTGGTGATACCGGTTCCCACCGTCTTGCGGAAAGATCAGGTGCGGGTGGTAGACCGTGCGCTCATCGAACACCTGGATGCGTACTCGGCGCCGCGTCTGGTGGAATATCCGCAGCCGGAACTGTCCTGCTCCAACGAGGGCGAAGCCAAGTCGCCGGGGGCGGCCGGCAACGGTAGCTCGCCGCCCCTGGGCGTGCGGGTGGAGGCGGCGTATACCGTCGGCGAATACGACTTCCAGATGCTCTCGGCCGAGGAGAGCGGCGGCCTGGTCGTTTGGCTGAAACAGAACGGTTACCGCTTGCCGGAGGGCGCCGAAGGCGTCATAGGCAGCTATCTCAAACAAGACATGCGCTTCCTGATGGCCAAGGTGAACCTGGGCGCACCGGCGCGGCAGGGTTACGGCCGGCTAAGCCCGCTGCAAATCCGCTACCAAAGCCGCAGCTTCATGCTGCCCATACGGTTGGGCACGATGAACGCCCGGGGGCCGCAAGACTTGCTGATTTACACCCTGACCCGGAAGGGGCGGGTGGAATCGGCCAATTACCGTACGCTGCCGGTACCCACGGACGTGGATCTTCCTCCGGCGGTCAAATCCGATTTCGGCGCGGTTTATCGGGCGACATTCGCCCGTCAGGTCGAGCGGGCTGGAGGCAAGGTGGTGTTTACGGAATATTTTGGGGACCTGAACGGCTGCGACCCCTGTACCGCCGGGCCCGTGACGTCGGCGGAGCGGAGTGAACTGGGGCTGAGCCCAGCCGCCGGACCGGTTTATCTCTCCCGCCTGCACGTCCGCTACGACCGCGAACACTTTCCCGAAGATCTGGTGCTCACGGAAACCGGCGATACCCGTAGTTTCCAGGCGCGCTACGCCATCGCCTGGGATGCCTGGGGGCAATACGCCGCACCCGAGGGACCTCTGCGGCCTTATTACGACAACCTGGCCGAGCTCACCGGCTGGAGCGCCGACAAAATCGCGGCTCTTGCGGACGGCCATCCCGAAGCTGGCCGGGGAATTCAAGGAGCGTCTGCAAAGCCGCGCTACTCCGATCCACCGGTGGCCGTAGAAACCTTGAGCCGGGAGCAACGCCAGTGGACAACCTGGGGCGGCGACCTCGCCGGGACGAGCTATAGCCCGCTGAATCAGATCAACCGATCCAATGCGTGGAATCTGCAACCGCTGTGGCAGTTTTCCACCGGCGCCCTGGGCGGGCACGAAGGCGGCCCGCTGGTCGTGGACGACGTGATCTACATCCACACCGGCTATCCGCACAAGGTTTATGCGCTCAGCCAGATCAGCCGATCCGTACTGTGGGGGTATTACGGCGATTCCATAGTCCCCTCGCACCTCGATCCGGTCCGGGTTCGGGAGAAAATGTGCTGCGCTGTGAATCGTGGACTGGCCTATGGCGACGGCAAGATTTTTCTGGCGCAGGGCGATGCCAGCCTGGTGGCGCTGGACGCCAAGACCGGCAAGATAGTCTGGAAGGTTGTAACCGGGGATCCCCGCAAGGGAGAAACCAGCACCAATGCCCCCCTGGTGGTGAAGGACAAGGTGATCACCGGCGTGTCCGGCGGCGAGTTCGGCGTGCGGGGTTACCTCGCCGCCTATCGCATCGAGGACGGCAGTCTGGCGTGGAAGGCCTACAGTACCGGGCCGGACGCCGACATGAAGGTCGACGCGGAAAAGACCCTGACCTGGCGTGACGGCCGGATGCAAGCCGTGGGCCCTAATTCCAGTCTCGAGAGCTGGCAAGGGGATCAGTGGAAGATCGGGGGCGGAACGACCTGGGGCTGGTACAGTTACGATCCGGCGTCCAACCTCGTCTATTACGGCACCGGCAATCCGGGCACCTGGAATCCCGTACGGCGCCCCGGTGACAACCGCTGGAGCAACGCCTTGTGGGCTCGCGACGCGGGCACCGGCGTAGCCCGCTGGGTCTATCAGACGACGCCGCACGACCAATGGGCTTATGACGGCACCAGTGAATCCATGCTGATCGAGCGTCCCGTCAAGGACCGCGCAGGCAAGATCCACGACAAGCTGCTGGTTCACATGGACCGCAACGGCTACGGCTACACCCTGGACCGCATCACGGGCGAGTTGCTGGTAACCGGGAAGTTCGACGAGGCGGTGAACTGGGCCCGGCAGATCGATCCGCTATCGGGCCGGCCCGAGGTGGACCCGCGTTACAGCCCTGAAACCGGCGGGGAAGACCATGTCCAGAAGGGCATCTGCCCCTCGAACCTGGGCGCCAAATCCCAGGGCCCCGCGGCCTACTCGCCGCGCACCGGCCTGGCCTATGTCCCGGGCAGACACGAGTGCATGGACTACGACCCCTTCAAAGTGGAATACCACGAGGGGAGTCCGTATACCGGCGCCGCGACAGTCCGTTACCCGGCCAGCCAATCCGTCAAGAACGGCGAGGACGAATCGCGCCACCATGCCGGCTCCTTCACCGCCTGGGACCCGGGGTCGGGAAAAGTCGCCTGGCAGGTCGATGAGCCGGTGGTCCTGCAGGGCGGCATGACCGCCACCGCCGGCGACGTCGTTATCCACGGCACCCCGCAAGGCGAGTTCAAGGTTCGCGATGCCCTCAACGGCGAGGAGCTCTACCGGTTCAAGACTCCATCCGGCATCATCGGCAACGTCAGCACCTGGGAACACCGCGGCAAACATACATCGGTGTGATCTCGGGCGGAGGAGCGTTTTCGCCCATCGGTGCCCACCAATGCCGCTACGATGGCCTCTACATGACCACGTTAGGGGGCGTCTTCACCGTATTCGGACTGCCCTGAAGGCAACGACAAAACCCGTATCAGAGGAGCGCCCCATGCCATCAAACACGATGAAGGATTACACGGAGTCCCACGCCACCGCGGTGGAGTTGCAACGCCAGCATTACCCAGGGTTGTTCATGCTGAAGTTCATGCTGCTCGTTCTTTTCGGTAGCCTGCTGATCTTCGGCTTTTACTTCGTAACCAATTCTATTGGCGTCGTTGCCGGAGTGGCTGGGGCACTGATATTTTGGGGGTTTACGATCGAGCGCTTCCTGGACAGTGTTGGATACCTCACGCCGCTGACTGTGTTTTTCACCCTGATTACCCTCAATTTCGCCAAGACGGCGTATGCGCCACGCGGTTACGAGTTAACGGCCGCGAGATTTCCCGAACTGTTTGCACAATTGGAAAAACTGAATCAAAAACACCGGGCGCCCCGCATACATAAGGTGCTATTGGAGCATACGTGCAACGCCGGCATCGTACACAGGCCGCGGCTGGTTTTTTTGGGTTGGAACGAGCATACCCTGGTATTGGGGATGGAAATGCTGCTGTTCATGTCGCCGGAGCAGATGCAGTCGGTTCTGGCCCACGAATGGGGGCATCTCTCCGGCCGGAACGAGCGGATTCATGCACGGATAGGCCTAATCCTCTTCTATTTTCGAGCGGCATGGGACGTCGTGGAGAAACGCTTTCCCGGCCGATGGGCGGGCTTGCTGCACTGGTATCTGTCCACCTTGACCGTCTATTCCATCATCTACGGGCGCTCCAACGAATTCAGGGCAGATGCCACCGCGGCGCGCCTGGTCGGGCAGGAGCGGGCCGCAGAAGGCTTGTTGATCCATACGGCTCTGCCCCGCTTGCTGGACAGATATTATTGGGAGCCTTTATTCGACCTGACGCGGGTACTGCCTCAGCCTGTGGCCTCGCCCTACAAGAATCTGCAGGCGTTCCTGCGTGACCGCCCATTTTCCCTGCAGGAAGTCGGCGCCGAGATCAGGCAGGAACTGTCGCAGAAAACCGACTCACTGGATCGACACCCGTGCTTGGGCGAACGGCTGGCAGCCTTGCAGATCGCGCCCGACACGATGCGCTATGCACCTGAGAAGTCGGCCGCCGAAGCCTGGTTCGGCGAGGACCTGGATGCCCTGATCGCCGAAATGGACAAGACGTGGGGAGAGCTTTATCGCTCCTGCTGGTCCGAACGATATCGGGAGCACAGGGCAAGCGATTAGCGATTGCTGCCTTCACGATCTCGAAAAACGGCTGGTGGGCTAGAGCCGACTGCGTCGCTTCGCCTCCAGAATCAAAGCATGCAAGCCATGACCAGGGCGTCTTCGCGGCCGTTGTTGGCCGGGTAATAGCCCTTGCGCTGGCCGATTTCGTTGAATCCCAGGCTGAGGTAGAGATTGACGGCACGGGTGTTGGAAGGACGGACTTCGAGGAACATCATCTCGGCCCGATGGCTTTTGGCCACTTCCATGAGTTGGACCATCATCTTACGGCCCAGGCCCTGACGCTGGATTTGCGGATCGATGCAGATATTCAGGACATGGGCCTCTCCGGCGCCCACCGTGAGGATGCCGTAGGCGACCACCTGGCGGGCGCGTTCGGCGACCCAGCAGCAATAGCCGGTCTTGAGGCAGTCCTTGAAGGTGGCGGGCTCCCACGGAAACTCGTAAGCGCTTTCCTCGATGACCGACACGGCCTTGAGATCGGCCTTGCGCATGGGCCGAAATACGGTCTCGGGATTTTCACGCAGGCTGGGGAAGTGTTTTTCGTAGAAGTCGCGCTCGGCGTCGTAGTCCACCCATTGCTTGATGGCATCGAATAGTCCGGACATGGCTCACTCGGTTCAGGGTTGTCGGCGGCGGAAAATGGCTCGCGCCAATTTTAAATCATCCCAGGCCCGTCGCTTCTCCAGGGGCGAGCGCAACAGGTAGGCCGGGTGGTAAGTCACCACCAGCGGCACGCCCTGGTAGTCGTGCACCGCGCCGCGCAGCTTGCCTATGGGTGTGGCGGTCTTCAGCAGGTTCTGGGCGGCGATGCGGCCCACCGCGAGGATGATATCGGGATGCACCAGGGCCAGTTGGCGCTTCAGGTAGTCCTCGCAGGCCGCGGCCTCCTCGGCTTGCGGATCGCGGTTCTTGGGCGGACGGCATTTCAGCACGTTGGCGATGTAGACCTGTTCGCGCTGCAAACCGACCGCCCTCAGCATTTCGTTGAGTAGCAGGCCGGCGCGCCCGACGAAAGGCTCGCCCTGCAGGTCTTCCTGCTCGCCCGGCGCCTCGCCGATGATCATCCAGCGCGCGGTGCGGTCGCCAACGCCGAACACGGTCTGCGTGCGGCCGGCGTGCAGGGGACAAGCCGTGCAGCCGGCCACCCGAGCCGCCAGTTCGTCCCACCCGCAGGCCGCAATCGGATTGGGCGCCGCGATCGGCAGGATTTGCCGTTCGGAGGAAGCGCCGGCTGCTGCTGAAACCAGGCCATCGGAAGACTCGTTGGCTGGAATGCGCTCACGCTCATTCCGGTCGAGGGCGGACGTCACCTCCGTGACCGGCTCCGGCAATTCCACACCTGCCGGCGCATACCGGGACTGCCATACCTGGATGCCCATGGCCTCCAGGTATTCCCTCCGTCTGCGCTCCGCCGCGTCCATCGTCCCGGGCTAAACGTCGCCGACCTGGGGATGGGTGCGGTCCTTGTCGGTGAGCAGCTTGTTGACGGCATTGATGTAAGCCTTGGCGGAAGCGATCACGATGTCGGTGTCCGCCCCCTGGCCGTTGACGATGCGCCCGCCTTTTTCCAGCCGCACGGTCACCTCGCCCTGGGCATCGGTGCCGCTGGTGATGTTGTTGACCGAATAGAGCGTGAGATTGGCCTCGGTCGGCACCAGGGACTCGATGGCCTTGAGGCTGGCATCGACGGCGCCGCCGCCGGTGGACGACCCGGTACGCTCCTCGGCGTCGACCCGGATGGTCACCAGGGCACTCGGGGTTTCCCCGGTTTCCGAACAGACCTTGAGTGCCACCAGCTTGACGCGCTCGTCTTCCGACTCGACCCCCGCCTCGGTGATCAGGGCCTGCAAGTCCTCGTCGAAGATGTCGTGCTTCTTGTCCGCCAGTTGCTTGAAGCGGAAGAAAGCCGCATTGAGCTCTTCTTCGGACGCGAACTCCACACCCAACTCACCCATGCGGGTGCGGAAGGCATTGCGGCCGGAATGCTTGCCCAGCACCATGCGGTTGGCGCTCCAGCCCACGTCCTCGGCGCGCATGATCTCGTAGGTCTCGCGGTGCTTGAGCACGCCGTCCTGATGGATGCCGGACTCGTGCGCGAAGGCGTTGGCGCCGACGATGGATTTGTTGGGTTGCACCGGAAAACCCGTGATGCCGGACACCAGCTTGGAACAAGTGACGATTTCCCGCGTGTCGATGTCCGTGTGACAGGGGAAGTAATCCTTGCGGGTGCTCACCGCCATGACCACTTCCTCCAGCGCCGCGTTGCCGGCCCGCTCGCCCAGGCCGTTGATGGTGCATTCCACCTGGCGCGCGCCGTTGATGACCGCCGAGAGTGAATTGGCGACCGCCAGACCCAGGTCGTTGTGGCAATGGACCGAGAAGATGGCCTTGTCGGCATTGGGAATACGCTCTCGCAGCCGGGCGATGAGCCGGCCGAACTGTTCCGGCATGGCGTAACCGACGGTGTCGGGGATATTGAGCGTGCCGGCGCCGGCATCGATCACCGCCTCCAGGATGCGGCAGAGAAAATCCTCTTCCGAGCGACCGGCGTCTTCCGGCGAAAATTCCACGTTGTCGGTGTATTGCCGGGCCCGCTTCACCGCCTTCACCGCGTATTCGATCACCTGTTCCGGCGGCATGTTGAGCTTGCGCTGCATGTGGATGGGCGAGGTAGCGATGAAAGTGTGGATGCGTGCGCTGTTCGCCTCCTTCAACGCCTCGCCGGCCCGGTCGATGTCCTTGTCCAGGGCGCGCGCCAGGCCGCAGACCGTGCTGTCCTTCACCGCGCGGGCCACCGCCTGCACGGACTCGAAATCGCCGGGACTGGCGGCCGGGAAACCGGCTTCGATGACATCGACCCTAAGCCGCTCCAAGGCCTTGGCGATGCGGACCTTTTCGTCCCGGGTCATGGACGCGCCGGGGCTCTGCTCGCCGTCGCGCAAGGTGGTATCGAATATGATGAGTTTGTCGCTCATGGCTGAACTCCACGAAATCCGCCGCGTCGACGAGGGAGACGCCGCGGGAGGTAATACGGATGGGTGTTGGTACGGGAGATGGGATCGAGTTAGTTGCCCGCGCGGGGCAGCAGCTCGCGGAGGTTCAGCGAAGACAGGAGGAAAACGAAGCTGTGCAGCGTTTCGCGTTTCATGGTGTCCCGATTATGCCGACGTCAGCGGCCCCCGGCAAGTCCGTTCACACCTTACGCTCGCCGCGCCTGCGCTTCAGCCCCAGCAAGGTCAGCACCGGGCCGGACACCGCATAAGCCGTGAAAAACAGGAAAAGCATCATGGGCGGGTTGGTGAACAGCACGGCGAAAGCCAGCATGATGATGATGGCCTTGACGAAGGGCATGCGACCGCGCAGGTCCACGTCCTTGAAGCTGTAATAGCGGAAATTGCTGACCATCAGCAGGCCGGTCATGATGGACAGGCCCAGAGTGACGTAAGCCACGTCGGCGCCGGCAATGCCGTGATCCACGGCGAACCAGACGAAACCCGCCAATATGGCCGCCGCCGAAGGACTGGGCAGGCCCTGGAAATAACGCTTGTCGGCCGTACCGATCTGGGTGTTGAAACGGGCGAGGCGCAGGGCCGCGCCGGCGCAATGCACGAACGCCGCCACCCAGCCCAGCTTGCCCAGCCCCGCGAGGGACCAGACGTAACCCACCAGCGCCGGAGCCGCGCCGAACGAGATGAGGTCGGCCATGCTGTCGTATTCGCCGCCGAACGCGCTCTGCGTGTTGGTCAGGCGGGCGACCCGGCCGTCCATGCCGTCCAGGATCATAGCGATGAAGATCGCCACCGCCGCGTGCTCCCAACGCTGGTTGAAAGCCGCGGTGATCGCGTAAAAGCCGGCGAACAGCGCCGCCGTGGTGAACAGGTTGGGCAGCAGATAAATGCCGCGCCGGGGTCTGATCGGGGGGGTCGGTTCGCTCATGGCTATCCCGGCCCGCCCGGACGGCGCAGCCGTCCGGGCGGCACGCCGCTCCTAGTTTTTGGTCTTGTCGACGATCTTGTTGGCCTTGATCCAGGGCATCATGTCGCGCAGCTTGGCGCCGACTTCCTCGATCTGGTGTTCGCGGCCCAGACGGCGCTTGGCCTTCAGGGTCGCCGCGCCGGCCTGGTTCTCCAGGATGAATTCGCGGGCGAATTCGCCGGTCTGGATCTCGCGCAGGATCTTCTTCATCTCCGCCTTGGTCTGCTCGGTGACGACGCGCGGACCGCGGGTCAGGTCACCGTATTCGGCAGTGTTGGAGATCGAGTAGCGCATGTTGGCGATACCGCCCTCGTACATCAGGTCGACGATCAGCTTGAGCTCGTGCAGACACTCGAAATAAGCCATCTCCGGCGCATAGCCGGCCTCGACCAGGGTCTCGAAACCCGCCTGCACCAGCGCGGTGGCGCCGCCGCACAGCACCGCCTGCTCGCCGAACAAATCGGTTTCGGTCTCTTCGCGGAAGGTCGTCTCGATGATGCCGGTGCGGCCGCCGCCGATGGCGGACGCGTAGGACAGCGCGATTTCCTTGGCCTTGCCGGACGCGTTCTGCGCTACGGCGATCAGGTCGGGAATACCGCCGCCCTTGACGTATTCGCTGCGCACGGTGTGGCCCGGCGCCTTGGGTGCGATCATGATGACGTCGAGATCCGCACGGGGCTGGATCAGGCCGAAATGGATGCCGAAGCCGTGCGCGAAGGCCAGTGCCGCACCCTGCTTGATGTTCGGCTCGATCTGCTCGGCGTAGAGCTTGGCCTGATGCTCGTCCGGAGCCAGGATCATGAGCACGTCGGCGGCCTTGGCGGCCTCTTCTATGCTCAGGACGGTCAGGCCGGCGTTCTGCGCCTTGATGGCGGAGGCCGAACCGGCGCGCAGGGCGACGATGACGTCCACACCGGAATCCTTCAGATTGAGGGCGTGCGCGTGGCCCTGCGAGCCGTAGCCGACGATGGCGACTTTCTTGCCCCGGATGATGGAAAGGTCGGCGTCTTTATCGTAATAAACCTGCATGATGTTCCTCTTGTTTAAATATCAGCTCTGCAAAAACCGATCACGGCCGCCTGGCGGGCCGTCGGATCAAACACTCAAACCCTTGTCGCCGCGGGTGATGCCGGTCGCGCCGGAACGCACCACCTCGATGATGTGCTCCTCGCCCACCGCGTCCAGAAAGGCGTCCAGCTTGCTCTTCTCGCCGGTCACCTCGACCACGTAGGTGGCCGTCGTGACGTCCAATATGCTGCCGCGGAAGATCTCCGTCAGGCGCTTGATTTCCTCGCGCTGGCCGTTGACCGCCCGCACCTTCACCATCATCAGTTCGCGCTCGATGTGGGTCGCGCTGGAAATGTCGATCAACTTGACCACGTCGATCAGCTTGTTGAGCTGCTTGGTGATCTGCTCGACGATTTCCTCGTTGCCGGTGGTCACCAGGGTCATGCGCGAGAGCGTGGGATCCTGGGTCGGCGCGACGGTGAGCGACTCGATGTTGTAGCCGCGCGCGGAAAACAGCCCAGCTACCCGCGACAAGGCGCCGGACTCGTTTTCGATCAAGATGGAGATGATGTGTCGCATGACTCAGGCAAGCTCCGTATCCGTGTTGACGCCGGGCGCCAGGCGCATGTCGTGATGTGCCTTGCCCGCCTCGATCATGGGGTAGACGTTCTCGGTCGGGTCGGTGAGGAAGTTCAGGAACACGGTACGGTCCTTCAGCCTGAAAGCCTCTTCCAGAGCCGGCCGGACGTCGGCGTGCTTTTCGATGCGCAGGCCGACATGACCGTAAGCCTCCGCCAGCTTGACGAAATCCGGCAGGGTCTCCAGGTAGGAATGCGAATAACGGCTCTCGTAGCTGAATTCCTGCCACTGCCGCACCATGCCCATGTAACCGTTGTTCAGGTTGATGATCTTGATCGGCGTGCGGTATTGCAGAGCGGTGGCGAGCTCCTGTATGCACATCTGTATGCTCGCCTCGCCGGTGATGCAGGCGACGTCGGCCTCGGGAAACGCCAGCTTGACGCCGATCGCGGCCGGCAGGCCGAAGCCCATGGTGCCGAGTCCGCCGGAATTGATCCAGCGCCTGGGCTTGTCGAACTTGTAAAACTGCGCCGCCCACATCTGGTGCTGGCCGACGTCGGACGTGATGTAGGCATCGCCCTGGGTGAGTTCCCACAACTGTTCGATCACGTATTGCGGCTTGATGACCTTGCCGCTGCGGTCGTAGGCCAGGCAATTGACGGCGCGCCAACGCTCGATCTGCTCCCACCACTTGCTCAGGGCGACATGGTCAGGCCGCTGCTCGCCCCCGCGGATCACCTCGATCATTTCCTGTAGCACCGGAGCCGCCTCGCCGACCACGGGGATGTCCACCCGGACCGTCTTGGAGATGGAAGCCGGATCCACGTCGACGTGGATGATCTTGGCATGCGGACAGAACTCAGCGATCTTGCCGGTGATGCGGTCGTCAAAGCGCGCGCCGGCCGCGAACAGCACGTCGCATTCGTGCATGGCCATGTTGGCTTCGTAGGTGCCGTGCATGCCGAGCATACCGACGAATTGCCTGTCCGTGCCCGGATAGGCGCCCAAGCCCATGAGGGTGTTGGTGATCGGATAACCCAGCAGGCGGGTCAATTCGGTCAGTTGTTGCGATGCCTCGCCCTGGACGATGCCACCGCCGCTGTAGATCATCGGGCGCTTGGCGCTCAACAGCAGATCCACCGCCTTCTTGATCTGCCAGCGATGGCCTTTGACCGAAGGATTGTAGGAGCGCAGGCTGACGGTCTTGGGGTATTCGTACGGAACCTTGATGTTGGGGTCGGTCAGGTTCTTGGGCAAGTCGACGACGACCGGCCCCGGCCGGCCCGAGGCCGCGATGTAGAACGCCTTCTTGATGGTTTCGGCCAGCTTGGCGACGTCCTTCACCAGAAAATTGTGCTTCACGCAGGGGCGTGTGATGCCGACGATGTCGGCCTCCTGGAAAGCGTCACTGCCGATGACGGGCAGCGGCACCTGGCCGGTGATGACCACCAGCGGAATGGAGTCCATATAAGCGGTGGCGATACCGGTCACGGCATTGGTCGCGCCCGGCCCCGAGGTGACCAGCACCACGCCGGGCTTGCCGGTGGCGCGGGCGTAGCCGTCGGCCGCATGGGTCGCACCCTGTTCGTGGCGCACGAGAATATGCTTGACGGCATCTTGCTTGAACAGGGCGTCGTAGATGTGCAGCACCGACCCGCCCGGGTAGCCGAAAATAAATTCAACGCCCTCGTCTTTCAGACACTGGACTAGGATTTCCGCGCCGCTGAGCTCCACGATTTTCACCCTGTAAAAACGAATCGGGGCGCTGTAGAAAACGCCCTCATCTTGGCTGACCGCACGGGTCAAAATGGCCGACAAAACTACTAGGCTTGTCGATTTCAGTCAATAGCGCCGACACGCTCCCCCCGGGACGACACAGAAATCCGGTGAAGTTATCGGACGAGTCCGGTATCGTAACCGTCCCGATCCCCGTATCGGTCCGACAACATCGAAAACATTGAAGTGGAGGATAATATGCTAGGTGGTCTGGTCGCCGTCGCCATCACGATATGGTTTTACAAAATCGCTGCATCCAAGGGCGTTCCAGCGGCCCAATGGGGCATCGCGGGCCTGATTTCGTTTTACGTGCCCAACTTCATCTGGAGCTTGCTGGTCGCCAAACCCTGGCTGGCCTCCCTCCACAACCAGGGAGCGGCATTCAAGTCCAGCCTGGTCGGTCATTCCTCCATTTTCGTTGGCGCCGCGGTCGCCTATGTCGTCTGGCTTGTATTCTTGCGCAACGCCAAGAGCGCCGAAACACCGTCGACCTGAAGCTTGCGCATAAAAAAACGCGCCGGGTCACGGCGCGTTTTCATGCGAGCTTAAAGCCTCGATTACAGCTTGTCGGCGTTCTGGCTCAGGTAAGACGCGATGCCTTCGGCATCGGCCTTGAGGCCAGCCTGGCCCTTGTTCCAGCCGGCGGGGCAAACTTCGCCATGCTCTTCGAAGAACTGCAGGGCGTCGACGATGCGGATCAGCTCATCGATGTTGCGGCCCAGCGGCAGATCGTTGACGACCTGATGGCGGACGACACCGGACTTGTCAATCAGGAAGGTGCCGCGATAAGCCACCGCCGCGCCTTCGACTTCCACGTCGTAAGCCTTGACGATTTCATGGCTGAGATCGGAAACCAGGGTGTACTTGACCGGGCCGATGCCGCCCTTGTCGACCGGCGTGTTGCGCCAGGCCACATGGGAGAACTGCGAATCGACCGACACGCCGATCACTTCCACGCCGCGCTTCTTGAATTCTTCGATGCGGTGATCCAGGGCGATCAGCTCGGTGGGGCAGACGAAGGTGAAATCCAGCGGATAGAAGACCACGGCGACATATTTGCCCTTGGTTTCCTTGGAAAGCCAGAAGCTGTCGACGATGGAGCCGTCTGCCAGAACGGCCGAGGCCTTGAAATCGGGTGCCTGCTTGCCAACTAAAACGCTCATTTAAATCTCCTGCTTGATAGTGCCAGACTGGGGTTGCCCTGACGCGCCGCGCGGCGCGCGCCCCGAAAAATCGGGGCCGGGAGAATTGAAACAGCGTCTTGGATTGTACACAAAAACACTCGGGAATAGACAAGGCCAAATTGCGCGCCCGGGCGCCGTCACCCCACGCGCGGAACGCCCTGGCCGCGCCCCATCGCGTAGCTCATCAGCAGCCTCTTTGCCGCGGGAAGATTGTCCAGCACCAGCATGCCCGCATTACGCAGCCCCGCAGCCCACGCGCCCTCCGTGGAGAAGACGCGAACCAGGCTGTCGGTCATCCGGATCACCGCGTCGAGATCGCTCCGGCGGGCACCGGCGTAACGATCGAGAAACTCTCTATCGCCGATATCCGCCGCAAACCCCAACTGCGCGTCGACATGCCCCGCCAACACGGCGACATCGCGCAAACCGAGATTGAAACCCTGCCCCGCCACCGGATGCAACTGGTGCATGGCATTGCCGATCAGGACCACGCGCTCGTCCACCATGCGCCCGGCCCGCACCAGTTTGAGAGGGAAGCATTGCCTCGGGGTAAGCGGCGAGAGTTCGCCCAGCCAATAACCGAAGGCGGCCTGCAGCCGGGCGATGAACGCCTGCTCCGGCTCGACCCGCAATGCCTCGGCCTCTTCCGGCGCCAGGCTCCAAACCACGGAACACCTGCGCTTGCCCACCGGCAGAAAAGCCAGCGGCCCGCTGCGGGTAAAACGTTCGTAAGCCACGCCGCGGTTGTTCCTCTCGGTCGCCACCTCGGTCACGAGCGCGGTCTGCCCGTAGTCGCGTACCGTCTGGGGAATTTCAAGCAAGGACCGGACCGTGGACAAACCGCCGTCGGCGGCGACCAGCAGACGGGCGGACCGGGTGTCGCTTATGCCATTCCGGTTGAGACTGACATGCGCCGCATCGGGACCGGCCTTGACGCCGACCACCCGGGCCGGACACAGCCACTCCACCGGACCCTCCTGGAGCAGTCGGGCGATTTCCGCTTCCAGCACCTTGGCCCGCACGACATAACCCAGTGCGGGCATGTCGACGCGATCCGCGCTCAGCCGAGTCTTGCCGAAATGCCCACGGTCCGACACATGGATGCGGGTAATGGGTGTCGCCTGCTCCGCCGCGCCGCGCCAAATCCCCAGTTGCTCGAGGATCTGGACGGAACCCCAGGACAGGGCGAGGGCACGTTCGCCAGCCGGCGCAGCAAGCCTCTGCGCTTCGGGCTGCGACTCGACGATGCCGATGCGCAGACCGGTATTGCGCAGGGCGAGAGCCAGACTTCCGCCGACCAGACCGCCACCGGCGATCAGCAGGTCGAAGTCGCCGCTCACATCTCCGCCCGCATCAGCGCTTCGATGTCTGCCACGCTCTTGGGTACCGCCGCGGTAAGCACTTCGCAGCCTTTTTCGGTCACGAGGACGTCGTCCTCGATGCGTATACCGATGCCGCGCCAATGTTCTTCCACGTCCGCGCAGGACTCGGAGACATACAGACCAGGCTCGACGGTCAGCACCATGCCGGGCTCCAGGACGCGCCAGTCGTCGCCGGCCTTGTAATCGCCCACGTCGTGCACATCCATGCCCAACCAGTGGCCGGTGCGGTGCATGTAGAACTTCTTGTAGGCTTCATCATGGATCAACTTGGCAACGCGCCCCCGCAGCAACCCCAACTTGACCAGTCCCTTGGTCAAGACCTGCACGGCCGCTTCGTGAGGCTCGTTCCAGCGCCTGCCGGGCCGGATGCTTGCGATGGCCGCCGCCTGCGCGTCGAGCACCAGCTCGTAAAGCTGCCGTTGCGGCGCGGTGAAGCGGCCGTTGACGGGGAATGTGCGGGTGATGTCGGCGGCATAGTTGTCGCATTCCGCGCCCGCGTCGATGAGCAGCAGATCGCCGTCCTGCAGCACGTCTTCGTTATGGATGTAGTGCAGGACACAAGCGTTGTTGCCGCCCGCGACGATGCTGGAATAAGCGGGCGAGCGGAGACCCTGGCGCGTGAATTCGTGCAGCAGCTCCGCCTCGATCTCGTACTCCCGCAAGCCCGGCCGGCAGATGCGCATGGCGCGGCGATGCGCGGCGGCCGAGACCTCCATCGCCCTGCGCATGCTGGCCAATTCGGCGGGACTCTTGAACAAGCGCATCTCGTGAACCAGGCCGTCGAGATCGATCAGGGCCGACGGCGGACGCACGCCCGCGCGGGCCCGTTCACGCAAAGCCGCCAGGATCGTGGAGATACGGGAGCGCAAGCCCTCGTCGCCCAGTGGGTAATAGAGGCGCTCCCGGCCGTCCATCAGGCTCGGGAGCACTTCGTCCAACTTGCCTATGGGATGGGCTTCGTCCGCGCCAAACTGCTCGCGCGCGCCGTCCAGGCCGGCGTGCCGGCCGGTCCAGATCGCCATGGTTTCGTCGTATTCCCGACAGAACAGGATGAACTCGCCCTGTTCGCGCCCCGGTATAAACACGGCGACGGCGTCCGGTTCGTTGAATCCGGTCAGATAATAAAAGTCGCTGTTCTGCCGGTAGGGATATTCGGCATCGCGGTTGCGCCTGGCCGCCGGTGCGGCGGCTATCAGGGCCAGGCTCCGTTTCTTCATGCGCCGCATTAAGTGCTTGCGGCGTTGCTTGAATTCGCTGGAAATCGTCATGGTCAATGCAGGATAGGGGAAGTGGCCTGGTTCAAATCCGCCCTCACCAGGTAAACGCCCATGCGGACGAATTCGGTGATCTCGGCGTAAGCCTGTTCGTCGGCCTCGCCAGAGACTTCGAAGTCCAGCCGCGTAACCTCCACCAGGTCACGCAACACCTCGCCCGCGTCCGCCGGCCACTCCGCGTTTCCGCGCGAGAACCCCACCCCGTACAAAAAGCCTCGACACCAGTCGCCCAATGCTTCGGCCCGCTCGCTCAGCTCGCTCTCTTCGTCGGGAAGCAATAGTTCAAAACTGTAATCGGCGTCGGCCAATTGAGTGCGGGTCTGCTCGCACAAGTCGCTCAAGAGCGCCAGCCCCCGGTCGTCCGGCCCCTTGCCCGCGCCGTCGCTGAACAACAAGGCCAACCATTGGTCGCAAAGCGCCCGCGCATCCACGCATAGCAAACCGGCCAATATGCCGTGTCCTTCCGCGACGCTCATGGGGGCGGAAGCCCGGGACATTGCGTCCTGCGCTTCTTCATACGATATATCGGAGATCATGGCTTGCCTTGTGACGCCGCTACGATTTTATTATCCTAACACCTTGGCATAATGACCCGAAAGCCAGTGTCTTGAGAGGACGGGAACCTTGAATTCCGAATACGCCGGCCTCGACACGGAGCTGATCCGGCTGCAAGAAAAAATCGAGGCGCTCGTGACACTCTGCGAGCAGCTTCGGAAAGAAAATGTCACCCTCAAAGCCCGTTTCGAGGATTGGTCCCAAGAACGCGCGCTGTCGGCGGAAAAGACCGCCCTCGCGAGAAACCGAATCGAAGCGATGATCACCCGCCTGAAATCGATGGGACAAGAACCATGAGTGAATCGCGCCCGCCCGTCAACGTCTTGATTTTGGGCAAGGAATATCCGGTTGTTTGCCCGGACAACGAAGAGCACGAGCTGCTGCTGGCCGCACGTTACCTGGATGGAAAAATGCGCAAAATCCGCGACACCGGCCGCGTGATCGGGACGGAGCGTATTGCGGTGATGGCGGCGCTCAACATCGCTCACGAACTCACCCAGTTGCGCCGCGAGAACAAGGAACTGGCCGGCGAACTGGGCAACCGGGTCTCGGCCATGCACGACCGCATAGACTCGGCCCTGAATGAGGAATAATCGTATGACGGGCATTTGCAGCCGGACGCCGAACGAGTAGAATTAAGCACGTATTCCCTGCAGCGCTCGAAGCACTCTGGGTTTTTTCTTGAGCCTAATTCTTAACCCCGGGAACGTTCCGGCCCGCGATGTGCGCAGGTCCGCTCCGCGCGGAAAGCCTTATTCGCGGCTTACCGTTCCCACCTGAACCAACGGTTCAAGGGCGAAAGTGTGTTACGGCGCAGGCGGGGAATACGTCTCCATTCGGCCTTTGGCGAACCCTCAGTGCAGCCGCACGGCGGGAATCCCATGCGCCCCGAAGGGCCTTGCGTCATATCGGCAGTGAGCACCCCGCACAGACAGCTTCATCCAGGCCTCCCCGGGGCCACGTTCGACGCCCGTAAGCGGGCTTTTTCCATATCTCCTACCGTACGCGCCTATGTCAGATAAAGAACCTGCGTATACGCTCGATAATCTGCCGGACGACATTCCCGCCAATCCCGGCTGGAAGCCCTTGGCCTGGTTTGCAGGCATCATCCTGCTCCTCATCGGACTGGGCGAAGTTCTGGTCGTGTTCGGTTGGGAACTGCTGGAACTGATAGGGGAAGGGATTTTTCTGGCGGTCGAAGGCAGCGAGGAGTTTCTCGAAGACGCGGTCGAGGGCTGGTTCGGCCTCGAACCCTGGGAAGCGGAGATGTACACGGCCTGGGTGACCTCCCCCATCAAGCTGGTGCTCGCGTTTTTCATACTGCGGGCAATCTGGCGCTGGAAAAAGCGCAAGGTGCTCCCCGCCGCCAAACGTTGGCTGGCGCGCCGCTGGCTCATCATCCGACTCTCCTGGCGCGGTCTGTGGTGGCCCTGGAAAGCCGGCGTGATGTCCTTGGGCGTCGGCCTGCTGTTCATCCTGATCTGAGCCTTAGTCGACGGGCGGAACACGCTGTTTCCGCATTATGCGCAAGCGGTTGACGGCCAGCGCGTTAAGGTTTTTTGCCGGCTTCCCGGCCATCAATTCCAGCGCCTCGTCTACCGTGGCCACCGAGTAAACTCCGAACTCCCCCCGCTTGGCGGCCTCGACCACCTCGACATCCAGCAAGAGGTTGGCCCGGTTGGCCTCGGGGATGATGACACCTTGCTCCCCGGTCAGTCCACGTGCCTGGCAAAGACGAAAGAAGCCCTCGATCTTTTCGTTGACACCGCCCACGGCCTGCACCTCGCCATGCTGATTGATGGAGCCGGTGACGGCCAAAGACTGGCGCAATGGCCTTCCGGTGAGCGCCGAAATCAGCGCCAGCACTTCCCCCAGCGATGCGCTGTCGCCGTCGATATAGCCATAGGACTGTTCCAGGGCGAGCGTGGCGCTGATCGCCAGGGGCAGGTTGCGGGCATACCGGTGGCTCAGATATCCGGCGAGTATCATCACGCCCTTGGAGTGGATGGCCTGACCCAGCGCCGCCTCGCGCTCGATGTCCAGCACACCGCGCCCGCCCGGTGAGACCGTTGCCGTGATGCGGGCCGGCGAGCCGAAACGGCTGTCGCCGACCTCCAGCACGGTCAGGCCATTGACGCGCCCAACCGCCACTCCCGCGGTATCGATCAGGATGACCCCGTCCAGCATGTCTTCCAGCAAGCGCCGGCCGATCCGGTCGAGGCGCTCGGCCTTGCCGCGCAAAGCATCCTCGACGTGGGCACGGCTGATCACCGGCTCGTCCTTGCCCGCGCGTATGATCTCTGCTTCACCGGCCAGCTCCAGCAGTTCGCCCACGCGGACCGACAAGCGCCCCCGATACTCGCCCAGGCGGGCCGAGTACTCGATCAACCGGGCGGCCGCCCCCGCGGTCAGCGGTCGGAATCCGCAGGTTTCCGACCGGCTGTGTATCAGCCGTATCATGGCCAGCACGGTTTGCTCGTCTCTGGGCAACCAGTCGTCGAAATCGGCCATCACCCGGAACAGTTCGGTGAATTCGTCGTCCAGCTCCTGCAGGAGGTAATAAAGCGAACGTTCGCCGATCAACACGATTTTCAAGTCCAACGGCACCGACTGCGGACTCAGCGTCATGGCCGCCCCGGCAGACTGATCCTGGCCAGGGTTTTCGATGCGTATGCTCCGGCTCGTCAGGGCTCTCTTGAGCGCAGGCCACACCTGCGGGTCACCTATCAGTTTGTCGACCTCCAGTATCAGATAGCCGCCGTTGGCGAGATGCAGCGCCCCCGGATAGATCAGCCGATGACGGGTGACCAGCACGCCCTGCTCGTTGAGATATTCGATGCGCCCGAACAGGTTCTGATAGGTCGGGTTGGCCTCGTGCACGACCGGCGCGCCGCCGGCGGGGTCGTGCGACACCAGGAGTTTGGGCGCGTAGGTCTCGATCAGCGCGGACCGCCGGGCCGCCTCTTCGTGGGTGCCCTGGGGATGATCCTCCAGCAAGGTGTCTCCGACCACCCGCAACAGGTTGTGGCGCAACGCCTCCAGATAAGCGATGACGCCGGCCCGCTCCGCGTATTTCGCGACCAGCGCGGCGAGCAGCGGTTCCACCGCGTGATCGAGGGTGTCCTGATTGAGCGTACGCAGACGCTGGACGGTTTCCCGTTTCCACTGGGGCAGCTCGAGCAGCACCTCACCCAGATATTTTTCCAACGCCCTGGCCTGCTTGAAAAAAAGATCCCGGATGTCCTCGGGAATTCCGGCGAACTCCTCTTCGCCGACCACGGCGCCATTGAGCATGGGCATGAAGGAGACCGTATCGCCTTCATGCAGGACCCCCACGCTTTTTTCCTGCGCGCGCTTGCGCACCTTGTCGATCGCTTTTTCGTAGCGCTGGTTGAATTCGCGCTCTATGGCCGCCTTGCGGCGCTGGTAACCGGGGTTTGCGACGACCGCCGGCAGGGTGGCCAGCAGGTTGTCCACCAGCGTTTCGAGATCGGCCAGCAAGGCCTTGCCGTCACCGGCAGGCAGGCAGAGCACTTGGGGTTCGCGCGGTTCGCCGAAATTGTTCACGTAAAGCCAATCGCACGGCGTGGCCTGCCGCGTGGCTTGATCGCGCAGGTAGCGCGTGGTGAGGGACAAGCGTCCCGAACCCGGCTCGCCCATGACGAAGATGTTGTAGCCCGGTCGGTTCATGCCGACGCCGAACGCCAATGCGCGCATCGCCCGCTCGTGCCCGAGCACGCCGGTGAACGGCTCCAGCTCCGCCGTGGTCTCGAAAGGGAGGTCGGCCGGGTCGACCGGGGCTGACAAGCATTCATGCGGCAGTGGGCATGCGACGGCGGACATGGTCGGGCTTCCTGTTGGTCTTAGGTTGGCGGCGCCGGAACGCTCTCCGCGGAGGACAAGCATGTTTTCCGGCTTATTCTAGGCCGCGGCCGCCTGCGCGTTGCGGCGTCGTTTACTCAGCTTGCCTCGCGCGGAAGCCCGCGTCCACCGTGCTTGACGACACTGGGCTGCCGTCTCATGATGAGACCTGAACGCGGGGCCTGATCTTCCCGAATGCCCGAACTAACCCGCGAGGCTGTTGGAAATCTCCCTGAGCCTTGGAGGCATTTATGAAACTCTCATATGCCCGCGTCATCGTTGCAATGCTCACCAGCCTGTTGCTGTGCGGTCTCGGGTTTCCCCGCATCGCCGGCGCCGCAGCGTCGGGATCGCGCATCTGGCAGAAGCTCCAGCAAAACGCGCTCCTCGACGCCTATTTTCCCGATGCCACCCGCGAAGTCGCCGAGCCTCTGGTGCGGGCCTCCGGGGGACAATGGCAGGGCGTGCAGATCAACGGGGCCTATCGGAGCGGATGGCTCAATCTTTACACCGTCGACGCCGACCGTCTGGAAAGCGACGCCGTGCTGGCCGACGCAGGCGTGGACAACTTCACCCGGGAAAACCTGCAGGGCGGGGCGCTGACCCAGGTCGACACCGGCATCGTTTTTCTGAATACCGCGGCCTGGAAACGCCTGGCCGCGGCGACCTACCTGACCCAGTACAAAATCCAGCCCGATCTCACCGCCGCGTTGGCCTATGTCGACGCCGTCGGACTGGCAGCGACCCGCAAGTATTGGGATGAAAGCACGCTGTCCCTGGACACCCCGCAAAATCAACGAGTCGGTTGGCTGCTGCGGGGCGCGGCGGCTTTCGTGCTGGCCCATGAAATGGGCCACATGCGCATCGACGACGTGGCATCGGACCCGGCGCCCGCAAAGCTCCCCTCCAACCTCACCCAGCGGCAAAAAGACGAGCGCAACGCCTGTCCGGAGGCCTTGTTGCCCGAATTCCGGCAACGCCAGCAGATCGAGCGGTCGGCCGATCTTGCCGCCGTCGGCCTATTGGGCAAACAGTGCTCGATCGGCAACGACGGGCAGCTGCGGCACGCAATCAACATGCTCGGCACCTCCTGGTACTTCCTGGCCGCGATGAGCGACAAGCTGCTGCAGATGGGGCGCAATTCCTCCAGCCCCACCATAGCCCGGGCCTTGCGCATGAAAATCGGGCCGGAACTCTATGAACGGGTCGTGGCGGCACGCGCGGCCGCCAATCCCAAGGGAGCCGTCAAGTCCGCCTACCCCTCCACGCATCCCCCCGATACGGAGCGCATGCGGGCGATCGAAACGGCGTTGCAATCCACGCCTTGCGGAGGCGGCAACCTGGACAGCAGCGGTGCACAAATGCTGGAAATGTTCAGGCTGCAAATGTGCCGCAGTTTGATCGGACAGGGGGACGAACAGTGAACGCCGACACGCGGGTACCCGCCGGGCTGGGCAAGCGACGGGCGGGGCCAACCGGCGCATACCGGAACGACAAGGTTTTGCTGACCGGCTTGCAGATCGGCCTGCTGGCGCTCATGGCCTTGTACCAAGCCCGGGCTCGCGCCGAGGACAGCGCGCGCTTCGACACGAGTTTTAAACGCCAGTATGAGCAAGTGAGGTCTTTGGCGCCCGACATCATCGTTCTTGAATTGCGGGACCGCATCGAATTGGTCGCCAGCCGCGGAAGCCAGGTGAACGCGGCCTCCTATGAACGGCGCGTGCGGGGTTTCGAGTCGGCCTTGCTGCGCAATCTCGACGCGCCCGTGTGTAAGAGCGCCTCGCCGGCGGGAACGCCCTCCCCCGCCATCATCGCTGAAAACGTCAAGCTCGCCGCGAATTCGCAGAGTTTGCGCACGAGCGACGAGGATGTCGCGGAGTTGAGCGCCCTGACCCAGGGCTTGATCGACGGCCTGACACTCTCACGCTGGTGCCGGCTCAAATCGCTGGACGAGATACGGTGAAGGCGCTCGTACGGGGGGTGACATGCGGCCTGGTGGTCGCGTGCTGCTCCCGGGTCTCCCTCGCGGATGCGCCCGGAAAGCTCTCCGTCGAGCAAGCCTATCTTGAGATCGGCCGCTCGGGCGAACTCAGAGATATCCAGATCGACGGGAATATCGACCTGGCGCGCCTGCAGCCGCCGGCGGGTGTCACTCGCATCATCCTGCAAGGCGTGCAGGTGTCGGGAAAGCTCCATGTCAGCGGCGACGGGCCTAAAGCGGCGCTGTGGATCGATCACGCGACCCTGCAATCCATCGACCTGTCGCATGGCCATCTGCAGTCCTCACTCGAGATCGAAAACAGCACCGTCGACGGTGTCGCTCGCTTCGAGGGCGCCCGCTTCGATGGCCCATTTGCCTTGCATTCGTGCGTTTTCAACAACAAGGCCGTTTTTCGCAAGGCCCATTTTTCCGGACCGGTGGAAATCGTCGCCAGCCAATTCCACGAGCCGGCCGGGCTGAAGGGCGGCGTGAGCTTCAGCGATACCCGCTTCGCGGCGCCCGCCCGCTTCGATCGCAGTCACTACTACACCGACCTGCGCTTCGACACCAGCCGTTTCGACGCCGACGCCGCTTTCCTGAGACTAACGGTCGACGGCCATGCCAGTTGGCGCAATGTCATATTCGCCGACGATGCGGAATTCCGCTTCTGTCGTTTGGGTGAGGCCGATTTCGGCGACGACGAACAAATGTCCGTTTTCAAGCACATGGCCGATTTCAGAGGTTGCGTCATGCGCTCGATACGCCTGGATTACGCCGAAATAGCGGGCGACGCCCTCCTGGTCGACATGCGCGTCTCGCCCGGCAACCTCAGTTTGCGTCAGGCCTCGCTGCGAGGCGACCGTACGGACTTCAAGGGCTTGCAGGTGGCGGGTCTGATCTACCTGCAACAGGCCTATATCCCCAATCTGCATTTTCTATGGGTTGAAATCCGGGACGCGCTGCTGCGCGGCAGCCCAAGCAGCGATGTGCTGCGCTCCTTAAAACATCGGCTGGAAGCCTTGGGTGACGAGGACGGTGCGAGAGAGGTCGGTGCCGCACTGGAAAGCCATGTGATCGAGGAAAAGCTCGCACGCATGGATGTGGCCCTATCGGACAGGCTGACCCTATGGCTGGAAAAAGCCGTCTGGGGCTGGCCGACCGGCTATGGCACACGCCTGGATCGCATCCTCGGACTCGCCCTGGCATCCTGGCTCAGCCTCTCGCTGCCGCTCGCATTCGGTCGCGGCCTGCGGGTGGCCCGGCTGCGCAACGATGCCGACCTGGCGATGCCACGGCATAGTCCGGCGCCGCGCGACGCCTTGATGAAATCCACCCCCTCGACGATAGGCCGCTACCTGGCGTCTTATGCCTACGGGTTCGGACTGATGTTCGCCATGCCCAACCTGCGCTTGCGGCCCACCGAGCCTCTGCCGGCCTTTATGGGCTTCTATCTCGTCTTTTTGCGCTTACTCGGCGCCGTGCTGCTGGCACTGACCGGTCTCACGCTCGCCAAGGTGAGCCCCATCATCCAGGCTTTGCTGGGCAAAATCGTACACTGAACACGCCTCGAGCTCTGACCGGTCGCTCACCTCGGAGACAGCGCTTCCTCAAGGCGCCGAACGGCGCCTGACAACGAGCGGAGAATTGCTTTAGAACCGGTACACCAGTTTCACGCGGAAGGTGCGACCGTCCTGGGGTACCGTGATTGCGCCCAGGGAGTCGCCGAACAAGTCGTCGGGAGAGAGTTCGCGGCGCAGGTCGCCGAACAAATCGTACACCGTCGCCGACAGATCGAGATTGCGTAGCGGCTGATACGACAGACTCAGATTGACGCGTGTATAAGCGGGCACGCCGGCCGATGCCGACTCCCGCCGGGATACCATCTGCAATTCCGCCCCACCGTGCCACTGATCGCTGAAGAGCGGAGCCATGGCGTTCAACTGCAATAAATGGCGCGGCGCGTTGGCGATGGCCTGCCCGCTTTCCGTTTCCGCGAAATAAAGGCCGTAACTGCCGCGCACCATGGCGCCGTTACTCCACTGCCGCCGCAGTTCGAGCTCGCCCCCGTATCCGCGCTCGGCTTCGTGGTTGACGACCTGGAAGTAGTTCGCGTCGACCGTCCGTTTGCGAAAAAGGTCGTGCATATGCAAGTAGTAGGCGCTCGCCGTCACCTGCCAGGCGCGAGCGATGGTCTGCTCCCAACTCAGCTCCCAGGTTTCGATCTGTTCGGCTTTTAAGTTCGGGCTGGCCAGCCTGCCGGTGGTCGACAGGCCGCCAAATTCGTCGTAAACGGGCGGGAAGCCGTAGTACAGATGCGACACATTGGGGGCGCGGAAGGCCTGGCTGTATTGCGCCTTGATCACGGTGTCGCCGAAGGGACGATAATTCACGCCCAGGCGTGGACTGAACTGGCTGGCGGATATCAGCGAGTTATTGTCGAAGCGCCCTCCCAGACTCACGCTCAACTCGTCCCACAGGTGGTAATCGTCCTGCAGATAGACACCGATGCGCTGGCTGTCGCGCTTGTCGTCCAGATAGGTGGCCGCCGGGGATAGGTCGAAATTCCTCTGGGCCTGCAGCCAGTTCTCCTGTATCTCCAAACCGCCGACGACCGTATGCCGGTCGATCTGGCGGGAAACCAATCGCAGCTCCAGCCCCGTCCACCAGCTATGCGCCAAATCCAGGTTGGTGACCTCGCCGTATCGATACACGCCCTTGTAATCGTTGTCGCCGTAAAAGAATCTTCCGGTGAAATCCAGCTTCGGGGTCAAGGCGGCCTGATACTGGGCGTTCACGAAAGCTTCACTGTCCTGATAGCTGTTGGCCGGATCGTCGAAATTGGTGCCGAAAGCCCCGCCGGGCAATCCCTTGTAACGTCGCCCGTATCCGCCCTCGACGCTGAAACCGCCGTAACTCGCCTTGGCGAAAAACTGCTTGCCGTGCTCGTCGTTGGTCCCGGAAGTCCTGCCTGGACCCGATGCGTCATCGAACTCGGGATAGCGCAAGGTCGGTCCCGCACTGTTCAAATCGGTTCCGGAAAGCAGAAACTCCAGGCCGCTGCCCAGCTTGCGGCCGTAACTGAAACGGCCTTTGTAGGTATCGAAGCTGCCGTAAGAACCGGCCAGTTCGCCACCGCGGTAGTCCGCGCCGCTCCGGGTAATGATGTTGATCACGGCGAAAAACGCGTTGTTGCCGTAAATGGACGAACCCGGACCGCGCAGGACTTCCACCCGCTCGATCAGGTCCACATCCACCGGAAACTCGGTCCCGGTGAATCCCTGATCGTAGATCGCGTCGTTGATGCGGTTGCCATCCACCATCACCAGCATGCGCCCGTTGTAATCGCCGGACTGGTCGAAACCGCGGATGCCCACGTTCTCGTACATGCGGTCGGAAGACACGAAAAACCCGCGCACGCTGCGCAGCACATCGCCGAGCGTGCGATGGCCGAATTGTTTGATCTGGTCCTTGCCGACCACGGTCAAGGACGTGGCGATATCCGACGATTTCTGGCGATATTTGGACGCGGTTTCGACCTCCACTTCCAGGCTCATGAGCTGCTCCAGGCTCATATCGCTGAGCTCGACCACGTCGGCGGCGGCTATAGGCCGGGCCAGACACAAGAAAGGCAACATCCACGCCGGCAGACGAGCGCTGCGGGATGCGTGCAGGCGTACGATCGGACTCAAGGGCAACCTACCAGCGGTGAAGCCGCTAACGCGGCAATATGATCAAGCCTTGATGAAGTGCTCGCGGTAGTATTTCAGCTCGGCGATGGATTCGAGGATGTCGTCCAGCGCGAGATGGGAGTTTTTCTTCTTGAACCCCTCCTTCAGCGTCGGGGTCCAGCGTTCGGCCAATTCCTTGAGGGTGGAGACGTCGAGGTTGCGGTAGTGGAAATAGGCTTCCAGCTTGGGCATGCAGCGATAGAGGAAACGCCGGTCCTGACAAATGCTGTTGCCGGCCATGGGCGAGCCGCGTTGCGGCACCCACTGCGAGACGAATTCCAGGGTCAGGCGCTCGGCCTCAGCCTCGTCTATCCGGCTGTCGCGCACCCGCTGGACGAGGCCGGATTCGCCGTGCTGCTTACGGTTCCAGTCGTCCATGCGGCCCAACACCTCTTCCGGCTGATGGATGGCGAGCACCGGTCCTTCGGCCAGCACGTTCAGATCCTTGTCGGTAATGACCGTCGCGATCTCGATGATCGAGTCGTTTTGCGGGTCCAGACCGGTCATCTCCAGGTCTATCCAGATCAGATTTTGCGGATCTTGTGCCATGTTTTGCGCCGAGTTGATTGGGTTGTCAGGCATTTTAGCAAAGGCTAAGCTGTACCGCCGTTTGCCCCACCCCCCGGAAGCCGCCGCCCATGAACGCGTTCACCCTGATCTTCCTGTTCGCCTTAGCCCTGTCGTTTGCCGTCGAGTTCTGGCTGGCGCGGCGCCAGTTTGCCCATGTGCTGGCGCATCGAGACCAAGTGCCCGAGGCCTTCCGGGCCAATATCGCCCTGGAGGCCCACCAGAAAGCGGCCGACTACACCCTGGCCAAGGGCAAACTGGGCGAGATCGACCGCGCCATCGGCGCGGCCTTGCTGCTGCTCTTCACCCTGGGCGGGGGCATCGACCTGATCGCGGGGCTTTGGCAGAAACTGGATATCCCGGCGATCTGGACCGGGGTCGGCGTGATACTCTCCACCCTGATACTGATGCAGCTGCTGGAACTCCCGCTCGCCGTTTACCGGACCTTCGTGATCGAGCAGCGCTTCGGCTTCAACCGCAATACCCCCCGGCAATTCGTCACCGACCTGCTGCTGCAGAGCGCGCTCAGCGTGGCCATAGGCGGACCGCTGCTGGCCTTGATCCTGTGGGTGATGGACGGTGTCGGAACCTATTGGTGGGTGCTGGCCTGGGCCATCCTGCAGGGATTCTCCGTGCTGTTGAGCTGGGCCTACCCCACCTTCATCGCCCCGCTGTTCAACAAGTTCAGCCCACTGGAAGACCAGACCCTGCGCCAGCGTATCGAAGCCTTGCTGGCCCGCTGCGGCTTCCACAGCAAGGGCATCTTCGTGATGGACGGCTCGCGCCGCTCCGGCCACGGCAACGCTTATTTCACCGGCCTGGGCAGCAACAAGCGCATCGTTTTCTTCGACACCCTGGTCGAATCGCTCAGCCACGACGAGCTGGAAGCGGTACTGGCCCATGAACTGGGCCATTTCAAGCGCAAACACGTGCTGAAGATGCTGATCGCCAGCGCCACCATCACCCTGCTGGGTTTGGCGCTGCTGGGCTGGCTGATGGGCAAGGCCTGGTTCTACGATGGCCTGGGCGTAAGCGCGCACGGCAACGCCACGGCGCTGTTGCTGTTCATGCTGATTTCGTCGCCCTTCACCTTGTTCCTGCAACCGGTGATTGCCTATTTTCAGCGCAAGCACGAGTTCGAGGCCGACGATTTCGCCGCCGCCCAGGCCCGCCCGGGCGACCTCATCAGCGCGCTGGTCAAGCTCTACCGGGAAAACGCCAGCACGCTGACACCCGACCCCCTCTATTCGGCCTTCCATTACAGCCATCCGCCGGCCGCCATCCGCATCGCCCATCTCGCGGCAAAAGCTTCGTAGTCGGGCATGAAGGGAGGTCGACGTCCGGGCCGGCCGCACCGGCAAGGGACACCGGACAACGTCGACCGCGCGGACCTGCGCCGCGGTCTGATCGTCAGCCATCTGGGCAAGGGATTGGCGGTGGAGACGGAAAGCGGCGACATCGTCTTGTGCCATACCCGCAGCCGCCGGCTGGGCGAGGCCACGGTCGGCGACCGGGTCTTGTGGATGCCCTGCGAAGGCGAGCAGGGCCGGGTGGAAGAAATCCTGCCGCGCACCTCGCTGCTGGTCCGGCCCGGCTATGCCGGCCGGCTGCGCCATGTCGCCGCCAACCTGGACCGGGTGCTGGTCGTCACGGCCCCCGCTCCAGAACCGGACTGGCTGCTGGTCGACCAGTATCTGGCCGTCTGCGAGCACCGCGGCATCGCTGCCGAACTGGTGTTCAACAAGATCGACCTGGTCTCCGACGCCGCCGCTCTGGATGCCGAGCTCGCCGAATACCGGCGCATCGGTTACACCACCCACACCCTGAGTGCGCGCACACGGCAAGGCCTGGACGAATTGCGCGCCTCGCTGCGAGACCATTGCGTGATGCTGGCGGGCCAATCGGGTGTGGGCAAATCCTCGCTGACCAATGCCCTCCTGCCGGACAAAAACCTGCGGGTCGGCGAGATCTCGGAGAAGAGCGGCCTGGGCCGGCACACCACCACGGCGGCGACGCTATACCATCTGCCGGAAGGCGGCGACTTGATCGACAGCCCCGGTGTGGCCGTATTCGGCCTGGCGGAAATTTCCGGCCGCGGCTTGGCTGACGGCTATCGTGAATTTCGGCCGCTCATCCCGAACTGCCGTTTCAACGACTGCCGCCATATGCAGGACAAAGGCTGCGCCGTGCGCGCGGCCGCCGAATCCGGCGGCATCCCCGCCGCGCGCTATCAACGCTATCTGAAGTTATTGGAGAAACTGGCGAATCAGACGCCGGAAGCCTGGATGGCGGACTGAATTTCGCTCGAACGACGGCCTGGGGCCTCGGGCATGAACTTTTCCATGAGGACGCGGTCACACGGGCTGCGTCGGGAACGGCGCACGCTACTCATGACACTCCCTGAATGAGTAGCTCCACCTAACCCGGCTCCCCCTGCCGGGTCTCTTCGGCCTCGAAGTTATCCGCGTCTGGGACTTCGAGGTCTTTTTCCAGGCCCAGCCAGCGATCGAGCACCGTGTGAGCCTCGTCCACGCCCAGCCGGGTGAACGCCGAGAACAATTGCAGCGTGACCGGCACGTCGAACGCCTCCCTGGCCAACTGCGACTGAACCTTGAGCAGCACGCCCTTGGCGGCGCCGTAGCCGAGCTTGTCCGCCTTGGTCAGCGCGATGTGCAGCGGATGGCCGGCATGCCGGCACCAATCGATCATCAAGTAATCGAACGGGCTGAATGGGTGACGGATGTCCATCAGCAGGAATACGCCGCCCAGCGACCGACGCAGCAGAAAATAGTCCTCCATGGCCTGACGCCAGCGCTTCTGGATGGCTTCCGGCACCTTGGCATAACCGTAACCGGGCAGGTCGACCAACCGGCGTTGCTCATCGACGGCGAAAAAATTGAGCATCTGGGTGCGCCCCGGCGTCTTGCTGATGCGCGCCAGGCTTTTCTGCTGGCAGATAACATTGATCGCGCTCGACTTGCCGGCGTTGGAACGCCCGGCGAAAGCGACCTCATATCCACTGTCTTCGGGCGTTTGGTGGAGTTCGGGGGCACTCAGCAGATAGCGGGTTCGGTGATAAAGTGGATTCATGTAGGGGAGCGGGTGGCGGATTGACATTTCTAGTGTACCCGTATTTGATTGCGCGGCCGAAAAACGGGGCCGCCCGCCAGGGAATCCGCACCGTTCAATGCCAATTTCATAACTAGAGGCTCCACAGGTATGACCCATTCCAGACTCATCCTCCCCAGCTTATTCGCCTTGCTGGCCTGTTTCGGCGCGGCACACGCCGAAGGCGATGCCAATGTAGGCAAACAGAAATCCGAATCCTGTGCCGGTTGCCACGGCGAAGACGGCAACGCCGCCGCCCCGATCTTTCCCAAGCTGGCCGGCCAGCACGCGGCTTATCTGGGCCGGCAGCTCGCCGATTTCAAATCGCACAAGCGGGTCGATCCCGCCATGAACGCCATGGCCGCCTCCTTGAGCGAAGCCGACATCGCCGATATCGCCGCCTGGTATCGCATACAGAAGATCAAACCGGAACAGACCGAGAAAAACGAACTCGGCGAAAAAATATTTCGCACCGGATTGGCCGACAAGAGCATACCCGCCTGCGCCGGCTGCCATGGCCCGTCCGGTTCCGGCAACCGCGAGGCCGGCATACCCGCTCTGAGCAGCCAATACGCCGCTTATCTCGGCAAGACCTTGAACGACTACAAGAGCGGCGAGCGCGGCAACGACGCGAATGCGATCATGCGCACGATCGCCCAACGCCTGAGTGAAAAGGAAATCGACGCGGTTTCCGAGTTCGCAGCCGGTTTACATTGATACCCGTCATACATCGTCAAGGAGTCCACCTATGATCAAGGCCTTATTCGCACTGCTATTCGTCTCCCTGTTCCAGACCTCGGCCCTGGCCGCCGAAACCGGCAAAGCCGGTGGCGCGCCCGAAGGCGAAGGTTATGAATTGGTCAGTCCGCCGCAACCGACCGGCGATCCGAGCAAAGTCGAGGTGATCGAATTCTTCTGGTACGGCTGCCCGCATTGCTACCACTTCGAACCCGAACTCAATGCCTGGCTCAAGACCAAGCCGGCCAACGTGGTATTCATACGCCAGCCCGCCGTATTCAATGCCCATTGGGCCGCCCATGCCAAGGCCTATTTCACCGCCGAAGCCCTGGGCGTAGTGGACAAGCTGCACGCCGATTTTTACGACGCCATCCAGAACAAGAAGAGGACTCTGGAAAGCGAGGACGATCTGGCCAAGTTCTTCGCCGAACACGGCGTCAAGGAAGAAGACTTCCACAAGGCCTACAAATCCTTCGCGGTCCACACCAAACTGGGTCAGGCCGAGGGACTGGCCGCCCATTATGGCGTGACCGGCACCCCGGCCCTGATCGTCAACGGCAAATACCGCATCGGCGGCGCCCAGGCCAAAACCTTCGCCAATATGATCGCCGTCACCCGGAAACTGATCGAAAAAGAAAGCGCCGCGGCCAAATAAGCGCCTTTCCGATTGAATCCGCTCTGGGCAGGGCCATGATGATTTGATATGTTGATGAATAGCGAAGATCCGAGTGTGTCGACGGCCAGGGAAATCCGCGCAGACATCCCATTTCCCGAGAGCCGACCGCGCCGCTCCACCCTGCGCATCGCCAGCTTCAACATACAGACTGGCATCACCACCGCCAGCTTTCGGGACTATCTCACCGGCAGCTGGCGGCACCTGCTTCCGACCTCGCACCGGCAACCCAACCTGGACCGAATCGCCCGTCTCCTGCGGCCCTTCGACCTGGTCGGGCTGCAGGAAGTGGACGGCGGGGGAACGCGCAGCCGCCGTATCGTCCAAACCCGCTACCTGGCCGAAGCCGCCGGCTTCGACTACTGGCACAATCAGGTGAACCGCCGCTTCGGCAGCATCGCCCTGCACAGCAACGGCCTGCTCGCCCGCATCCCCCCCACCAGCGTTTACGACTACAAACTGCCCGGGCTCCCCGGCCGCGGCGCATTTTTGGCCCGCTTCGGTGAAAACGAGCGGAATGCCTTGTATTTGTGCGTGCTCCATCTGGCGCTCAGCCGGAACGGCAGACTCAAGCAGCTCGCCTTTGTTGGCGAACTGATCCGCGGGCTCCCCCACGTCGTCCTCATGGGCGACCTCAACTGCGAACCGCATAGCCCGGAAATGAAACTGCTACTGCAGCGTACGGATTTCTGTGACCCGGTCTGCGAGCTCAAGACTTATCCGAGTTGGCGGCCGCACAAGATGCTGGACCATATACTGGTGACGCCCGCGCTGAAGGTGGAACATCTGCGCGCACTCGATTTCGCCTGCTCCGATCACCTGCCCATCGCCATGGACGTGTGCCTGCCGCCCCCCCTGACGTCCTTGCTCGAATCGGACCTCCCCGCATGAAAGAAAAAGGCCATCTGCATAACCCGCAAGCCGAGATGGTGCGGGAGCTGGAACGTCTCAGAGGCACCGAGAAACTGCTCACCCGCGCACTGACCCGGCTGACCATCTCGGCCAGCGGCCTGCATACGTCTCTCGATCCCCTGCTGACGCAGTTGCTCAGCTTGCTGCGCAAAGGCGACAGCATGGCCGTCATCCAGGCCGAAGTGGAGCAGGTGTCGGATGCCTTGTTCCGCGTCGCCGTCGCGGAACTCGAAAAGCGCAAGAAGGAAACCGCACGGCGGGCCAAGCAGGACGATACCGCCGGCCCCGACGACCGATTCACGCTCCTGTTCAGCTTCATCAAATCGCGGCTGATAAGCGGAGAGGAAATCGCCGCGCTGGACGCCCTGCTGGAGATCTTCCGAAACGAAGGCGAACACACGGAAAGCGAGCTGTTCGACGCGCTCGAACTCTGTCTGAATAACCTGCTCGATGCCCGTCCCCAAAGTTCCGCCCGGGCAAATGACGACAAGGCCGGCGTACTCACGCGCCTCTTCGCCTGTGCGGACAAAATCGGCCAGGGCGTCATAGACCTTCCCACCATCCAGGCCAATCTGCTGGCATTGCTGGAGAGTGTGGAAACCCCGCTCTCGCTGCAGGCGAAAGCCAGGATCCTGAACGCCAAGCTCAAGACCCCGCTCAATGTCGAAGCCTTGCTGATGGCATTTCAGGAAGCCGTCAGCTTTCTGACCAATGTCCGGCAGATCGCGCAAAGCGAAGAGAAATACCTGGAAGACTTTCTCAACGAGCTGACCGGTAAGCTTGCGGAGCTGGAACGGCAAACCGTCGGCGTCCAGCAGCTTACCCAGGCCAGGGAAGCGGGCGCCGCGGAATTGCGCGCCACGTTCGAAGATCATGTCGAAGACCTTAAACTCAGCGCCAGCAACGCCACGGATCTCGAATCGCTGAAAACCGCCCTCAGCCAGCGTCTGGAGTCAATTTCCAGCTTCCTGAATTCCGAACGGGAGGGGGAGCAGAAGCGCCACCGGGAAACCGAGGAACGGATAGCCTTGCTGTCCACGCGCCTGCAGGAGATGGAAGAGGAAACCGCCCAACTGCGTAGCAAGCTGCGCGTGCAACACAATATGGCCGTGCGCGACCCGCTGACGGGACTGCCCAACAGGCTGGCCTACGACGAGCGGATCACCCTGGAAATGAAACGGTTCAAACGTTTCGCCACGCCTTTCAGCCTGCTCGTATGGGACGTGGATCATTTCAAGAGGATCAACGACCGTTTTGGCCACAAGGCGGGTGACAAGGCGCTGGCGACCATCGCGGAAAAACTGTCGGCGCAGATACGCGAAACCGATTTCGTCGGGCGTTTCGGAGGCGAGGAATTCGTCATGATACTGGCGGGAAGCAGCCGCGAGGAGGCCCGCAGGGTAGCCGACAATATCCGCAGCGAAATTGAGTGCTGCGGCTTCAATTCCCATGGCAGACCGGTGGCCATAACGATTTCCTGCGGCATCTCGCAGTTCCTCGAAGGCGACAGCCCGGACCAGTTGTTTGAACGCGCAGACCAGGCACTTTATCGCGCCAAGCGTGAAGGGCGGAACCGCTGCGTGGTCGCTCAGTAAGCGAGCGCTTCGAGCGACAAACCATGGCTCCTTACGTTGTCTCTTTCGAATTAAAGCAATCCAGTAAAGACTCAGCCAAAAACCCAGGGATGATTTGAACCGGGTAGAGCGCACGTCGGCACACGGATTAGTCCGCAATAACCACTCCACGAGTCTTGACTGAAATGTCCAATAGCTTAAGCGACGCCTTCAACGTCTATTTCGACATGGTTCATGCCGATAACGAACTCTTAAAACGCGAGGCGTACCGGCTCCGCTATCAAGTCTATTGCCTGGAAACGAGATTCCTCCCCGACGAATATCCTGATGGATTGGAAAAAGACTCGTTCGACGACTCCTCGGCCCACTGTCTCATCAGACATCGGCGCTCGGAGGAGTTTGCCGCGACCGTGCGATTAATACTGCCGCACCCGACTCAACCGGAAACCCTCTTCCCCATAGAAACACATTGCATCATCGACCGCCTGGACGTCATTCGTGGCGTTCCCCGGACGAAACTCGCTGAGGTCTCGCGCTTTTGCGTTTCGAAAAGTTTCAAACGCCGGCAGGGCGAATCCGGCACGACAACCGGCGTCAGCGCGGATACGGCCGATGCCGCCACCAGCGCCGATGAGAAACGGACGTTTCCGCATATCACCCTGGCGCTGATCGCTTGTTTGGTCCGCATGAGCTGCCATCATGGAATGACTCATTGGTACGCCGTGATGGAACCGGCGCTCATCCGCTTTCTAACTCATTTCGGCATCTATTTTTCACCCATAGGCCCGCTTTCCGACTACCACGGCAAACGGCAGCCTTGCATAATCGAAGTCAAGTTTCTGCTCGACGGCGTCGCCAAAAAAAACCCCGACCTCTGGGCCTTTCTTACCGACAACGGCAGGTTTACGCTCCAGTGAACCGGGCCAAATAGTCGAATAGACCGACGTTCAGCCTCGCTGCGGTGACCAATAAGCCGCCTAAGCCAACACGGGGCCCGGCGGCCGTCACCCCGAATCGCGCAGCCGGCGACCGCAGCGTCCTAAGCTCACCCCCAAGGTGCAACCCCGAACCAGGCACGGTGGAAATGCATGACCGCCGCCCACAACACCACACCCAAGGTCAACTGCCACCACTTGAACTCCCGCCAAACCAAGCGATTGCGCCCCGCCAGGATGGCTTGAAACGGCCACAGCGAAGTCGCTTCGGCATAGCGCGACCAATGTTGGCCACAGGCCTGACGCCGCTTGGCGTCGATGGAAAACATGCCGCCCACCACGAGCACCAGCAGGGAGCCGAACAGGATGAGCGCGGCGAGATCGCCGTTGACCACCAGATGGCTGAAGGCCCAGATCGCCACGCCCCAGAGAAAGGGGTGACGGGTGATGCGCAGGACGCCAGCCGCCGCACCGTCCTCTTGCAACAGCTTTTCGCCGTCCACCGCCGTGGGATTCGGCGTGGTCACGCCCAGCACCACCAGCAGAAATGCCAGCAGCACCAGCGGCGCGGCGACCGGCTTGAGCCCGCTCAACTGGCCCCAGGTCTCCACATAAGGCGCGGCGCGGTAGGCATGGGCCAGCCAGTACAATCCGAGCACGGACAGCGTGGAGAACGTTATCCGGTAGCCTTTTGCTCCCAGCACCTCGATGCTGCGTACCCGCAAGGAACTTCCGGCGATGCCAAAGTGCAGGCCTAGAAAAAACAGGGCGGCGAATATCAATTGGATCATGGCTCAGACTCCCTGAGAGGTTTACAGCTATCGGTTTTCCAGCAATCGGGGTATCAGCTCGGCCAGGTTGCATGGCCGGGTGCGGTAATCGAGCTGGGCCTGGATGAGCTTGTCCCAGGCCGTGCGGCAGGCGCCGGACGAGCCGGGCAGGCAGAACACATAGGTACCATTGGCCACGCCGGCCACGGCCCGCGACTGTATGGTCGAGGTGCCGATCTCCTCGTAGGACACGGCCCGGAAAACTTCGCCGAAACCATCCAGGGTCTTGTCGAGCAATGCGACGACCGCCTCCGGCGTCCCGTCGCGTCCGGTAACCCCGGTTCCCCCGGTGCTGATGACCACCTGCACCTCAGGCTCGGCGATCCATTGAGACACCACCGCCCGTATCCGATAGATATCGTCGGGCACGATGCGCTTGTCGGCCAGCGTGTGGCCCGCGGCGGACAGCCGCTCGACCAGGGCGCGGCCCGAGGTGTCGTCCGCCTCGGTGCGGGTATCGGATACCGTCAGCACGGCGATGTTCAGCGGGATAAAATCTCGGGTGGGGGCGTTCATGGCGGGCCGCCGATAAAGTAGCGAGTATCGGGTCATTTAATCAGGCTGTCCGTATGCCCGCAACGTCGGCCGAGCGAACTTCGCGATACACCTCCGCGGCCTGCCTGCCGCGCGCAGGAACGAGCACCGGGCGGCGAATCTGCTCCGTACTGACTTGGCGCTTGTTGCAATGAGGTTTCAATGCCAACAATATGGGCGGCCATTGAACCCGCGCATGAAACGGAACCCGCGGTGTCGGGCGAGGCGTTCCCGTCATGGACTTCTATAACAAGGACTTGGCTCAAGCAAGCTCGGCCCCAGTCCTGGCACAATCAATGCGTATACCCGGCAGTCATGCCGGGTGGTATCGACCGGAAGGAAATTCAACTAATTTTGAGCATATTGTTTTTCCAGGGCGTTCCCATGCCTTGACAGCTAGACTCCGGCCCACCGGAGCATCACAACCCAAGAGACGACTCAGTCCGAGGAGGTAATATGCAAGGTTTCTTCAACCCATCGCGCCGCCGTTTTCTAACCCAGACCGGTCTCGGCGCGCTGGCCTATGCCGGCCTGCCATCCTGGCTGCGGGCCATGGAGGGCATGGGCGAGATGCCCAAGGGCACGCCCCACAAGGCATCGCCCGACTTCAACCCGGACGTGGAGTTCGAGCTGATCTGTCGCAACGAGCAAGTCTCCATCCTCCCCGGCCAGCCCACACGCGTACAGCAATACCTGGGCAAACTGATCAAGGGGCCGGAACATAGCCTCACCACGATACCCGGCTCCTACCTGGGGCCCCTGATGCGCTTTCAATATGGACAAAAGGTCCGCGTCCATCTGCGCAACGAACTGGACGAGCCCACCATCACCCACTGGCACGGCCTGACGGTGCCGGCCCTGATGGACGGCCATCCCATGTATGCGCTCGACAAGGGCCAGACCTTCGTTTACGAATTCGAGATCCGCAATCGGGCGAGCATGATCTTGTATCACCCGCATACCCACGGCATCACCGGCAAACAGGTCTATCACGGGCTGGCCGGCGCCATGCTGATCAACGACACCGAGGAACAGGCCCTGAACCTGCCCGCCGGCGAATACGAAATCCCCATCGTCATCCAGGACCGCAGCTTCGACGCGGGAAACCAATTGGTCTACGTACGCCACATGCACGACCGCATGACCGGATTTCACGGCGACCGCATCCTGGTCAACGGCCGGCCCGATTTCAACCTCGACGTCGCCAGCCGCGCCTACCGGCTGCGCGTCCTCAACGGCTCCAACGCGCGGATCTATAAGCTGGCCTGGGACGACGGCTCGCCCGTGGTCGTCATCGGCGTCGACGGCGGATTGCTGGAAACCCCGGTGCACAAGCCTTATGTCATGCTCGCGCCGGGCGAGCGGCTCGACGTCTGGGCCGATTTCTCAGGCCGCAATGTGGGCTCGCAACTGGTCATGCGCAGCCGCCCATTCTCCGGCGTGCTGCCGAAAATGGGCATGAGCGGCATGCAGCATGGAGAGTCCAAAGAAGGCGGGCATGGCATGGGTGGTGGCATGGGCATGATGGGAGGAATGCACGGCGGCGGCATGATGGGCCAGACGTTGCCGGTCGGCAGCGATTACCCCATCTTCACGGTGCACGTCACCCGCAAGGCAAGCGATAGCCCCAGCCTGCCGACGCACTTGTCCAAGATCACCCGTTACGAAATCGAAAACACCGCCAATCCGAACAAGCCCGTGGCCCTGGGGATTTCCGAGGCGCCCGGCGCGATGCTGCTCAACGGACGCCCCTACGCGCCGAACGACTTCCAGCCCGGCGAGCGTATCCCCTACGACAGCGTGCAATTGGTGGAAATCTTCCATGCCCATGGCGGCGCCGGCGGACATGGCGGCCAAGCCGGCGAGGGAGCACCGGCGGGGCACGGCGAGTCCGGCAAATCCACCGAATCGCAGGGTGGCGGTATGCAGCACGGCATGATGGGCGGAGGCATGGGTGGCATGGGTATGATGGGAGGCATGCAACACGGCGGCGGCGGAAAATCCCCGGAAGGCGGTCACGCCATGGGGGGCATGGGCATGATGGGTGGAATGGGCCACGGCGGTGGTGACAACAAGCCGCAAGCAGGCGCGCATGGGGAGGAAGCCAAGGCACCGGAAAGCGGCGGCCACAGCATGGGCGGTGGTGGCATGGGTGGCATGGGTGGCATGGGTGGCATGGGTGGCATGGGCATGATGATGTCCATGGCGCATCCCATCCACATACACGAACAGCCTTTCCAGATCGTCAGCCGCACCATAGGCGCCGAAGAAGCCGAGGACTACGCCACCGTGCGCGACGGCTTCATCGATAGCGGCTGGAAAGACACCGTCCTGGTCATGCCTGGCGAAAAGGTGCGCATCATCAAGCCGTTCAAGGAACACAAGGGCGTGTTCATGGTGCACTGCCACAACCTCGAACACGAGGACATGGGCATGATGCGGGAATTCCTCGTCGAATAAATCCGCCCGCCCTTTTCCGGCGTCACCCGGCGCCGGAAAAGGGCATACGTCCGCGACGCGTGCAGACCCTTGCGTGCCGCCGCGGGTTGAACCGCCGAACTCGCGTGACTGACGGCGGCGAGAATACTCCCCTTGAGCGGGCCCCCTCCCAATGTCCCGATCCAGCTATCCTTGGATTAGCGGCCCGGGCTTTAGTCTTGCCAGACGAGCCTTCGAAAGTCCAAACTCCCGCGACGGCCGGGCCAAGCCCTGCATATCGCAAGCGCGTTTCGCCAATGTTTCACTTTTGTTTCAATCCGGGTCTTGCAGAGTCAGTCGCGAGCATCCGATGAAACATCCGAGGGAGCGCTAATACCCAAACAGCCTGTTGTGACTTGATATTCAGTGGGATCGAGTAGCCATGGAGCCATGGCACGATCCTTGTTAATTAGCAATTACTGATATTCACAGCGCAGGAGCTTTCCATGCCGTACTCGCCCCAGACCCTGGACAATCCCCGAACCCGCCACGGCTTAGCGAGGAAAATCCGCCCAGCCCTGCTGATCCCCGCCCTGTGGCTGTCCACGCTGGCTATCCCGGCCGGCGCCGTCGAACCCACCGCGCCCGAGCGCCTGGACGAGGTGGCGAAACGCGGCGCCCAAGTCATGCCCTTCGACCTGGAAAAGACCTCGCACATTTTCACCGCCACCCCGACGGGCGGCGTGCAACGGGTCGTTGCCAAGGACGCTAACGACAGCGAGCAAATCCGGCATATCCGCGCACACCTGTCCGAAATCGCCGCGCGCTTCGCCCAAGGTGATTTTTCCGGCCCGCAAGCCATACATGGGGCTGACATGCCGGGCCTCGCGGTCCTGAAATCCAGGGCCGCGGAGATCCGCTTCCGCTATCGTGAACTGCCGGACGGTGCGCAGATCCATTATTCGGCCGACGATCCGGCACTGGTGGGCGCGATCCACCATTATTTCTCGGCACAACTGCACGACCACGGCAGGCACGCGATGGAGGGCCACGGACGCCATCACGCCGAATAGCGGGAGCGGCCAAGCCACCCCGAAGGTGAGTTCCGACTAACCCGCAGGCCCAGTCCTTTCCCAACCCCACAACGAGTACGTTCGAGGAGTAACATCATGGCCAAGATCGTCATCATCGGCGCCGGCATCGGCGGCATCCCCATGGCCTTCGAAATGAAGGAAAACGCCCGCAAGCAGGACGAAGTGGTTGTCATCGCCGACACCCCCACCTTTCACTTCGTGCCGTCCAACCCCTGGGTGGCGGTGAACTGGCGCAAGCCGTCCGACATCAAGGTGGAACTGGCGCCGGTATTCAAGAAGAAGGGCATAGGATTCATCCAGCAAAAGGCGGCGCGCGTGCACCCCGCCGAAAACCGGGTCGAACTGGCCGACGGCGGTTCGGTGGATTACGACTACCTCGTCATCGCCACCGGCCCCAAACTGGCCTTCGACGAGATTCCGGGCTTAGGGCCCGAGGGTCACACCTCTTCGGTCTGCCACGTCGACCATGCCGGCCCGGTGGGCGAGGCATGGGAGAATTTCTGCCAGGATCCCGGCCCTATCGTCATCGGCGCGGTGCAGGGCGCCTCCTGCTTCGGCCCGGCCTACGAATACCTGTTCATCGCCGAAACCGATCTGCGCAAGCGTAAGATCCGCGACAAGGTGAAGATGACTTATGTTACCTCCGAGCCCTATATCGGCCATCTGGGCCTGGGTGGCGTGGGCGATACCAAGAGCCTGCTGGAAAGCGAATTGCGCGACAAGCACGTCGACTGGATCTGCAACGCCAAGGTCGATCGCGTCGAAGACGGGAAACTGTACGTCACCGAAGTCGACGAAAACGGCCAGGAGAAAAAGAAACACGAACTGCCCTTCAAGCACAGCATGATGCTGCCGGCCTTCAAGGGCGTGGACGCGGTGTTCGGTGTCGAGAAGCTGGTGAATCCGCGCGGCTTCATCCTGGTCGATGAGCACCAGCGCAATCCGACCTACAAGAACGTTTATGCGATCGGCGTATGCATCGCCATCGCCCCGCAGGAACAGACCCCGGTGCCGACCGGCGTGCCCAAGACCGGCTACATGATCGAATCCATGGTCACCGCCGCGGCGCACAACATCCGCGAGGAACTGGACGGCAAGGAACCGAGCCACAAGGCGACCTGGAACGCCCTGTGCCTGGCCGATTTCGGCGACAAGGGCGTGGCCTTCCTGGCCATGCCGCAGATCCCGCCGCGCAACGTGCAATGGTCGTCCGAAGGTAAATGGGTGCACTGGGCCAAGATAGCCTACGAGAAATATTTCATGCGCAAGGTGCGCAAGGGCATCAGCGAACCCACCTACGAGCGGCTCACGCTGAAAGCCATGGGCATCATGCGCCTGAAAAAATAGGCGGGGTTCAGCGCATGGGCACGCGGGTGGGGCACGCCGGCAGACGGCATAGCCCCACCAGGTGCCACCCGACATGACGTCTTCAGGTGATCCCGATGAAACGCGTACTCGCCCTGTTTTTCCTGCTTGCCGCCGGTCTGGCGCATGGAGCGGCGCCGAGCCCGGCGGCACCCGAGACCTTGGACCTGCCGCAACTGCTGGATTTGGCCTACGCCCAAAATCCGGACATGCAGGCTGCGGCCGAGCGCATTGGCCAATCCCAGGCGCAGGTCGCGGAAGCCCTCGCGGCCTTCTATCCCAAGCTGACCGGCCGCCTCGGCTACAGCTATTCCAACGATCCGGCGATGGCCTTCTCCGCCATCGTCTCTCAGCGCCGCTTCAACAACGGCCATTTTGAAAACATCAACAATCCCGGCTTCGTGGAAAACTTCCGCCCCGAACTGGTCGGCACTCTGTCGCTGTTCCGCGGCGGACAGGACTATTACCGCAAGAAGGCCGCCGAACTGGGCGTGGAAGCCGCCGAACTGCAACGCGCGGCCCTGCGCAACGATCTTGCGGCTGCGGTGACGGCGGCCTATTACGCGGCTCTGGCCGCCCCGCAACACGTTGAAGTCGCTCGCCGCTCTCTTGCGGCGGTGGAAAATGAACTCGGCCACGCGCGCCATGAATATCAGGCGGGCGCCCGGCTCAAGGCGGACGTGCTTTCGCTGGAAGTCCGCCGGAGCGAAGCCAGGGAGGCGGAATTGCACGCCGAAAATGCCGTGGAACTCACCCGCTCCGCCCTCAAGCGGCTGGTGGGTCTGGGGGCTGCCGACCGTCTGGCGGTTCGGGAAAACGCTACGCCCGCGCCTTCCGAAATCAAGGACGAACTCGCCGAATTGATCGCCGAAGGCCTGGCCCGGCGACCGGAGATGCAAGCCGCCTCCCGCGTGGTGGAGATGCGCGAAAAGGAGGTGCGCGCCGAAAAAGGCGGTCATCTGCCGCGCATCAATGCCTACGCTGCCTACGGCTTGAACGAACGTTCACCCGAATTCGATTTCCGGCACGACAACCTGACCTTGGGCGTGAATGCCGAGGTGGATCTCTTCTCCGGCGGCGCGGTCAGCGCCCGCATTTCCGGCTCTGAACGCAAGCTGGCCGAAGCCCGGGCCGCGCAGGAGAAGGCGCGGCTGGCGATCGAAGACGAAATCCAGCAGGCGCGCGCCAATTTTCAGGAAGCCGAGGCCCGGCGTGAAGTCGCGGAAAATGCCGCCCAGGCCGCCGCCGAGGCCCTGCGACTGGTCAACGAGGAATACCGGGCCGGAGCAGCTACGGTCACCCGTTTCCTGGAAGCCGAAGCCGACCGCGCCCGCAGCGAAACCCGTGCCGTCACCGCCCGCTACGACATCCAGGTCGCCAAGGCGAATCTGCAGAAAGCGGTCGGCTATTGGAAATGACCCACCGTTGGGGCTCGCAAGCTCACCCCAGCCTACCTGAAGAAAAACCATGAGCACGGAACACAACAAAAACCTGGCGATACAATCCCTCGCCGCCGTCACGGGCCTGATCCTTCTTTTGGTCTGGATGGAAGGCGGCTTCCGCAGCAAGACGCCGCCCGGCAATGCGCAAGCCGCCGAGGGAGCACCGGCGCCCACGGGCTCCCGTGTCAAAGCCACGCTGCGCACCGTCGAGGAAATCCGCGACTGGCCTGCCACGGTCAGCGCACGCTCGGTCGCCCAACTCTCGCCCAAAATCCCGGCCCGCATACTCGAAATTCCGGTCAATGCGGGTGATACGATCAAGGCCGGCCAGATCGTGGCCAGGCTGGACGCCGCCGAATCGCAGGCCCGCGTGAATCAGGCGCGCTCGACTCTCGTCGCGGCCGAAGCGGAAGCCGCCAGGGCCCACGCCGATGCCCGCCGCGTGCAGGAGCTGTACGGCAAGGAAGCCGCCACCGCGCGCCAGCAGGAAACCGCACAGGCCCAGGCGCGCGCGGCCGGCGCCCAGGTCGCCGCGGCCCGCGCGGCCATCGCCGAAGCCCAGGCGCAGGCGGACGAAGCCGTCATCCGTGCGCCTTTCGACGGCACGGTAGTACGGCGCGAGCTGGAACCCGGCGATCTGGCCGCGCCCGGCAAGCCGGTGCTGACCGTGCAGACCCGCCAGCGCCTGCGTCTCGAAGTCGCCGTTCCGGCATCCTGTGCGAGCGGACTGAGCGTCGGCACGTCGTTAACCGCGCGCGTGGGCAGCGCAGCCTACGAAGTCCGGGTGGAAGAAATCGCCCCCGCCGCCGATCCCCAATCGCACACCGTGCTCATCAAGACCGGTCTGGACGGCGTCGCGGAAGTCCAGCCGGGCAGCTTTGCCTGGCTGAGACAGGCCTGCGGCGCATATCAAGCCTTGACGATACCGGCTAACGCGGTAGACCGATCAGGCCAGTTGGAATCGGTCCGCGTGTGGGCGAACGGCAAAGCGATGCTGCGCCATGTGCGCACCGGCAAGCCCCATGATGGCCAGGTGGAGATCCTGTCGGGCTTGAACGAAGGCGACGAAGTGCTGGTGGGAGGCGCACGATGACCGAGGCCGTCAAACGCGGATACACCGCGGAAATCGTCCGCATCTTCGTCACCTCCAAGCTTTCGCTGCTGCTGCTGATCGCCTCGCTGCTGGCCGGCCTGGCGGCGCTGCTGCTCACGCCGCGCGAGGAAGAACCGCAAATCATCGTGCCGGTCGCCGACGTCCTGGTCCGCATGCCGGGCGCCTCGGCCGAAGAAGTGGAGAAGCTCGCCGCCACCCCGCTGGAAAGCCGGCTGCGCGAAGTGGACGGGGTGGAATACGTCTATTCCGCCACGCGCGAGGGCGAGGCCCTGGTCACGGTGCGCTTCTACGTCGGCGAGGACCGCGAGGACAGCCTGGTCAAGGTCTGGAACAAGCTGATGTCCAACCAAGACATCATCCCGCCCGGCGTGACGGGCTGGACCGTCAAGCCGGTGGAGATCGACGACGTCCCCATCGTGACCCTGACGCTGTCCTCGGCCGATCCGGTCTACGACGCGGCCGCGCTGCGCCGGCTGGCCGACGAGTTGAAGGACAAGCTGGGCGGCGTCCATGACACCGGCAAGATCAGCGTGGTCGGCGGCGAAACCCGGCGTGTACGGGTTTATCCGGACCCTGCCAAGCTGGCCGCCCACGACCTGAGCCTGGACGAACTGCTGAGCGCCCTGAAAACCGCCAACGTCAGCCTGCAGGCCGGACGCTACGAGACCTCCAACCAAATCGTGCAACTGGACGCGGGACCGTCTTTCAGCCGGCCGGAAGAAGTGGCGGACACCGTCGTTCACACCCATGGCGGCCGCCCCGTGTATCTGCGTGACGTAGCCGAGGTGCGCGACGCGGCGGCCGAAACCGAGACTTATACCCGCATCGGCTTCGGACCCGCCGCAGCGGAAAGCAAGACCCTGCTCCCTCGCCCCCAGCCCCTCTCCCAGAGGGAGAGGGGAGCCGAAGAGGTAGGATGGGCAAAGCGCAGCGTGCCCATCGAAGCGGGCAAGGAACGCCAGGCCGTCACCCTCGCCGTCGCCAAGCGCAAGGGCGCCAACGCGGTCGCCGTGGCGGAAGAAACCATCGCCACCGTGCAGGGGCTGTACGGCCAACTGATCCCGGAAGACGTGGCGGTCACAGTCACCCGCGACTACGGCGAAACCGCCAACCACAAGGTCAACGAACTGGTGAAGCATCTGGGCATCGCCATCGCGACCATCATCGTGTTGCTGGCGCTGGCACTGGGCCCGAAAGAATCTCTCATCGTCGCGCTGGCGGTGCCCATGACCCTGGGCGTCACCCTGCTGTTCGACCTGGTATTCGGCTACACCATCAACCGCGTCACCCTGTTCGCGCTCATCCTGTCGCTGGGCCTGCTGGTGGACGACCCCATCGTCGACGTGGAGAACATCTACCGCCACTTCAAGCTGCGCAAGGAGCCGCCGCTGGAGGCCACCTTGACCGCCGTAGACGAAGTCCGGCCGCCCACCATCTTCGCCACCTTCACGGTCATCGTCTCCTTCCTGCCGCTGTTCTACATCACCGGCATGATGGGCCCCTACATGGCGCCCATGGCCTTCAACGTGCCCATCGCCATGCTGATGTCGCTGCTGGTGGCCTTCACCGTCACGCCCTGGGCCAGCTATTACCTACTCAAGAGCGAGTACGGCAAAGGGGACGAGCGGCCCTTCGATGTGAAGACGAGCGGCATTTACCGCTTCTACGACTGGGCCTTGGGCGGACTGCTGCGAAATCCAGGCCGGGGCAAGCTGTTTCTGTGGGGCGTGGTGATCGCATTCGCGGCATCGGCCATGCTCGCCGTCACCCGCGCGGTGCCGCTGAAGCTGCTGCCCTTCGACAACAAGAACGAGTTGCAGCTGGTGATCGACCTGCCGCGCGGCAGCACGCTGGAAGCCACCGACGCCACAGCCCGCGAGCTCGGCGCCTATCTCGCCACGGTCAACGAAGTGACCGATTACGAAAGCTATGTCGGCCTCGCCTCGCCCATGGACTTCAACGGCATGGTGCGGCATTACTATCTGCGCGCCGGCGGTCATGCGGGCGAGATTCGCATCAATCTTTTACCGAAGGAGCGACGCGAGCAGCAATCGCACCAGATCGCCCTGCGGATCAGGCCCGACATCGAAGCCATCGCCCAGAGGCACGGGGCGAACGTGAAGATCGTGGAAACTCCGCCCGGCCCGCCGGTGCTTTCGACCTTCGTGGCCGAAGTCTACGGCCCGCTGGATCGGGACTACGACGAGCTGGCCAAGGTGACCGAAGGCGTGCGCGCGGACATCGCCGCCATCGCCGGCGTGAAGGACGTGGACGATCTGGTCGATGAGCCGCAACGCAAAATCCACTTCCGTCTCAACCGGACCAAGGCCGCGCTGCTGGGCGTCAGCGTGAATCACGTCGCCGAAACCCTGCAACTGGCCCTGAGCGGCGGGACGGCGGGCACCGTGCATATCCCCAGCGAACGCCAGCCTCTGGAAATCACCGTACGCCTGACCCGCGCCGACCGATCGAGCATGGCCGGATTGCTGGCCTTGCGCGTCAAGGGCGCGGACGGCTCGCTGATCCCCTTGAGCGAACTGGGCGAGATCGCCGAGGAACAGGTCGACCGCACCATCTACCACAAGAACCTCAAGCGCCTGAATTATGTGACCGCCGAGATGGTGGGCCGCAGCCCGGTGGAAGCGGTGTTCGACTGGTGGGACATAGAGGAAGCCAAGCCGCTGCCGGAAGGCTACTCGGTGGACCTGGCCGGCGAGGGCGAATGGAAGATCACCGTGGACGTGTTCCGCGACCTGGGGCTGGCTTTCGGCGCGGCCCTGTTGATGATTTACGTGCTGCTGGTGGCTCAGACCGGCTCGCTGGGGATGCCGCTCATCATCATGGTGGCGATCCCTCTCACCATCATAGGCATCATGCCCGGCTTCTGGCTGCTGAACCTGTTCACCAGCCCGGTATCCGGCTATGACAATCCCATCCTGTTCACCGCCACCGGCATGATAGGCATGATCGCTCTGGCCGGTATCGTGGTGCGCAATTCCATCATCCTCATCGATTTCATCGAGCGGTTGCGGGAACAGGGCATGGAATTGATCGAGGCCTTGATCGAAGCCGGCGCGACCCGCTTGCGGCCCATCTTCCTCACCGCGGGCGCGGCGATGTTCGGCTCCTTCGTCATCACCCTGGACCCGATCTTCTCCGGCCTGGCCTGGAGCTTCATCTTCGGCATCTTCGCCTCCACCGCATTCTCGCTGCTGGTGGTGCCGCTGGTGTACTACCTGATCAACCGGCCCAAGCCGCGCTGACAAAAGCTCAGCGGCGGCGGCCGCCCAGCAGCGAACCGAACAGGCCACGGGTAATCTCACGCGCCGCCGTGCGGGCGGCGGTTTTCAGCAAGCTATCCACCACGCCTTCGCGCCGTCCGCCGCGCGGTCCGGTCGAACCGAGCAGCACGTCGCCTAAGCCTTCCAGCAGGCCCCCGCCGCCGACGGGCGCCTGGGGCGGGTTGGGGTGTTCGTAGGCCGCTGGTTCCGCTGCCTCCACCCTGGCCTTGAGCTTTTCGAACGCGGATTCGCGATCCACGATCTGCTCGTACACGCCGGCCACCAGGGACGAGGCGATCAGCGCCTTGCGATCCTCGGGTGTGATGGGGCCGACCTGGCTGGCCGGCGGGCGGATGTAGGCTCGCTCGGTGATGCCGGGCACGCCTTTTTCGTCGAGCAGGGAGACGAGCGCCTCGCCCACACCCAGCTCCATAATGGCTTTTTCCGCATCGAGCGCGGGATTGGCGCGCATGGTTTCGGCAACCGATTTCACCGCTTTCTGGTCGCGCGGCGTGAACGCACGCAAGGCGTGCTGTATGCGGTTGCCCAACTGGCCCAGGATTTTCTCCGGTATATCCAAAGGATTTTGGGTGACGAAATAAATGCCGACCCCCTTGGAGCGGATCAGCCTGACGACTTGTTCGACCTTTTCCAGTAAGGCGCCTGGCGCTTCGTTGAACAAGAGATGGGCCTCGTCGAAGAAAAAAACCAGTTTGGGTTTATCCCGGTCGCCGACTTCCGGCAGATTCTCGAACAACTCCGCCAGCAGCCACAGCAGAAAACTGGCGTACAGCCTGGGGTTGTTCATCAGTTGGTCGGCGGCCAGGATGTTGACCACCCCCCGCCCTTGGCCATCGGTCTGCATCAGGTCTTCGATGTTGAGCATGGGCTCGCCGAAAAAGCGGTCCCCGCCCTGCTCCTCGATTTGCAGCAAGCCGCGCTGTATGGCGCCCACCGAAGCCGCCGAGATATTGCCGTATTCGGTCTTGAAGCGGGCCGCGTTGTCGCCGAGGAATTGCAGCACCGCGCGCAAATCCTTCAAATCGAGCAGCAGCAGGCCGTTGTCGTCGGCGATCTTGAAAGCCAGGCTCAGCACCCCTTCCTGGGTTTCGTTGAGATTCAACAGGCGCGAGAGCAGCAACGGCCCCAGGTCGGAGATGGTGGCCCGTACCGGATGGCCTTGTTCGCCCCATACATCCCACAACGTCACGGGGCAGGCCTTCCAAACCGGCTCGTCCATGCCCAATTGGGCCAGCCTTTCCTTCAGTTTGGGCGTGAGGCTCCCGGCCTGGCTGATGCCGGTCAGATCGCCTTTGACATCGGCCAGGAAGACCGGCACTCCGATGGCAGAAAATCGCTCCGCCAACACCTGCAGGGTGACGGTTTTTCCGGTGCCGGTGGCACCGGTGATGCAGCCGTGGCGATTGGCCAGGGCCGGCAACAGGGCGAGGGTTTTGTCGCCGGATAGGGCGATGGTGAGCGGCTCGGCCATGGCAAGGACTCCTCTTTTGCGATCCGAAGCGTTCAGCCGGGCCGAAACCGGGCCCGATCGCTTCCGACTCTACCCCTCTCGCCCGTGGAAACCAAGCGGCATAGGCCTCGGGGCGAGGCAGTTTGGGAGGCTAGTTGTCGATATCCGGCAGCAGATCGGAGAAGAAGTCGGTGTGCGGGCTCTTGCGCTGACGCGCCGCGGTCAGCGCGACCTTCAGTTCTTCCTTGAGTTTCTCGTCGGACAGGCGTTGCGTGGCGCGAACCGGCGCCAACTCGGCCTTTTCCAGATAAGGCAGGGCCTTGTCGTACTCGTCCTCGTGCAGCCAGAAATCGCCGAGGAAGTAATTGCTGTCCAGCGAATCGGGAAACATCCGGTGGGCCGCCTCCAGATATTGCAGGGCCAACTTGTCGTCGCCGAATGAGATCGGCCAACCGGGCAGACGGTGATAGAGATTGCCCAGCGTGATATAGGCCGTAGCGTGCATGGCCCGTGGATCGAAATCGATGGATGCAATCAGCAATGCGCGCGCCTCGTTGATCCGGCTCAGCGAGCTGAAGCCCCAATCCGAAGCCGCCAGGGTGCATAGCACCACGGCCTCCAGTATCAAGGGCTCCGCACGCTGGGGATAGCGCGCCTTGAACTCGCGGATGCGCGGCAACAAGGCGTTGAACTTTTCAGTCTGCTGGCGAGCGGGGAGACGGTAGAAGGCCTCGGCCCACTCATTCTCCAACACTTGAAGCGCCTCTTCGGCGGTCGTTTCGGCGACGGCGCCCGTGGAAAGACAAAAACACACCATGGCGGCGAGCAGATGGACAAAAAAATTCAAGCGGGGAAATCTCCGGGCAGGGAAACGCGGGCGCAGGATAAAACGGACGCCATGATGGATTCAATGGCGCAGGCGTCGGACCGGCGTAGCAGCCGGGCCATCCTCGTGCAAATGCAGACATCGCACCAGTCCGATCTGAGTGCACCCGGAGCGCCTTCTTGGATGTACGAAAATGTCGGAAGCGGTCTAGACTCATACAGGCACGCTCGGTCCGGAGGACAACATGGACGTCAATAGGAAAATAACCATACTGATCGTCGACGACGCGCCCGAGAACCTCGACGTATTGAGTGAACTGCTGAGGCCATATTACCGGGTGCTTGCGGCAACTTCGGGCAAAGGCTGCCTGAACGTGGCGCGCAGCCAGCCCAAGCCTGATCTGATCCTGCTGGACGTGATGATGCCGGACATGGACGGCTATTCAGTCCTATTCCGCCTGCGCGAAAACCCCGCCACCCGGGATATCCCGGTGATCTTTCTCACCGCCCTGGCCGACACGGAAGACGAGGAACGCGGGCTCGAAATCGGCGCGGCCGATTATATCGGCAAGCCGATCAAACCCGCCCTGGTATTGGCCCGCGTGCGCACGCAGCTCGAAGCGAAGCAGGCACGCGACTGGCTGAAAGACCAGAATGCCGCGCTCGAAGCCGAAATCGTCCGCCGCATGGCCGAAAACGACGTCGTCCAACTGGTGAGCATCCGGGCGCTGGCCCGCCTGGCGGAGATCCGTGACCCGGAAACCGGCAATCACATCCTGCGCACCCAGGGCTATGTGCAACGGCTGGCCACCCGGCTGCGGGAGCACCCCCGCTTCGCCGCCACCCTCAACGATCGCTACATCGATTTGCTCACGCGCTCGGCTCCCTTGCACGACATCGGGAAGGTCGGCATACCCGACCACATCCTGCTCAAGCCCGGCCCGCTAACCCCGGCCGAGTGGGAAATCATGAAAACGCACGCCCAACTGGGAGCGGATGCCATTGAGCAGGCCGAACGCGACATCGAGATGAACCTCGAGTTTCTCACCGTCGCCAAGGAGATCACGCGCTGGCATCACGAAAAATGGGACGGCAGCGGCTATCCGGACGGTTTGGCGGGCAATGCCATCCCGGTTTCGGCGCGCATCATGGCGCTCGCCGACGTATTCGACGCCCTGATATCGCAGCGAGTCTACAAACCGGCCTTATCCCCTCAGCAGGCGCGCGAAATCGTAGCGAACGGCCGTGGCCGGCATTTCGACCCCGACATGGTCGATGCGTTTCTCGCTGACTTCGGCGCCTATTGCGAAATCGCCGACCGGCATCGCGATCCGGAGCCCGGAGTCCCCGCTTGAGCCGCCACCGGTGCCGGCTTCGCAGCGATTAAACGCATCGCCCGCCGCCGTGCCGCCGCAGCCCCATTCTCGCAAGCACTCGCCGAAGCGCGTCGGCACCCGGCGGATTTTACTCGCCGTTGTCGTCTGCGCCCTGATTGCGGCTGGTTGGTCCTGGCGGACGGGCACCCCGATACGCACGCTCTACACGGTTCCCAGTCACATCGTGCTCGCCAGCCTGCTCAAAGGCTGGTTTTACGTGGGCATCATCGCACTGCTGCTCTATAGGCTGATGCGCCACTGGGTACAAGGCCACCCCGCCCCATCGGCCGCCCCGCCGCGAGGTTTGCCCTTCGTATTGCTCGCCGTGGTCGTCTTCGCCCTGTCGGGCTTCGCTATCGGCCACACATTGATGGACCGTAAAGAGACTGAAGTCGCCAGGCTGCAAGCCATCGCCGATCTGAAAGCCAGGCTGATCGCAGACTGGCTAACCGAAAGGCAGAACGATGCGGCGTTCGTCCAGACGAGCGATTTTTTCTCTGAACAGTACCGCCTCTGGCAAGAAGCTGGCGATACGCATGCCGGCGAACGACTGACGGCCCGTCTGGAACAATTGGGAATGAGCAACGGATTTGCCGCCATTACCCTGCTCGGTCCCCAAGGCGAACGCTTGTGGGGCTCCTCCATGGCGCCTCCCACCCTCGCTCCCGAGGTAAGGGCAGCCGCCGTCGCGGCCCATGAGTCCGTGCGCCTCCCCCCTACCGGGACGAGGTGGGCCAGCCACGCATGGACTTCGTCACACCGCTCAAAGCACCCGCCGACTCCGAGCCCGTCGTCGTCCTGCACGTAAACCCGTCGGCATGGCTTTTTCCTACCCTGAAAACCTGGCCCGCCCCCAGCGCCAGCGGAGAAACCCTGCTTTTCCGCCGCGACGGCGACCAGATTCTGTATCTCAACGACTTGCGGTTCCGTGCCGACGCGGCCGTCAAGCTACGCCTCCCGGTGTCCAGCCCGGACCTGATCGCCGCCCACGTACTTCGGGGCGAGATCCAGCCAGGCAGGGCCGTGGAAGGGCTGGATTACCGGGGTGTTCCGACCCTGGGGATGATACGGGCGATAGACGGCACCGACTGGTATCTTCTGGCCAAGCTCGACCAGGCCGAAATCTATGCCGAGATAGCCGAAAGCACCGTCTGGATCGGGAGCGCCGGCCTGCTAACCCTGCTATCGGCCATGGCCGGGTGGCGCCTGCTGCACCAGCGCCGGCAACTGGAATCGGCAACCAGCCAGCAGGAATTACAGGCGGAACGCCTGCGCGTCCTGAATCTTTTGACCGCAATCACCGACGGCTCGAACGATGCGATCTTCGCCAAGGACCTGGAGAGCCGCTATATCCTGATCAACCCCGCCACTAGCCGCGCCATAGGCAAACCGGCGAACGAAGTGCTGGGGCTCGACGACTTCGCGGTTTTCCCTGCCGAACAGGCTCGGCGATTGATCGCGCTCGACCGCCAGGTCATAGACGAAAACCGCATGCTCGCTTATGAGGAAACCCTGGATACGGCGGAGGGGAAACGGATTTTCATGACCACCAAAGGGCCATTGCGCGATGCCGACGGCAAGGTCATCGGCACCTTCGGCATCGCCCGCGACATCACGGAACAGAAATGGGCCGAAGCCGCCTTGCGCGGGAGCGAAAGCCGCTTCCGCGCCCTGGTGGAGCAGTCGCTGGCCGGCATCTATATCATTCAAGGGGGGCGATTCCGCTATGTGAGTCCCGGATTCGCCGCCATTTTCGGCTATGAATCGGCGGATGCCTTGATCGACAGAGTCCCCGTCCTGAATCTCGTCAGCCCGGAAGACCGGAAAAAAGTGATGGAGAACATAAGGAAGCGACTCGATCACGAACTCGTCGACCTGCGCTATGTCTTTACCGGGCTGCGGCACGACGGCAGCCGCATCGACGTCGAGGTGCACGGGCGGGCATTCGAATATCGGGAACGTCCCGCCGTCATCGGCTTCCTCCTGGACGTCTCCGAACGCCGACAAGCCGAAGAGCAGTTGCGCAAGCTCGCCCTGGCCGTGGAGCAGAGCCCGGAGAGCATCGTCATCACCAACCTCGACGCCAATATCGAATACGTGAATGAGGCCTTCCTCAATACCACGGGTTACCGCCGCGAGGATGTGATCGGGCGTAACCCCAGAGTTCTGAAATCCGACAAGACGCCGCCGCAAACCTTTCACCAATTGTGGGAAAACTTGCGCCGGGGGGTAGCCTGGAGCGGAGAATTCACCAACCAGCGCAAAGACGGCAGCGAATATATCGAGTTCGCCATCATCACGCCCCTGCGCCAGGCCGACGGACGCATCACCCATTACGTGGCGGTCAAGGAGGACATCACCGAAAAAAAACGCGTTGCCGAAGAACTGGCACAGTATCGTCACCACCTCGAAGAACTGGTGAACCTGCGCACCAGCGAACTGATGGCCGCCAAGACCCAGGCGGAAGGCGCCAACCTGGCGAAGAGTGCGTTCCTGGCCAATATGAGTCACGAGATACGCACGCCCATGAACGCCATCCTCGGCCTGACCCATCTGTTGCAACGGGACGGCGTGACCGCGACGCAGGCCGAGCGCCTGGACAAAATCGACGGCTCCGCCCGCCATCTGCTGTCCATCATCAACGACATCCTCGACCTGTCCAAGATCGAGGCCGGCAAACTGCAACTGGAGCAAAATGATTTCTCGCTGGCCTCCATCATGGATCATGTGCATTCGATGATACTCGACGCGGCCTTGGCCAAAGGACTCCGTGTCTGGAGGATGGACGACGACGGAGTCCCCCCGTGGCTGCGCGGCGACGCCACCCGGCTGCGCCAGGCTTTGCTCAACTACGCCAGCAATGCGGTCAAATTCACCCCGGAAGGCTCCATCATCCTGCGCGCCCGACTGCTGGCCGAGGAGGGCGACGAATTGTTGATGCGCTTCGAGGTGACAGACACCGGTATCGGCGTGGCCCCCAAAACCCTGGCCCGGCTGTTCCAGGCATTCGAACAGGCGGACACATCGACCACCCGCAAATACGGCGGCACCGGGCTCGGACTGGCGATCACCCGGCGCCTGGCACTGATGATGGGAGGCGATGCCGGCGCCGACAGCACCCCCGGAGAAGGCAGCACATTTTGGTTCACCGCCCGGCTACGGCGGGGACGCGGCATCGTCCCCGCCGCACCTTGCGGCTGCGCCGATGCCGAAATGGAATTGCGCCGAAATCCGCGACATGCGCGCCTCCTGCTGGCGGAAGACAATGACATCAACCGGGAAGTGGCGCTGGAACTTCTGCACGGCCTGGGCTTGAGCGTGGACACGGCGACAAACGGACTCGAGGCCTTGCAGAAAGCGCAAACCCAGGCGTACGACCTGATCCTCATGGACATGCAAATGCCCATCATGGGCGGCCTCGATGCGACGCGCGCCATACGCGCCCTGCCCGGGAAAGCGTCCATTCCCATCGTCGCGATGACCGCCAATGTTTTCGACGAGGATCGTCGGGACTGCGTATCGGCCGGGATGAACGACTTCATCGCCAAACCGGTCGATCTGGACACGCTCTGCACCACCTTGTGTCGCTGGCTACCGCATGGAGACGAGGCCTCGCCGCACGCCGCGAGGACCGCCACCGAACGGGCCAGCCAGCCGGACACCCGCGCGTCGGAAGCCGTTCTCGGACCGCTGGTCAACCTACCCGGCCTCGACGTGGCGCGCGGCCTGGCCGCACTCAACGGCAAGGCCGCCCTTTATCTGGAACTGCTGCACCATTTTGTCGAAACCCATGCCGGCGACATCGCCCGACTCCGCGCCTGCGTGGCCGACGGCGACCACATCGACGCGCGGCATCTGGCGCACACGCTCAAAGGCAGCGCGGCGACCTTGGGCATCAAACCCCTCGCTGAAATCGCCGGGCGCCTGGAAATCACGTTCAAATCCGGCCGCGAGACGGCCTCCGACCCGAACACGACGGCCGACGACCTGGACGCCATGGATCGGGAACTGGGCATGCTGGCCGCGACCCTTCCACCCTTGCCGCCCGACGGTCCCGCCTCGATCCCGATGCCGGACCCCGAACACCTGAACAGCGTGCTGGACGAGCTCGACGAGTTGCTGGCGCGGAGCGACACTGCCGCGATCGTGCTGTTCCGCGATCGAATCGAGCCACTGCTGCCCGTGCTGGCTCGGCACGGCGAGACCCTCGCGCGACAGATCAAGCTGTTCGATTTCGAAGCCGCACAGGAAACCTTGCACAAGTTGCGCGAATCGACCAAGAGCGTATTGACCTGAAAACCCATTCTAAGCGGCCGGCAGCACGCGCGCGACGGGAAAGCGATCGCCCGACTCATGCCATAGCGTCGGCGATGCGCCGCAAGGCCGGGGTCTCCACGCCCACCCGCTCGGCCTGCCGCAAGGCCCGCCGAAGACGCAGCGCGGCGCTGCGGCCCATGCAAATATGCCCGGGATCTCCGTCGAAACCTTCGAGCATGCCGGCCATCAATCTGGCGCGGGGGAGCGGGGTTTCCATCAAATGCGCCTGGATATCCATAATTTCCCCGGCGACCTTCTCGGCCAGTTCGCGATGATGTTCCCATAACTCGCCGACCGAAGCGCCGGACGGCATCACGATGCCCACGATGTTGATGGTGAGTATGTAAAGACTCTTACGCGCCAGCTCGTAGAGCAGCGCCTCGGGCGGAACCTCAAAGCACGGCACCTCGACCGCCTGCAAGGCTCGAAGCACCAGATCGGCACGGGGGCCGCACAGCGGAGTCGGCAACACGTTCACAAACGGCCGGTTCTTTTTTTTATCGAACCATACGACGATGACGGTGGGATCGGCGATGCCGCGGGACAACCAGTCGCTGGGCAGCAATTCGTTCTGCAACAACCCCAGCCGGTCGCGCCAGACCTCGGGGAGTCCTTCGAGCACCGAATGCAACTCGTGTTCTCCGACGGCGACCAGCACCAATTCCGGGTTCCGAATCTCGGCGGCCAGTTCCTCGGCGTCCATACCCCGTAACAACGGGTAAACCGGATGCCCGATCTTCAAGAATCCGCGGGCGAACAAGTCGCCCATCTCTCCCATCCCGATGACGACGACAGGTTTTTTCATCGCAAAATAGCCTCGCTCATGGCAAAGTCCTCACCCCAGACGCACCTGTTCCGACCAACATGACCGAACATTTTCCCCAGGCCGAAATCCTATCGCAGGGCGAAGAAGTTGTGTCCGGTTCGGTGGTCGACACCAACGCGGCCTGGCTGGCCCAGGAACTGGTCGGCCTGGGCTTCGATGTGACACGCCACACCATCGTGGGCGACCGGCTCGGCGACCTTGCGGGATTGCTGAGCGAAATCGCCGACCGGGCCGATTGCTGCGTGTGCACCGGCGGCCTGGGACCGACCGTGGATGATCTGACCGCGGCGGCCGTGGCGCAGGCTTTCGGGCTCCCGCTCCGCCTCGATGACGAAGCCTGGAGGGCCATACAAGCCTGGTACGCCAGCCGCAACAGCGTGGCTCCGGAGACCAACCGCAAGCAGGCTTTGCTGCCGGCCGGCTCCCAGCGATTGGACAACCGTTGGGGCACGGCGCCGGGCTTCGCTCTGGCGCACGGGCGCTGCCGATTCTATTTTCTCCCCGGCGTGCCCATGGAAATGCGGGAAATCTTCGGCGCGGAAGTACGCCCCCGGCTTACGCAGCGCTTTGCTTTCCGGCCACCCCGTAGCATCGTGCTCCGCACGGTGGGTGTCGGCGAATCGATGTTGCAGGCGCGCATGGATCAGGTTTCCTTGCCGGTAAACGCCGAATTGGGCTTTTGCGTCGTCGGGCCGGAAGTCCATGTAAAACTGCGCCTGCCCACCGAAATCGACCTCACCGCGGTCGAGGCCTTGCTGCGAAACATCCGCGGAGCGCTGGGCGACGGCGTCTTCAGCATCGACGGTCTGGGTGACGAGGGCGGCGATCTGGCCACCGTGATCGGCCGCATGCTGTCGCGGCGCAACGCCAGCCTGGCCATCGCGGAAACCGTCAGCGCCGGCCAGCTGGCGCACCTTTGCGCCGGACTTACGGGTCTGCGGGAATGCCGGGTTTACCCGGACACTGAGGCCATGACCCGGGCACTCGCCCTGGATACGTTCGACTCCGCCGTGTCCGGGGCGGCGGCGGCCGCACAACGCCTCCGCGAACAAACCGGTGCGGACTATGTGCTCGTCCAGTTCGAGTCCGCCGGCTTACACCTCGCCTTGCTTACGCCGACCGGCCTGTTCGGTTTCGACCGCCCGCTGGAGCGCGAACCCTATCGCCGCCACCTGATCGCTGCCGCCTTTACCCTGGATAAGCTGCGCCGCCATCTCGCGTCACTCGGATAATGCCTTGAGCCGGCGTGGGAATTGCGCGCCGCCGCGCGACTTATCCACCGCCCGTCTTACCTAGCCGAAATCCAGCGCAAATCGGCCCTCAATTCAGCAATAACACGCACCATGCCAAGAAAGCTAAAAATAGTGCTTATTTATCATTCGCTTATAAAATAAAGCACTGAATAATGGAATGATCGGCAAATTTTGGCCAGTTCAGGAAAAGACTGGGCCGTGCTGGGCTCGCAACTTTTTTCACAAACTTATCCACAGGTTTATCCTCCGATTTTGTGGAGAAAATCCGGAATAGCCGGGACCGACAGCGGTTATCCGCCCACCAAGTTGCAGGCTCAAAAAATAGCGATTCTACTTATGTTGAAATGGCCATACCGCTTAGGTATGCTAGCCATACTGCATCCGTGGATCGTTGCGGTCGAGTCAGAGTGCCTTTGCGCCAAACAAAGACTCCCCTGCCCCTACCATCACCGTTTCCTTGCAGTGAAAAAGTCGTCGGCTCATTTAGGGGCGGCGGGTAGTTTTTACAGTTAGTGAGTATTTCGAGCATGTCACAAGAGCAAAGAGGAACCGTTAAGTGGTTCAATGAAACAAAGGGCTACGGTTTCATCCAGCGCGACCAAGGTAGCGATTTGTTTGTTCATTTCCGTTCCATCAACGGGAGTGGTTTCAAAACCTTGAAGGAAGGCCAAGCGGTCAGCTTCATTGAAGTCCAGGGTCAAAAAGGCCCGCAGGCTGACAACGTAACCATCCTGTAACGCGCGCTCCGGCGTGCGTGCCGAAAAGCAGGCCCCCAAAGGCCTGCTTTTTTATTTCATCTATCCCGCGCAACTTACCGGACCGACCTTCCCAGCGCAGCGACGCGCTACCGTTCCACCCTAGAGTTACCCCACCTGATGCAAGACACCCAAACTACCCCCGCCAGCTTCTCCGAACTGGCTATCGCCGCGCCCATCCTGCAGGCCATTGCCGAAGTCGGCTACGAAACGCCCTCGCCGATCCAGGCGGCGAGCATCCCCTTTCTGCTCGCCGGCCACGACCTGCTCGGCCAGGCACAAACCGGTACCGGTAAAACCGCTGCGTTCGCCTTGCCCGTATTGAACGGCATCGATTTGACCCGCCGCGAGCCACAAGCCCTGGTGCTGACTCCCACGCGGGAACTCGCCCTCCAGGTCGCCGAGGCCTTCCAGAGTTATGCCCGGCATCTGCCCGACTTCCATATCCTGCCGATTTACGGCGGGCAGTCGATGGAAACCCAGTTGCGCCAGCTCAAGCGCGGAGTCCATGTCATCGTCGGCACACCCGGCCGCATCATGGATCATCTGCGGCGCCAGACCCTTTCGCTGGACAGCCTGCACACCCTGGTGCTGGACGAGGCCGACGAGATGCTCAAGATGGGCTTCATCGAAGACGTGGAATGGATACTGGAACACACGCCCGCCGAGCGGCAGGTCGCCCTGTTTTCCGCGACCATGCCGGAAGCCATCCGCAAGGTGGCCCGCAAGCATCTGCGCGACCCCAAGGAAGTGAGCATCCAGGCCAAAACGGCGACGGTGGAGGCCATCAGCCAGCGCTATTGGCCGGTTTCCGGCGTGCACAAGCTGGACGCGCTGACCCGTATTTTGGAAGTGGAAGACTTCGACGCCATGATCATCTTCGTGCGCACCAAGGTGGCGACCGAGGAATTGGCTGAAAAGCTGGAGGCCCGCGGCTATGCGGCGTCGGCCCTGAACGGCGACATGAGTCAGGCCTTGCGGGAAAAGACCGTCGAGAGGCTGAAGAAAAAATCGCTCGACATCGTGGTAGCTACCGACGTGGCGGCGCGCGGCCTGGACGTGGAACGTATCAGCCATGTGGTCAACTACGACATCCCGTACGACACCGAAGCCTACATCCACCGCATCGGCCGTACCGGACGCGCCGGGCGCAAGGGTAACGCTATCCTGTTCGTCGCACCGCGTGAGCGCCGTATGCTGTTAGCCATCGAAAAGGCCACGCGCCACCGCATTCGGGAAATGCGCTTGCCGACGCGGGAAGACATCGCCGAACGCCGGGTCGAACAGTTCAAGCAGTTGGTGATGAGCACGCTGGAAGGTGAAGAGCTCAGCTTCTACCGCCAGTTCGTACAGCAACTGGGCAAGGAACAGAGCCTGTCGCCGCTGGACATCGCTTCGGCCCTGACTTTCCTGGCCCAAAAGGACCGCCCCCTGGTACCGGCGGAGAAAGAAAAGCCCACTTCCGAAGAAAAGTCCGGCGACCGATACGAAGCACGCGCTGTCCGCGATCGCGGCGAGGAACGGCCACGCCGAGAAAAGGGCCGGCCGCGTGATGACGGCGGTGCGCTTTACCGGATCGAGGTCGGCCGGGCGGATGGCGTCAATCCCAAGGACATCGTCGGGGCCATCGCCAACGAAGCCGGCATACCGGGCAAGGACATCGGCCATATCAAGCTGCAGGACACCTACAGCACTGTCAGCCTGCCGCCCAATTTGCCTGCGGCCGTGCTGAAACGGTTGGAACGGACCTTCATCATGGGCAAGGCGATCAGGATACGCCCCTGGAGCGAAGAACCGCCGACCGGTGCCCGGCCGATCCGGAAAAGAAAACCGGCGCCGAGAACCGGCGATTGAGACCGAGACCAGCGCTTCGATCCGGATCGATGATCGTGCGGGCGAGACCTATCCCTATCGTCCGCCCGTCGTTTCGGCTATCGGGGCATCAGGCTCCGGCGCCTAGGCCGGATCGGGGACGAGCGGAAAATGACTCCGTCGCATGCTGTGATAGAATGCGCAAAAATTTTTCCGATGCCCAAAATATAAGGCGGCGCCCCGAGGTTAGTGCCCGCACCAGACCGCCGAACCGACGTACAAGCCCGATCTCAAATCAAAAACGGTAAGGAACGATACACCATGAAACTCAATCTGCTGCTGGCAAAAGTGTTGCAATTCGTGACCTTTGTCTTTTTCACCATCGCCGTGCTCGTCTATTTCGGCCTGCTGCTGATGCTGGCACTCGCCGTGTTGTGGTATGTGACCCGCATCCTCACGCTGTTCGGTCTGCCGGCCCTGCTGGCCGTACTGGCCGGCATCGCCGCCCTGACCTACGTGTCCCTGGCTGTTTCGCGCCAGCCGCGGCTTTACCGTCTGCTGTGGGATCTGGGCCTCGAACTGATTACCCTGGGTAAAACTCAGATCAAGCGTTTCGATCCCCTGATCGAAGAAGCACGCGGGGATGTCGCCGGCAGCAGCGCCGCCTAAACGGACCTTGTGCTCCGTAGCAAAAAAACCCGCTTCGGCGGGTTTTTTTGTCCCCAGCCACAGAAGCCGGCCGAAGAGCTTAGTCGCGGCCTAGCCTGGACGATACCGTAGCGCAGCCCCCACTGGGCATCGCCGCCGCCGCACTCGGAAAACAACGGCCGCGAAACGCCCGGGTGAAGATCACGATCTCAAGCGACTCGACGCCTTATAGCCTACCGGCTGTCTTATGCTCTATCCTTGCGGGATTTCGAGATACCGAGCGAACTAATGAATAAGGGCGTCCTATTTGTGGTGTCCGCGCCGTCCGGCGCGGGCAAAACCAGTCTGGTCAGAGAATTGCGTGCAAGCCTGGAAGGCTTCACCGTTTCGGTTTCCCACACCACCCGCCCGGTACGCGCCGGTGAACGGCATGGTCAGGACTACTTCTTCATCGACCATGCCGGCTTCGAGCGTATGATCGACGAAGGCGCCTTCCTGGAACACGCCAAGGTGTTCGACAACTATTACGGTACCGCGCGCGCGACGGTGGAAACCGCGCTAACCGAAGGTCACGACGTCCTGCTGGAAATCGACTGGCAGGGCGCCAGGCAAATCAAGGCGCTGATGCCGGAAACCGTAGGCATCTTCATCCTGCCGCCCTCGCGCGAGGCATTGGAAAGCCGGTTACGGGGACGGGGACAGGACGACGAAAGCACCATCGCCCGCCGCATGCGTGACGCCATCGCCGAAATGTCGCATTACAACGAATACGATTACCTCATAATCAACGACCATTTCGAAACGGCACTGGAGGAACTACGTGCCGTGGTCATAGCCCAGCGACTGCAGGCACACAGGCAATCCGCTCGCTGGAGCGGATTGATCGCCAATTTGCTTGGCTGATTGCCTTACGTCTTTTTCCCGCCCCCGGCAAACAGTCGATAAGCCGGGTTGTCAGTCTCTTCCCGGTAGGCATAGCCGAGCTCTTCGAGAAACGCGCGGAAATCGCGCCGCTCGGTCTTGGGCACCTGGATGCCCATCAATACCCGGCCGAAGGCGGCGCCGTGGTTGCGGTAATGGAACAGGCTGATGTTCCAGCGTCCGCCCAGTCCCGAGAGGAATTTGAGCAACGCGCCGGGACGCTCGGGAAACTCGAAGCTGTAGACGATCTCGTCGAGCAGCTTGGGCGGATGGCCGCCGACCATGTAGCGGATGTGCTCGACCGCCACTTCGTTCCCGCTCATGTCCGTGACCTCGAACCCTTCCGTGCGCAATTCCTTGATCAAGGCCTCCCCGTCGCGCCGGCCGTCGGCGATCTGCACCCCGACAAAGACCTGAGCGTCCGCCGCATCGTAATAGCGGTAGTTGAACTCGGTGATGTTGCGCCGTCCCAGCGCGCTGCAAAAGGCATGAAAGCTTCCCGGCCGCTCGGGTATGCTCACCGCCAGCAGCAGTTCCTGCTGTTCGCCGACCTGGGCGCGTTCGGCCACATGGCGCAGGCGGTCGAAATTGATATTGGCCCCGCTATCGATGGCGATCAGGCACTGCCCCTGCAAATTCTCCCTTTCCACGTATTTTTTCAGTCCGGCGACGGAAAGCGCCCCGGCCGGCTCGGCGATGGAGCGGGTGTCGTCGAAGATGTCCTTGATCGCCGCGCAGATTTCGTCGGTGCTGACCGTCACCACCTCGTCAACGTATTGATGGGCCAGATGGAAAGTCTCCTTGCCGATCTGCTTGACCGCCACCCCGTCGGCGAACAGGCCGACCTGCTTCAAGGTCACCCTGCGCTTGGCCTTTAGCGCCTTGTGCAGGCAATCCGAGTCGTCGGGCTCCACGCCGATGACCTTGATCTCGGGACGCACGAACTTGACGTAGGCCGCCACGCCGGCGATCAAACCGCCGCCGCCCACGGGAACGAAGATCGCGTGGATGCCGTCGCGCTGCTGGCGCAGGATTTCCATGGCAATGGTGCCCTGCCCGGCGATAACCTCCGGATCGTCGTAAGGGTGCACGAAAGTCAGCTTTTGCTCCTCCGCCAGTGTATAGGCGTGTTCGCAGGCCTCGTCGTAGGAGTCGCCGTGCAGCACGGTTTCCCCGCCCAGGCTCTGCACCGCCTGGACCTTGATGGCCGGGGTGGTGCACGGCATGACGATCAGCGCGCGTATGCCCAACTGGCGCGCCGATAGCGCCACGCCCTGGGCGTGATTGCCGGCCGAGGCCGCGATCACGCCGGCCCGCCGTTCTTCCGGACTGAGCGAGGCGATCTTGTTGTAGGCGCCGCGGATCTTGAAGGAAAACACCGGCTGCAAATCTTCACGCTTGATGTAGACGGCGTTGCCGAGCCGGCGCGACAGATTGCGCGCGTGATCCAGCGGGGTTTCTATGGCCACGTCGTAGACGCGGGCGCGCAATATGCGCTCGATATATTTTTGTATCATTCGTTCTCTCGGATAGGGGCGCATGACAGGCCCGGCGCGGCCGGAGTATCATCCCGGCGCTTAACAAACCGCTGATAGGACTAAAGATGACGCAAGACGAACTCAAGAAAAAAGTCGCGGAAGCCGCCTTGGACTACGTGAAGGGAGTCTCTATTTTGGGCGTGGGCACGGGTTCGACCGTGAACCATTTTATTGATTTGCTGGCCGACCTGAAAGGCGACATCGAAGGCGCCGTATCCAGCTCGATCAACAGCTCCGAAAGGCTGAAGAAGATCGGCATCCCGGTCCTCGAATTGAACGACGCCGGCGATCTCGACGTTTACATCGACGGGGCGGACGAAGTGAACCCGGCTTTTCAAATGATCAAGGGCGGCGGCGCCGCGCTGACCCGCGAGAAGATCATTGCCGGCGCCAGCCGCAAGTTCGTCTGCATCGTCGACCAGAGCAAATATGTCGACGTGCTGGGCAAGTTTCCCCTGCCGGTCGAAGTCATCCCGATGGCGCGCAGCTACGTCGCCCGCGAAATCGTCAAGCTCGGCGGCCAGCCTCAATGGCGCGAAGGCTGCGTCACCGACAACGGCGGCCAGATCCTGGACGTGTACAACCTGAGCATCGTCAATCCGCCGGAACTGGAGCGCACCCTCAACAACATACCGGGCGTGATCACCGTCGGCATATTCGCCCTGCGGCCGGCCGACGTCGTCCTGCTGGGCTCGGAAACCGGCGTCCGAACCCTGAAGCCCTGACGTCCGCCGCCCTGCCGTTCATTCGCAGATCGGCAGGGCGCCCGGCCCCAAGGTGCAGTTGCTCTGCCCGCCACTTTTTTCGCCCCCACTCAAGGCTCTGGCTGCAAAATCGAACAACTCGTCTTCGCTCATGCCGCCCTGGCGGCGCGCGAGTGTTTCGCCCTTGTTCAATATCAACATAAGCGGTAGGCCGGTGACCGTGTGAGCCTGCCTAGCCGCGAGACTCGCGTCGTAATCGACTCTCACGACCTTCAAGCGGCCGGCATAGCGACGCGCCAGACGACTCAAAGGCGCATCCAGTTCTTGGCAGTAAGCGCACCAACTCGCCCAAAACTCGACCAGCACGGGAACCGGGCTGATCCGCACCAAGCTTTCCAACTCGCCTGCTTCGACGAAAGCGATGCCGTGGCTCACCCTGGCGCTGCGATGAGCGCTTACGGCAAGATAGGCCAGCGCGAACATACCGACGAAAACAATGCTGGCGGGCACGCGGCGGGGCTTGCGCAACGGGGTGCTCAAAGCCAGGTTTTCGACTGCGCGATATGCTGGGCGTAATAGTCCGACCTGTGCATGGGGCCGGCCAGCAGCAATCCAGCGACGAATCCGCCGATATGCGCCCAGAAAGCCACCCCGCCCCCCGGCCCCTGCAGCGCGGGCAGGGCACCCAGGAGCTGGATGAAGAACCAGTATCCCAGCATCACGAAGGCCGGCAGGGCGATGGTGGTGAAAAATATCCCTAAGAACACGAAGTTCACCACGTAGGCGCGTGGATACAACTTCGCATAAGCGCCCAATACCCCGCCTATGGCTCCCGAAGCGCCGACCATAGGAATCAACGCGCCCGGCTGGGTCATTATCTGCAACGCCGCGGCCGCCAGTCCGCACAGCAAATAAAACGCGATGAAGCGCCCGGGCCCCATGGCGTCTTCGACATTGTCGCCGAACACCCATAAGAACCACATATTGCCAATCAGGTGAAACCAGCCGGCATGCAGAAACATGTGGGTGATCAAGGAAGGCGCCCATCCTTCTCCCAGTTCACAGCCGACATCGCCGCTCAGCGGTATCACGGTGCCGATCGAGGCAAGGTCCAGCAACTCCCCCGGTATCAAGCCGTAGGAACAAAGCGACTGCGCCAGAGGCAGCCCACTGCCCCAGCCTTGCACGAATATCCAGGCCGCGACGTTCAAGCCAATCAAGGCCAAGGTGGCAACCGGTCTGCGTACGGTTGGATTAACGTCCCGTATGGGAAATAACATGGCGAAGCTCCTGCATAAGGTTGCCTGCATGGTAGAGACAGCTAAAACACCGAACAAGTGCCCAAACCATTAACATGTCACGATACATGATCCACTGGATACGCCGTCCACCCAGCCCATGACGACGCCTTGCATATCCTGACAATGCCTATTACGCATCGCGCTACTAGCATTTCGCAACGGTAGCTTGTTCGTGAGCGCTTAATTCCTTAAAATGATTAGATAGTACCCGTATGGCCCCGTCAGTACAGCCACGCATTCCTAATCGTGACGCTGCGTTGTGGTAGCTGAGGCAGCAGCAGGCGCGGGTACAAGGCTTTCGGGCCGTCTGATGGCGAGGTTATACAGATACGGTTTGAACAAGTTTTGGATTTTGCCGGTGTAGCTCAGTTGGTAGAGCAGCGCATTCGTAATGCGAAGGTCGTAGGTTCGACTCCTATCTCCGGCACCACTCAATGTGAAAAGGGTAGCCCCGCGGGGCTACCCTTTTTGCTTTCTTGGCCCCGGGCCGACTGCCGGCCTGTGGTGGCACACCAACAAACGCCCGCCGTCGCATAGAGCTCCTCACACGCTGAAGATCGGCAGTATCCGACGCGAGGCGACCCTCGCCGACCTGATTGAGGGTTTCGAGGAGGGCAATGCGGCTTCTTAGCGTCGGGCCGCACAATCTCATCCGCCCTCGGCAGCCTGTCGAGCACCGGTTTTCGGCACGTTCAAGCCGACTACGGCCGGTGAGCGCTCGGCCATTTCGGAAAAGATGGTAAGTGTGGAGGTTTTTGCCGAGAGTGATGCAATAAAAAACCCCCGTCTTGATTTTAAGAGCGGGGGTTTAGGGGTTAGGTGCCTGGCAGTTCCCTACTTTCGCATGGGGGTCCACACTATCATCGGCGCTAAGCGGTTTCACTTCCGAGGTCGGGATGGGATCGGGTGGTTCCCGCTCGCTCTGGCCACCAGGCAAAACTGGTTAAGCTTTTGGAGCTTTTGTTGTTCATCGGCAAGGCCTTAGGCCTTGTCGATGTCTTGGAAAACGTACACTTCGCGGATGTCAGACACCCTGTTGGCTTTCACCAAACTGTTTGGGTGTTATATGGTCAAGCCACACGGGCAATTAGTATTGGTTAGCTTCACGCATTACTGCGCTTCCACACCCAACCTATCAACCTGGTGGTCTACCAGGGCCCTTCAGGGGACTCGAGGTCCCAGGGAGATCTTATCTTGGGAGGGGCTTCCCGCTTAGATGCTTTCAGCGGTTATCCTGTCCGAACATAGCTACCCGGCAATGCTTCTGGCGAAACAACCGGAACACCAGAGGTTCGTTCACTCCGGTCCTCTCGTACTAGGAGCAACTTCCCTCAAATCTCCAACGCCCACGGCAGATAGGGACCGAACTGTCTCACGACGTTCTAAACCCAGCTCGCGTACCACTTTAAATGGCGAACAGCCATACCCTTGGGACCGACTACAGCCCCAGGATGTGATGAGCCGACATCGAGGTGCCAAACACCGCCGTCGATATGAACTCTTGGGCGGTATCAGCCTGTTATCCCCGGAGTACCTTTTATCCGTTGAGCGATGGCCCTTCCATACAGAACCACCGGATCACTAAGACCTACTTTCGTACCTGCTCGACGTGTTTGTCTCGCAGTCAAGCGCGCTTTTGCCTTTACACTCTGTGCGTGATTTCCGACCACGCTGAGCGCACCTTCGTGCTCCTCCGTTACTCTTTGGGAGGAGACCGCCCCAGTCAAACTACCCACCATGCACGGTCCCCGATCCGGATTACGGACCTGGGTTAGAACTCCAAATAGACCAGGGTGGTATTTCAAGGTTGGCTCCACGCAAACTGGCGTCTGCGCTTCAAAGCCTCCCACCTATCCTACACAAGTCGATTCAAAGTCCAGTGCAAAGCTATAGTAAAGGTTCACGGGGTCTTTCCGTCTAGCCGCGGGTACACTGCATCTTCACAGCGATTTCAATTTCACTGAGTCTCGGGTGGAGACAGTGTGGCCATCGTTACGCCATTCGTGCAGGTCGGAACTTACCCGACAAGGAATTTCGCTACCTTAGGACCGTTATAGTTACGGCCGCCGTTTACCGGGGCTTCGATCAAGAGCTTCGCCTTGCGGCTGACCCCATCAATTAACCTTCCGGCACCGGGCAGGCGTCACACCCTATACGTCCACTTTCGTGTTTGCAGAGTGCTGTGTTTTTAATAAACAGTCGCAGCCACCGTTTCACTGCAACCTCGTTGGGCTCCATGAGCAAGTCACTTCACCTACTTGAGGCATACCTTCTCCCGAAGTTACGGTATCATTTTGCCTAGTTCCTTCACCCGAGTTCTCTCAAGCGCCTTAGAATTTTCATCCTGCCCACCTGTGTCGGTTTTGGTACGGCCTCTTACAACCTGAAGCTTAGAGGTTTTTCTTGGAAGCCTGGCATCAATCACTTCTGCTCTTACGAGCTCGTCATCACGTCTCGACATTAGGGTTCCGGATTTGCCTAAAACCCCTGCCTACACGCTTAAACCGGGACTACCAACACCCGGCTGACCTAGCCTTCTCCGTCACCCCATCGCAGTTGTAACAGGTACAGGAATATTAACCTGTTTTCCATCGACTACGCCTTTCGGCCTCGCCTTAGGAGCCGACTAACCCTGCGCCGATTAACGTTGCGCAGGAAACCTTGGGCTTTCGGCGTGCGGGTTTTTCACCCGCATTATCGTTACTTATGTCAGCATTCGCACTTCCGATACCTCCAGCCAACCTTACGGTTGACCTTCTCAGGCGTACGGAACGCTCCTCTACCACTTGACGCTGAGCGTCAAATCCGCAGCTTCGGTACATGGCTTGAGCCCCGTTGAATCTTCCGCGCAGGCCGACTCGACCAGTGAGCTATTACGCTTTCTTTAAAGGATGGCTGCTTCTAAGCCAACCTTCTGGCTGTCTGTGCCTTCCCACATCGTTTTCCACTGAGCCATGATTTTGGGACCTTAGCTGGCGGTCTGGGTTGTTTCCCTTTTCACGACGAACGTTATCACCCGCCGTGTGTCTCCCGTGCTTGCACTTCTCGGTATTCGGAGTTTGCAACGGTTTGGTAAGTCGGGATGACCCCCTAGCCGTAACAGTGCTCTACCCCCGAGAGTGATACACGAGGCGCTACCTAAATAGCTTTCGAGGAGAACCAGCTATCTCCGAGCTTGATTAGCCTTTCACTCCGATCCACAACTCATCCGAATCTTTTTCAACAGATCCCGGTTCGGGCCTCCAGTGCGTTTTACCGCACCTTCACCCTGGTCATGGATAGATCGCCCGGTTTCGGGTCTACTCCCAGCGACTGAATCGCCCTATTCAGACTCGCTTTCGCTACGCCTCCCCTAGTCGGTTAAGCTCGCCACTGAAAGTAAGTCGCTGACCCATTATACAAAAGGTACGCAGTCACCTAACAAAGTAGGCTCCCACTGCTTGTACGCATACGGTTTCAGGTTCTATTTCACTCCGCTCACCGCGGTTCTTTTCGCCTTTCCCTCACGGTACTGGTTCACTATCGGTCGGTAAGGAGTATTTAGCCTTGGAGGATGGTCCCCCCATGTTCAGACAAGGTTTCACGTGCCTCGCCTTACTCGATTTCACATTAGTAAGATTTTCGTGTACGGGGCTATCACCCACTATGGCGCGACTTTCCAGACGCTTCCACTAATCTTACTGATGCTTAAGGGCTGCTCCCCGTTCGCTCGCCACTACTTGGGGAATCTCGGTTGATTTCTTTTCCTCGAGGTACTTAGATGTTTCAGTTCCCTCGGTTCGCTTCCAGCAGCTATGTATTCACTGCAGGATACCTGTCTTATGACAGGTGGGTTTCCCCATTCGGACATCTCCGGGTCACAGGTTGTTTGCCACCTCACCGAAGCTTTTCGCAGGCTGCCACGTCCTTCATCGCCTCTTACCGCCTAGGCATCCACCGTATGCGCTTATTCACTTGACCATATAACCCCAAAAAGTTTGAAGTCATACAGCAATGCTGACATCTCGCGTGTTATGCTTTCGCTCCAATGGCTCAAGGCCATCTTCACTGAGCATTACAGTGTACGTTTTCCAAATTGTTAAAGAACAGTCATCCACAAATGATGACTCGCAAGCATTACTCGGTTCATACTGCTTGCGGCTCATCAATCGCCGATCACTTGAGTTATGGTGGAGTCAGGGAGGATCGAACTCCCGACCTCCTGCGTGCAAGGCAGGCGCTCTCCCAGCTGAGCTATGACCCCTCAATGGTGGGTCTGGGAGGA